>NZ_JBVKBC010000013.1:0-196350 GCF_055639095.1 Streptomyces sp. NPDC107550
TCCACGGTCAGGTCATCAGCGAAACGCCGGTCACCCGTCGCGTCCGGCACGTACTTCACGGTGACAACGATCCTCAAGCTCACGCCGGCTCTCCTACTGCAATCGTCTTTTACGGGGCGGCCCTGCTGCCTCGACTGACCACGTCTTCCTGCTGGCAGCATAGGCGCCTGAAGCGGACTCTTCCGGTCGGGGCGGCCCGCGCACCGAACGAAATATTACTCGTCAGTACACAGAGATGGTGCCCACTGAGCAAGCGCTTTGCACTGTGACCTTGCCAACCCGGCGCACGGGGGTGAAGCGGGAACTCTCAGTCCCGCAGAGCGTTGAATCGCCCCTGGTGATAGAGGAGCGGACGGCCGCCTCCGGCGGGGTCGCCGCAGACCGCTTCCGCGAGCACGATCCGGTGGTCCCCTGCGGGCACGCGGGCGATGATCTTGCAGACCATCCAGGCGAGGACGCCGTCGAGCACGGGGACGCCCTCGGGCCCCTCGAACCAGGCGGTGGGCGCCCCGAAGCGGTCCGCCCCGCTGCGGGCGAAGGTGGCCGCGAGATCGGCCTGATGCTCCCCGAGTATGTGCACGCCGACGTGCGCGGCCTCGGCCAGCGTGGGCCAGCTGGAGCTGCCGAGCGAGACGCCGAAGGAGATCACCGGCGGCTCGGCGGATACGGAGGTCAGGGAGGTGGCGGTGAAACCGACGGGAGCACTGCCCGCCGCCGTGATGACCGCGACGCCGGCGGCGTGCCTGCGGAAGACGGAGCGGAGCAGGTCGGGCGTGGCGGGCCGGGCGGTGCGCAGGTCGGGGGTGGCCGTCATGGAGTTGTCCTTCTGCTGGGAGGTGTCGAGCGGGGTCCGGGGCCGGGTCAGTGACGGCCGGGACAGCGGGCGCTCGAACAGCGCGCGAGGTCGACGTGGACCCGCTCGTGGAGAAGGAGTTCCGGGGGCATAAGGTCAGCCTGACGATACGTGCTGCGTGCAGTCAAGTGCGTACCGTCATCTGGGAGATGCGTCACCGGCCACAGCACGGCCGGCGCCCGCGCCGGTGCCCCTGTCGCCATGACGGCCGCTCAGACCGCCGTGCCGAGTGCCGCGATGACATCGGCCTTGCGCGGCTGCCCCGCCGCCCGGCGCACCTCGCGGCCGTGGGCGTCGAGGACGAGCACAGTGGGGGTCTTGGCGACACCGACGGCTCGGACGAGGTCGAGGCGGGCCTCGGCGTCGATCTCGATGTGCGAGACGCCGGGGACCACCGCGGCGACGTCGGCCAGGACGCGCCGGGTGGCCCGGCAGGGGGCGCAGAAGGCGCTGGAGAACTGGACGAGCGTGGCCCGCTCCCCCAGGCCCTCACCCAACTGCCCGGCGTCCAGCATCACTTCACCCACGGCCACTGCGGCGCTCCTCCTGCTCGGTCGGCACGTTCCCCCAGGTGCAGCGCTTACGCGGGCGCGTTGATTCCCGGTGACGTGACAAGGATCTCGCACGTCGCCGGAACCAGGACTGGTCACTCGGCCGTTCTTGGGGCACGATCTGCGCAAGCCGCAAAACCTACGGCTGCGTAACTTACCGCCGGGGACTCCTTCCACCAGGAGGGAATCCCCGGGCACGAAGAAGGGTCCACCCCCTCCATGGCAGAGCTCGTCTACCGGCCGGTCATCGGCGTCGCCCGCACGTGGTTCAAGGCGCTCGACCTGAAGATCGACTGCAAGGGCTCGGAGAACATTCCGCGCTCCGGCGGCGCCGTCCTGGTCAGCAACCACATCAGTTACCTGGACTTCGTCTTCGACGGGCTCGCGGCGCTGCCCCAGAAGCGCCTCGTGCGCTTCATGGCGAAGGACTCGGTGTTCCGGCACAAGGTCTCGGGCCCGCTGATGCGGGGCATGAAGCACATCCCGGTGGACCGCGCGCAGGGCGACCTGGCCTATCAGCACGCGCTGCGTTCGCTGCGCTCGGGCGAGATCGTCGGGGTGTTCCCCGAGGCGACGATCTCCCAGTCGTTCACACTCAAGAGCTTCAAGACGGGTGCGGTGCGGCTCGCGCAGGAGGCCGGCGTGCCGCTGATCCCGATGGCGCTGTGGGGCACGCAGCGCCTGTGGACCAAGGGCCGCCCGCGTAACTTCAAGCGCCAGCACATCCCGATCACGATCCGGGTCGGCGAGGCCCTGGAGGCGCCGCGCGAGCAGTACGCGGGTGCCATCACGCGCCGGCTGCGCGACCGCGTGCAGGAGCTGCTGGAGGCGGCGCAGCGGGCGTATCCGGTGCGGCCCAAGGGCGCGGACGACACGTGGTGGATGCCGGCGCATCTGGGCGGGTCGGCCCCGACTCCCGAAGAGGTCAAGGCCGCCGAGTCCCGGTCGGAGTGACGCTGCGCCCTACGCGCGCGGGGCGTCGGGCAGCGTGTCGGGCAGGTGCTCCCAGAGGTGGGCGCGGTCCGGGGCGCCGCGCATGACGTCGACGACCGCCGGGTGCGGGGCCGCGTAGAGCACGGGATGGTCCGCCTCGCCCGCGTCCTCGTCGGGGACCCAGGCGAGGCGTTCGCCGTCCAGGGAGAAGCGGGCGTCCACGCCGGGTTTGTTGCCCCGGCAGTCCTGGCGGTGCCAGGCGCCCTTCAGCCGTACGGCGACGAGCCCGTGCAGGCACCAGCCGGTGCCGGCGTCGTGGGTGAGCCGCTGGTAGCACAGGGCGGTGGGGATGTCCTCGGCGCGCAGCAGCGCGGCGAGGGCGTGGGCCTTGGCGTGGCAGATGCCGGTGCGCTGGGCGAGCACGTCGGATGCGCGCCAGGTGACGCGGGGATCCCCGGTGTCGGCGGAGTGCGGAACGCTGTCGCGGACGTACTCGAAGGCCGCGTGCGCGTAGGCGTACGTGTCGGTCGCGTCCCGCGCGAGGCGGGCCGCGGTCTCGCGTACCACCGGGTGGTGATGGTCGATCACGTCGTCCGCCGCGAGATAGGCGGAGAGGTCGGGGTCGTGCTGGAACAGCCGCATGGCCGGGAGCATAGGAACGCGGCCGACCCCCAGTCAATGACTTTACGGTCGACCGCATACCTATGCACAATTTCAGTGACCGGGGACGGTGGTCCCTAGCGGGCCATCTCCTCCTTGAGGGACGCGACGAAGGCGTCGATGTCGTCCTCGCGGGTGTCGAAGGCGCACATCCAGCGCACGTGCCCGGCCGCCTCGTCCCAGAAGTAGAAGCGGTACTTCTTCATCAGCCGCTCGGAGACCTCGCGGGGCAGCTTGGCGAAGACGCCGTTGGCCTGTACGGGGTAGAGGATCTCCACGCCGTCGACCTGGCGGGCGCCCTCGGCGAGGCGCTGGGCCATCTCGTTGGCGTGCCGGGCGTTGCGCAGCCACAGGTCCTTGGCGAGCAGCGCCTCCAACTGCACCGACACGAACCGCATCTTCGACGCGAGCTGCATGGACAGCTTGCGCAGGTGCTTCATGTGGCGCACGGCGTCCTGGTTGATGACGACGACGGCCTCGCCGAACACCGCGCCGTTCTTCGTGCCGCCGAGCGAGAGGATGTCGACGCCGACGGCGCTGGTGAAGGTGCGCATGGGCACGTCCAGGGACGCCGCCGCGTTGGCTATGCGGGAGCCGTCGAGGTGGACGCGCATGCCGTGGGCGTGGGCGTGCTCGCAGATCGCGCGGATCTCGTCGGGCGTGTACAGGGTGCCCAGTTCGGTGGACTGCGTGACGGAGACGACCTGCGGCATCGCCCGGTGCTCGTCGTCCCAGCCGAACGCCTGCCGGTCGATCAGCTCGGGCGTCAGCTTGCCGTCCGGCGTCGGTACGGTGAGCAGCTTGAGGCCGCCCATCCGCTCGGGGGCACCGCCCTCGTCCACGTTGATGTGGGCGGACTCGGCGCAGATCACCGCGCCCCAGCGGTCGGTGACCGCCTGGAGCGCGACGACGTTGGCACCGGTCCCGTTGAACACGGGGAACGCCTCGGCGGTGGGGCCGAAGTGGGCGCGGATGATCCCCTGGAGGTTCTCCGTGTAGGAGTCCTCCCCGTACGCGACCTCGTGGCCGCCGTTGGCGAGGGCGAGCGCCGCCATCACCTCGGGGTGGGCTCCCGCGTAGTTGTCGCTGGCGAAGCCCCGGACTGCGGGGTCGTGGTGGCGGCGGGCGTCGGTCTTCGGAGGGTTCACGGCTTGTCGGTCAGCCACAGACGGGTCCCGTTCACTTCGGCGGCGGGCCTGTTCCAGACGCCGGTGATGGCCTCGGCCAGATCCTTCACGTCGGTGAAGCCCGCGAACTTCGCGTTGGGGCGCTCCGCGCGCATCGCGTCGTGCACCAGCGCCTTGACCACCAGGATCGTAGCCGCCTGCTCCGGGCCGGCGTCACCCCCGGCCTTGCGGAAGGCGTCGCCGAGCGCCAGCGTCCACGCCTCGGCGGCGGCCTTCGCGGCGGCGTACGCCGCGTTGCCCGCGGTCGGCTTCGAGGCGCCTGCGGCGCTGATGAGCACGAACCGGCCGCGGTCGCTGCGGCTGAGGGCGTCGTGGAAGGCGAGCGAGGTGTGCTGGAGCGTACGGATCAGCAGCTTCTCCAGCAGGTCCCAGTCCGCGAGGTCGGTGCCGGCGAAGGTGGCGCCGCCGCGCCAGCCGCCGACGAGGTGGACGACGCCGTCGACCCGGCCGAAGTCCTTCTCTACGCGGTCGGCCCAGTCGCGGGTCGCGTGCAGGTCGAGCAGGTCGACGGTGTCGCCGATGACGGTGGCGCCGCCGTGCGCGTAGCGCGCCTCGTCGACGGCCTGCGCGAGCCGCTCGGCGTCCGCGTCGGCGCCGATCACGGTGGCGCCGGCCTCGGCGAGCCGCTTGAGCGTGGCACGTCCGGCGGGGCCCGCCGCGCCGGCGACCGCGATCACGGCACCGTCCAGCGAGTTCTTCACGGCGTCGGTGGTGTCGGTCATGGCAGTCGCCTCCTGCTGTCCGCTGTCGCTCACGCGGCCACCTGCCCGGCGTCCGCCGCGGTGATGCCCTTCGTGGAAGCGATCACCTTCTTGAGCTTCTTGGAAAGGGCCTCATAGAACATGCTGAGCGGAAACTCGTCCGGCAGCACGTCGTCGACCAGCTTGCGCGGCGGCAGCGACAGGTCCAGGGCGTCGGGGCCCTTGGCCCAGCGGGATCCCGGGTGCGGGGCGAGGTACGTGGAGACGAGGTCGTACGCGGCGAACCAGTGCACGAGCTTCGGGCGGTCGATGCCGTCCCGGTACAGCTTCTCGATCTCGGCGCACAGCTGGTTCGTCACCTCGGGGGCGCGCTGCCAGTCGATGTGCAGCTTGTTGTCCGTCCAGCGGACCACGTCGTGCTTGTGCAGGTACGCGAAGAGGAGCTGGCCGCCGAGACCGTCGTAGTTGCGGACGCGCTCGCCGGTCACCGGGAAGCGGAACATGCGGTCGAACAGCACCGCGTACTGCACGTCACGGCCCTGCGGGACGCCGTCGGCCTCCAGCTTCACGGCCTCCTTGAAGGCGGTGAGGTCACAGCGCAGCTCCTCCAGGCCGTACATCCAGAACGGCTGGCGCTGCTTGATCATGAACGGGTCGAACGGCAGGTCGCCGTGGCTGTGCGTGCGGTCGTGGACCATGTCCCACAGCACGAACGCCTGCTGGCAGCGGTCCTGGTCGGCGACCATCTCGCGGATGTCGTCGGGCAGTTCGAGGCCGAGGATGCCGACGGCGGCCTCGGTGACGCGACGGAAGCGGGCGGCCTCGCGGTCACAGAAGATGCCGCCCCACGAGAAGCGCTCCGGTGCCTCGCGCACGGCGATCGTCTCGGGGAAGAGCACCGCCGAGTTCGTGTCGTAGCCCGAGGTGAAGTCCTCGAAGGTGATGCCGCAGAACAGCGGGTTGTCGTAGCGGGTGGCCTCCAGCTCGGCGAGCCAGTCCGGCCAGACCATACGCAGCACGACCGCTTCGAGGTTGCGGTCCGGGTTGCCGTTCTGCGTGTACATCGGGAAGACGACGAGGTGCTGGAGGCCGTCCTCGCGGCGCGCCGCCGGCTGGAACGCGAGCAGCGAGTCCAGGAAGTCCGGCACGCCGAAGCCCTCGTCCGCCCAGCGGCGCAGGTCGGCGGCGAGTGCCTTGTGGTACGGGGCGTCGTGCGGGAGCAGCGGGGCGAGCCGCTCCACGCCGGATATGACGCGGTTCACCGCCTCGGTGGCGGTGGTCTTCGTGGGGGCGCCCTCGGCCTCGAAGTCGATCGACCCGTCCTTGTCCTGCCAGGTCCTGATCTCCTCCACGGCGTCCTTGAGCACGGCCCACTCCGGGTGGTCCACCACCCTGGGGTCAGCCTGATCGGCCGGAGGAACGGTGTCCTCCGTCGCCGCCTGCACAAGAATTTCCGTCATGTCCCATCCTCCACGGGAGAACCTCGCGTATGGACACCGTAAGCGTGTGCGGTTCCTTGCCACAAGGGGAGGGGCCCGGAAATTATCCTGCGGGGCTGGCGTGTGGCCGTCGTTTTTCCTGTCGGGGCTGGGGGAAACGGTGACTTGTGCCACACCGGGGCGGGGGGCGGGTTCTTCGGCTGACGGTGCCTGTGTGTGTGGGGGCGGGTCGGGTTGGCTCCGGCCGGTGGGTTTCCTCGACTTTCGTCGTGGCTGGTCGCGCAGTTCCCCGCGCCCCTCAGGTGAGTGGGCCTGCCCGTAGATTCTTCGTCCTCGACTCGCGTCGTGGTTGCTCGCGCAGTTCCCCGCGCCCCTGGAGGGGCGACTGCGTCGCACCCTCCCCCTGGGAAGCTGCACGGAGTGCATGCTTCAGGGGCGCGGGGAACTGCGCGAGAAGCCCCACCGGCCAGAGGATGACCACGCACGGTCGTGCCCCGAAGGGGCGCGGGGAACTGCGCGACCAGCCCCCACCCACCCGCAGGTGAGCTATCACGACCAGGGGCAGGGCCCTCAGGGACGCGGGGGACTGTGTGGGCGGCCGGGGGTCAGAAGTGGGAGATTACCTTTTTGCCCCACTGACGGAGTGTTTCCAGGCAGGCTTCCTGCGGGACCGTGCCCATTTGGATCAGGCACATCACCTCATCCGCCCCCGCATCCCGCAACCGCTCGACATAAGCGACCGCGTCCGCCGACGTCCCGTACGCATGATCCGCCTGAAAGGTCGCCGTCGCACTCGGCCGCACCGGGATGTCCTGCTCATGCAGCCGCGCAGCGACCTGCTCCGCCGCCTCCCGCATCGCCGCCCCCTCGTCCGCCCCGGCGACCACCGCCTCGTCCGGCACCCCGGCCCCGCCGTACCAGTGCCCGATGGACTGCGCGAAGAACCGCTGGCCCCGGATGCCGATCGCCCGGGCCCGTTCGCGGTCGTCGCCGACGATGGTGGGGCAGAGCACGGCGAAGTGGTCGTTGACGACGGAGGAGACGAGGCGTTCCCCGGTGCGGGCCGCGATCGCCGCGTCGTAGGCACCGCGCATCTCCGCGATGGACTCGGGCCCCGCGAACCCCATGACCAGCGCCCCGACCCCGAGTTCCGCGGCCTGCGTCAGCGTCTCCGTACGGCTGCACGCGAGGAACAGCGGCGGGTGCGGGGTCTGCGCCGGGCGGGGCAGGATCGGGTGCGGGTCGATATCGAGGAGCGGGCCGTGGTGCTCCAGCTCCTCGTGCTGCCACGCCTTGCCGATGATCCGCAGCGCCTCCTCGACCTCGGCCGTCGTACGGTCCCGGTCGACCCCGCACAGGGACGTCTCCTGGAGGGTTCCGCCGCGCCCCGCGCCGAGGTCGAGCCGGCCGCCGCTGAGCAGGTCGAGCGTGGCGGCACGTTCGGCGACCCGGGCCGGATGGTTGAACAGGAACGGCATGCAGACCACCCCGTGCCCGATACGGATGCGGGAGGTGCGGGCCGCGACCCAGGTCAGAAAGATCTCCGGCGCCGACATGTGCGCGTACCACTTCAGGGAGTGGTGCTCGACGGCCCAGACGCGGTCGAAGCCCATCTCCTCGGCGAGGACGGCCTGCTCGACGCAGTCGCGGAACAACTGGTGCTCGCGCTCGACGGTCGGGTCGGCGAGCTGGGCCTCGAAGATGACGGAGAACTTCACGGTGCCTCCCGGGAGTTGACGCCCCGCGGCGGTGGTCCGCGCCGCTATGACGAACAGCTATATGACGGATCGTCATAAGGGGGAAGGGGTACGGGCGGGCCGCGGCGCCTACGCTGGGGCCCGCCCGTACCGCCGACCTCAGGAGCCCCCGTGTTCGAGCCCGCGCCGCCCTACCCGTACCGCGACAGCACGCGCCCCGACGGGGAGCCCGCGCCGCACCCGCTCCTCGCGCCGGTCCTCGGCCTGCTCGGCACCTGGCACGGGCGCGGCGAAGGCTGCTACCCGACGCTCGACGGCGACTTCCGCTACGCGCAGGAAGTCACGTTCCGGCACGACGGGCGGCCGTTCCTCCAGTACGAGGCGCGGGCCTGGCTGCTGGGCCCCGACGACGCGCCGGTGCGGCCCGCCGCGCGCGAGAGCGGCTGGTGGCGGCTCCAGCCGGACGGCCGGGTGGAGGCGCTGATCACGCAGCCGACCGGGATCGCGGAGATCGCCGCCGGGCACGCCGACGAGCGGGGCGTGGAACTGGTGACGGACGGCGTGGCGGTGACGGCGACCGCGAAGGAGGTCCGCTCCACGCGCCGCCGCTACGTCCTGGAAGACGCCGGCAGGCTCGCCTTCACCCATGACATGGCCGCCGTCGGGCAGCCTTCGCAGCACCACCTGTCGGCCTGGCTGGTGCGGCGCGCCGAGGACTGAGCCGCGCCCGCCCCTTGCGCCGCGCGCCGCCCGCTCACTTCAATGCGCCCATGCCGACCTCGCCGCTGCCGCCGACCGCGTGGGCCGTCCTCGGCCTGCTGTCCTTCCCGGGCGAGCGGACCGGGTATGAGCTGAAGAAGTGGGCGGACGCCTCGCTGCGCTTCTTCTACGGCTCCCCCGCCTTCAGCCAGATCTACGCCGAGCTGCGCAGGCTCGAAGCGCTCGGTCATGTCACCTCCCGGCGTTCCGGCCCCGACGAGCCGCGCGCGAAGCGCTCGTACGCGATCACGCAGCGGGGGCGGGAGGCGCTCGCGGCGTGGGCGGCGGGCGACGACGCGGGCGGGGGCGGGGACGGGTGCGAGGCGGTGACGCTGCGGCATCCGGTGCTGTTGCGGGTGTGGCTCGGCCATCTCGCGGCGCCGGAGCGGCTGGCGGCGCTGGTGCGGGCGCATGTGGCGCGTACCGAGGGCGAGTTGGCGGATGTGCGGTCGGCGCTGGCGCGTACGGACGGGGTCGAGGCGTGGGCCCATCCGCAGCTCGCGCTGCGCTGGAGCGAGCGTCATCTGCTGGCCGAACTCGAACTCGCCCGCGCCCTCCTCGGCGACCTCGCGGCGCTGCCCTGGCCCGGCGCGGAGTGAGGAGCGGGCCGTTAGGCTGCGGGAGCTGTCGTCGACGGAAGCGAGACCACCGTGCACTTCCTCACCATCGGGCATCGCGGAGTCATGGGCGTCGAGCCCGAGAACACGCTGCGGTCCTTCGTCGCCGCCGAGCGCGCGGGCCTCGACCTCATCGAACTCGACCTGCATCTGAGCAAGGACGGCGCGCTCGTCGTCATGCACGACGCGGACGTGGACCGTACGACGGACGGTTCCGGGCCCATCGCGGCGCACACCCTCGACGAGCTGCGCGAGCTGGACGCCGGGCGGGGTGAGCGTGTGCCGGTGTTCGAGGAGGTCCTGGACGCGGTGGCCGCTCCGCTCCAGGCGGAGATCAAGGACACGGGGGCGGCGCGGGCGCTCGCGGAGGTGATGGTGCGGCGGGATCTCGTGGACCGGGTGGAGGTCATCTCGTTCCACGACGAGGCGCTCGCGGAGATCGCGCGGCTGGTGCCGGGGGTGCGGACGGGGCTTGTCGCCAGTCGGTACGGGACGGATGTGGTGGAGCGGGCGGTCGCCGTGGGGGCGGGGGCGCTTGTGCTGAATATTCGGCGGCTCACGCAGGAGGTTGTGGAGCGGGCGCGGGGGGCGGGGTTGCGGGTGTTCGGGTGGGTGGTCAATACGCAGGATGATTTGCGGCTTGTGCGGGCGCTTGGGCTTGATGGGGCGACCACGGATTATCCGGCGATCAAGCGGACGGGGCGGTTTACCGCTTGAACGGGGTTCTGGGTGGGCGTGCGCGGTTCCTCGCGCCCCCTGAGGGAGTCGGGGTGGGCCCCCTTTCCCCGGTGGGCGGCGTTTTCCGTGGCGTGCGCGGTTCCTCGCGCCCCTGAGGGGGCTGGGTGCCCCGCCGGCTTTAGGTGAGGGGCTTGGTGAGGAGTTCGAACGTGAGGTCTTCCCTTTGGGGGATGCCGAAGCGTTCGTCGCCGTACGGGAAGGGGCTCGTGCGGCCCGTGCGGCGGTACCCGCGGCGCTCGTACCAGGCGATGAGTTCCTCGCGGACGGATATCACCGTCATGTGCATCTCCCGTACGCCCCACTCCGCCACGACCCGGCGCTCCGCCTCCGCGATGATCTCCTTGCCGAGCCCGGCGCCCTGGAGGGCGGGGCTGACGGCGAACATGCCGAAGTAGGCGTGGTCGCCCCGGTGCTCCAGCTGGCAGCAGGCCACGATCGTGCCGGCGCGCTCGACGGTGAGCAGGCGGCTGTCGGGAGCCTTGATGACGTCGAGGACGCCCTGCGCGTCGGTGCGCTGCCCTTCCAGGATGTCCGCCTCCGTGGTCCAGCCCGCGCGGCTGCTGTCGCCCCGGTAGGCCGACTCGACAAGCGCGACGAGGACGTCCGCGTCCTCGGGCACGGCGTCACGGAAGGTGAGGGCGGCGGTCATGCGGGGGCTCCGATCTGCTGCGTGTCGCGGGCGTGGCGGCGCCGTCGAGGTTAACCCGGCCGCACTACCCTGCGTCGGCATGGTTCACGTACTGAGCAGCAGGGTCCTGATCCGCCCCGGCGACCCGGAGCGCTCGCGCTGGTTCTACGGGGAGGCGCTCGGCCTCGCCGTGTACCGCGAGTTCGGCACCGGGCCCGAGCGCGGCACCGTGTACTTCCTCGGCGGCGGCTTCCTTGAGCTGTCGGGGCGCGCCGGCGAGCCGCCCGTGCCGGGGCTGCGGCTGTGGTTGCAGGTGGCCGACGTGCGCGCCGCCCACGCGGAGCTGGCCGCCCAGGGCGTACGGGCCGTGCGGGAGCCGGTGCGGGAGCCGTGGGGGCTCGTCGAGATGTGGCTCGAGGACCCCGACGGCACGCCGATCTGTGTCGTGGAGGTGCCCGAGGACCACCCGATGCGCTCCCGGCCCGGCATCTGAGACGCACGTCATGCGGACCACGCTGACGTGCGGCGACATGCCTCAGGTCGCAGGATGGCGCTGAGCCCGGGGATTCGTCGGCGCCGATCCGGATATACGTCACCGTCAACACTCCTCGCACATCCGAACACAGCCCAGCTCAGCTCAGGAGAGATCCGAGATGACCGCTTCCCGGAACGCGACAGCCACCCGTACCTCACCCGTGCCCCGGATCCTGATCGTCGGCGGCGGCTTCGCGGGGATGGAATGCGCCCACAAGCTGGAGAAGGAGCTGAGGCCCGGTGAGGCGGTCCTGAAGCTGATCTCCCCGATGGACCATCAGCTCTATCTGCCGCTGCTGCCGCATGTGGCGTCCGGGGTGCTGACCCCGCAGTCGGTGGCGGTGCCGCTGCGCCGGATGCTGCGCCGCACCTCGATCGTGCCGGGCGGCGCGATCGGCGTGGACCCGAAGGCCAAGGCCGTCGTCGTCCGCAAGATCAACGGGGAGACGACCGTCGAGCGGTACGACCATCTGGTGCTGACGCCCGGCAGTGTCACCCGCCAGTTCGACATCCCGGGCGTGGACCAGCACGCGGTCGGCGTGAAGACGCTGGCGGAGGCGGCCTGGATCCGCGACCACGTCATCTCGCAGCTGGACCTCGCGGCGGCCAGCACGAACCCGGCCGAGCGTGAGGCCCGCCTGCAGTTCGTGGTCGTCGGCGGCGGCTACGCCGGTACGGAGACGGCCGCCTACCTCCAGCGGCTGACCGCGTCGGCCGTCAAGCGCTACCCGGGCCTCGACCCGCGGGACATCAAGTGGCATCTGGTGGACGTCGCCCCGAAGCTGATGCCCGAACTGGGCGAGCGGCTCGGCGACAAGGCGATGGCGATCCTGGAGCGGCGCGGGCTGCACGTGTCGCTCGGGGTGTCGGTGGCGAAGGTGACCGAGGACACGGTGACGCTGACCGACGGGCGTGAACTGCCCTGCCACACCCTGATCTGGACGGCCGGTGTCGCGCCCAGCCCGCTCATGGCGACGCTGGAGGCGGAGACCAACCGGGGCCGTCTGGTCGTCACCCCGGAGCTGACCGTGCCGGGCCTCGACGGCGTGTACGCACTAGGGGACGCGGCGGCCGTGCCGGACCTCGCCAAGGGCGGCGACGCGATCTGCCCGCCGACCGCGCAGCACGCCATGCGCCAGGGCTGGGCGGCGGCCCGCAACGTCCTCGCGGCGGTCCGGCGCACCCCGCTCACGCCCTACCGGCACAAGGACCTGGGGCTCGTCGTGGACCTGGGCGGCATCCAGGCGGTGTCGAAGCCGATGGGCGTGCAGCTCACCGGGCTTCCGGCGCAGATCGTGGCGCGCGGCTACCACCTGGGGGCGCTGCGCACGGTCACGGCCCGTTTCCGCACGGCGGCGAACTGGGGGCTGAACGCGCTGGCGGGCGACGACTTCGTCCGTACGGGCTTCCAGCGCAACCGGCCGGCGACGCTGAAGGACTTCGAGATGACGGACGCGTATCTGTCGCCGGAGGAGATCCACGCGGCGGTCTCGGCGCAGGCGGCGGGCGGTGCCCTTGTGCCGGGCAAGCCGGACCTGCCGCTCGGCTGACCCGTCGGCCGCGGATCTCGGGGGCGCTCCCGTACGAGGGCGCCCCCGAGGCATGTCAGGCGGGCGGGCGCACTCAGAACGGGCGTGTCAGGCGGGTGGGCGCATGCCGGAGAGGCGGGCGCGGCAGGCGAGTTGGAGGGCGAGGCGGGTCTCGGGGTCGGTGAGGTCGGCGCCGGTGAGGTCGGTGACGCGGCGGATGCGGGCGCCGACGGCGTTGCGGTGCAGGTGGAGGGCTTCGGCGGCGCGGGCCGGTGAGTTGTTGTGGTCGAGGTACGCCTGGAGGGTGCGCAGCAGGGGTTCGGCCTTGTCGGGGCCGAGGTCGAGGAGCGGCGCGAGGAGTTCGGCGGTCGCGGCGTGCGCGGTGTCGGAGGCGTACCACTCCAGGAGCATCCGGTCGAGTCCGGCCGCGTCGTGCGCGGTGACGGAAGTGCCGTCGCCGGGGGCCTGGAGGGCGGCGCGGGCCTCGCGGGCGGTGGTGCGGATGCCGAGGGGGCCGCGGTGCGGGGCGCCGAGTCCGCCGCGCAGGGCCGCTTCGGGGTGGCGGGCGCGCAGGGCGTCGAGGGTGCGGCGGGCGAGCGCGAGGGCGGTGCGGCGGGTGGCGGGGGCCCAGGGGGCGGCGCGGGTGCCGAGCAGCAGGAGGGCGTCGTCGACGAGCGCGGCGTGCCACTGCGTGCCGTCGGCGGGGGTGCGCAGCCGGGTCAGGGCGCGCGCGGCGAGTCCGTCGAGGAGGCGGTAGCGGTCGGTGGCGGGCAGTCCGGGGGCCTCGACGCGCAGGGCGCTGTGGTGCCCGTCGACGGGCAGGCCGAGGGCGCGGCCGCGCGCGGCGAGTCCCGGTGCGCGGTCCTGGGGCGCGGCGAGGAGTTCGGCGAGGAGGTGGCCGCGTGAGCGTACGGGGACGTCGCCGTGGCCGCCGCCCGCTGCGGCGAGCGCGGCGAGGGTGAGGACGCAGCGGGCGGCGGTCCCGGCGTGGCCGGGGCGGTCGGGCGCGGCGAAGGCGATCTCGCCGTCGGGGCCCGGGGCGCTCGCGCCGGTCTCGCCGGGGCCGGGGGCGCGGCGTTCGACGGGGACGCCGAGGACGCGGGCGGCGAGGTCGGCGGCCCAGTCGGGGTCTCCGGCGGCCCGGGCGATGCGGTCGGCGGCGTCGGCGACGCGGGCGAGGGCGTCGGCGGCGTCCCCGGCGACAGCCCGGTCGACGGCGACGGCGAGCGCGGCGAGGTCGCCCTCGGCGTGCAGCAGGGCGACGCGTCCCCGGGCGGCGAGGGCACGGACGGTCGCGGAGACGGGCCCGGCACCGCCGTCCGCGCCCTCCGCGCCCTCCGATGGCTCCGGCGCCTGCGGGGCGGGGCGGTGGGCGGTGCCGAGGGCGCCGGGGACGTGCGCGAGGCCCGGCAGGGCGGCGGGGGCGGTGTCGTACGCGCGGAGGTCGCCGCCCGCGCTGTCGCTCCCGGCGGGTCCGGTGAGGACGAGGCCCGCCGCGCCGGCCGCCGCCGCGTCGCGCACGGCCACGTCGAGGAGGTGGCCGGGGAGCGGGGTGAGCAGGACGAGGACCGTGCCGGGCGGCGCCGCGGGCAGGCGGTCGGCGCGGGTCTCCAGACGGACCCCGGTCACCGGGACGGCGTCGAGGGGGCCCGCGAGATGGCGCAGGCCGGTGAGGCCGGGGGCGGTGAGCAGATCGGCGAGGGTCGGCATGCCTCGTAGTGTGCTCCTGGCACAGCCCCGGGCTCAAGCGTGGGCTCGTGGCCCATAGGTGCGGGGCGTCGACTCCGTACGCTGATGCCATGCATCTGGACGCCGAAGCGCTCATCGACTTCGCGCGGGGCTGTGCCGTCCTCGGTTCGGGGGGTGGCGGTCCCGTCGCCGACACGCTGCCCGTCGCCGCGCAGGCGATCGAGGAGTGCGGTCCTGTGCCGGTCGTGGCGCCCGGTGAGCTGCCCGGGGACGCGCTGGTGATGCCGGTGAGCCTGGTCGGGTCGCCCGCTGTCGCGGCGGAGCGGATCGGCGGGCGGGCGGAGGCCGGGCGGCTCGCGGCGCGCGTGGAGGCGTTGCACGGGCGGCCGGTCGCGGCGGTGATGTGCGGGGAGATCGGCGGTCAGAACGGCTGCTTCACCGTGTCGTGGGCGGCGCGGCTCGGTGTGCCGCTGCTGGACGCGGACTCGATGGGGCGGGCGTTCCCGCGCATGGACCAGAACGTGCTGGAGCTGGCCGGGCTCGCGCCCTCGCCCGCGGTGCTGGCCGACGAGCACGGCCGTACGGTCGTCCTCGACCATGTCGACGGGGCCTATCTGGAGGAGCTGGCGCGGCCCGTGGTGGCCGCGTTCGGCGGGCGGGCCGCGTCCTCGGACTATCCGCTGACGGCCGCGCAGGCCGCCGAGCACGCCGTCGCCGGTTCCGTCACCCGGGCTCTCGCGCTCGGCCGCGCCGAGCCCTCCCCCGCCCTCACCGGCAAGGTCGCCTCGGTGCGCCGCCCCGGCGACGGCGCGGCGACGGTGCTCCTTGAGGGCACCGGCGCGGACGCGGGCCGGCTGGTGCTGTTGCAGGCGCGCAGCGAGTTCGTCGCGGCGATGGAGGACGGGCGGCCCCTCGCGCTCGTGCCCGATGTCATCGCCCTGGTCGACGCGCGCACCGGCTGGGCGGTGCCGGTGGAGGAGGTCCGCTACGGGCTGCGGGTGCGGCTCGTGACGTTCCCGGCGGCGCCCGCCTGGTACACGCCCGCCGGGCTGCGGCTCGCGGGACCGGCGGCGTTCGGCCTGGGCACGCTGGGCGAGCCCGCCGGGTGGGGCGCGCCCCGGGGCGCGTCGGAGGTGGCGTCATGACCGTGGTCGTCGGGGTCGACGTGGGCCCCACCAATACCGATGCCGTGCTGCTGGACGCGGGCCGTCCGGTGGCCGCCGTGAAGGTGCCGTCGCTGCCGGGCGACGCGGTCGGTTCGCTGGTCGCGGCCGTGGAGCGGCTGCCCGCGTCCGGGCGGGCCCGCGCCGGTCAGCTCGCGGTCGGGCTGCGGGTCGCGGCCCGCGCGGTGACCGAGCGCGCGGGGCTCGCGCAGGTGGGCGTGGTACGGCTCGGGGGCGAGGCCGCCGACGCGGTGCGGCCCCTGTTCGGCTGGCCCGAGGAGCTGCGGGACGCGGTGTGCGCGGGCGTGGCGAACGTCCGGGGCGGCGGCGGACTCGCCCCGCTGGACGGCGCCCCGCTGGACCGCGCGGCGCTCGCCCGGTTCGCCGCCGAACTGGCGGGCCGCGCCGAGGCGTTCGCCGTGACCTCGGTGTTCGCGCCGGCCGACGGCGCGCAGGAGCGGGCGGCGGCGGAGATCCTGCGGGCGCACGCCGGGCCGGACGTGCCGGTGCTGCTGTCCGGGGAGATCGGCGCGCTCGGCCTGCTCCAGCGGGAGAACGCGACGGTGCTCGACGCGGCCCTGTGCCTGCTGGTGGCGCGGGTCGCCGACGAACTGACGGCGGCGCTGCCTGGCCTCGGGCTCGCCGCCGACGCGGACGTGCTGGTCACCCGGCACGACGGCACGCTGATGAGCCTGGAGTATCTGCGCCGCCAGCCGGGCCTGAGCCTCGGTTCGGGGCCCGCGTGCACCGTGCGCGGGGCGGGCCTGCTGGCCGGGGTCGAGGACGCCGTCGTCGTGGACGTGGGCGAGCGCCGGGCCCGGGTCGGCGTGCTGAGCGCCGGGTATCCGCGTGAGGCGGCGCCCGGCGAGCGCATCGGCGGGGTCCCCGTCAGCCTGCGCTTTCCTGACCTGCTCACGGTCGACGCGGGCGCCCACCGGGAGATCGCGGAGGCGGCGGACCGTATGCAGCCCGCCGCGGGCCGGCTGCCGGTGATTCTGGTGGGCGGCGGCGCGCGGCACGTACCGGACGCGGCGCTGCCCGGCTTCGACGTCGTGCGGCCCGAACACGGCGATGTGGCGGGCGCGTTCGGCGCGGCGGCCTCGCCCGTGGGCGGCTCGTACGAGCGCATCGTGCGCCGCCCGCAGACGCCGGAGGTCTTACGCGACGAGGTACGGGCCCTGGCCCGCGCCAGTGCGGTGCGCGCGGGCGCGGACCCGAGGCGGGTGCACACGGTCCTCGAACCCGAGGAGTACGTGCCGTATCTGCCGGGCGCGGTCCTGTTGCGGGCCCGCGCGTTCGGCCCGCCGTCGCCGCTGTGACCGCTCCGGCGCCCTGACACCACCGCATCCCCGCTGCCCCACCCCGTGCAGCACGCGCACGGCCTTCCGCCCACCCCACGCGGCGGGCCGCCGCACCCCGCTCACCGCACCGGCCCCACCGCACGACGGTCCGGCGTCGCCCCACCCTGCCCGCGGCGCACCCCCGCCCCCCGCTGCCCCTTCCCTTCCGCATCCCCGACAGGACTGTCCCCATGACGAACTCAGCGACCGCGCAGGCCGCCGCGCCCGAGACCGGGCCCGCGGCGGACACCGACGAGGACTACCCGCTCGAACGCGTGCCGCAGGCCGCCCGCTACTCCTGGTTCAACGTGGCCGTGCAGCGTTTCGGCCAGCTCTCCGACCTCACGCAGTTCCTGCTGGGCGCGACGCTCGGCGCGGGTCTGTCGTTCTGGGGCGCGTTCTGGGCGTTCACGCTCGGCTCGGTGATCCTGGAGATCGTCTGCATCTTCGTCGGCATCGCCGGGATGCGCGAGGGCCTGTCGACGTCGGTGCTGGTGCGCTGGACGGGCTTCGGGCGCTACGGCTCGACGCTGATCGGCCTGGTCATCGCCGTGTCGCTGTTCGGCTGGTTCGGCGTGCAGACGGCCGTGTTCGCGGCGGGCCTCGCGTCGATCGTGCCGGCGGTCCCGCTGTGGGGGTGGTGCCTGATCTGCGGCCTCGCGGTGACGGCGCTGGTGCTGCGCGGGTTCCGGGCGATGGGCTGGACGGCGTTCGTGACCGTGCCCGCGTTCCTCGGGCTCGCCGGGTGGGCGATGACCGTGCAGATCTCGCGGCACAGCTTCGGCGACCTGGTCGGCTCGGCGCCGTTCGGCGCGCACATCTCCATCGCCACGGGCGCCACGATCGTCGCCGGTTCCTACATCGTGGGCGCGGTGACGACGCCGGACATGACCCGCTTCAACCGCTCGACCGGCGACGTCGTCAAGCAGACGCTGGTCGGCATCTCGCTCGGTGAGTACGTGCTCGGGCTCGCGGGCGTGCTGCTCGCGTACGCGGTGAAGTCCTCCGACCTGATCGCGATCATCACGTCCAGCTCGGGCGTGGTCGGCGTCATCGTCCTGGTCTCCGCCACCGTGAAGATCAACAACTGGAATCTGTACTCGTCGTCGCTGGGCCTGATCAACGCCGTCGAGTCGCTGTTCAAGGTGCGGCTCGGGCGGGTCGGCACGACCGTCGTCATCGGTGTGCTCGGCTCGCTGGCGGCGGCCGCGGGCATCCTCGACCACTTCACCGACTTCCTGACCGTGCTCGGCGTCCTCACCCCGCCGGTCGCCGGGATCATGGTCGCCGAGTACTTCGTGGTGAAGAAGTGGCGTCCGCAGCTCGACGCGTCGCGCCGGCTCGGGCGGCTGCCGGAGACCGAGCCGTCCTGGGTGCCGGCGACGATCGCGCTGTGGGCGGTGGCCTCCCTTGTCGGCTGGCTCGGCGACCACTACGCCTGGTGGGGCATCCCCGCGCTCAACTCCCTGGTCCTCGCCGGGCTCGGCTATGTGGCGCTCGGCTCCCTCGGGCTCGTGCGCGGCGCCCGTGAACTGCCCTTCGAGCAGCCCGCGCGTCCGGCCGCGCAGGCGGAGGCGGAGACCGCGACCGTCTGACCCGGCCCGGCGCGGCCAGGTGCCCGTACGGCAGGTCTCGTACGACACGTCTCGTACGGCACGTCCCGTACGGGTACCGCCCTCGCCGCAGGTCCCGTACGGCGCCGCCTGACGGCGGGCCCGTACCGCAAGTCCCGTACCGACTAAGGAAAGCAGCACCATGCGCATCGGCATCGACGTCGGAGGCACCAACACCGACGCCGCCCTGCTCGGGGACGACGACCGGGTGATCTCGGCCGCCAAGTCGCCGACGACGCCGGACATCACCTCCGGCGTGACGGCGGCCGTCCGGGCCCTGAACCCGCCCGTGGACCGGATCACCGCGGTGATGATCGGCACCACGCACTTCCTCAACGCGCTCATCGAGGGCGCCCGGCTCGCCCCGGTCGCGGCGGTCCGCCTCGGGCTTCCGGCGACGGCCGCGCTGCCGCCGATGACGGACTGGCCCGAGCGGCAGCGCGCGGCGGTCGGCGGGCACGGCTATCTGTGCCACGGCGGGCGGGAGTTCGACGGGCGTCCGCTGTCCCCGCTCGACCCGGACGAGCTGCGCCGCACGGCCGCCGACATCGCCGCGAAGGGGCTCACGTCGGTGGCGCTCTCCTCGGTGTTCTCGCCGGTCGCCGAGGAGGACGAGAAGCGGGCCGCCGAGATCCTGCGCGACGAGCTGGGCGACGGCGTGCACATCTCGCTCTCGCACGAGCTGGGCCGGATCGGGCTGCTCGCGCGGGAGAACGCCACGATCATCAACGCGGCGCTGCGGGACCTGGCCACGGTGATCGTGGAGTCGTTCGCCAAGTCGCTGGCGGAGGTGTCGATCACGGCGCCGTTCTTCCTTTCGCAGAACGACGGCACGCTGATGGACGTGGAGTTCGCGCGCGCCTACCCGGTGGCGACGTTCGCGTCCGGGCCGACGAACTCGATGCGGGGCGCGGCGTTCCTGTCGGGGCTCGCGGACTGCGCGGTCGTGGACGTCGGCGGGACCACGGCCGACGTCGGCATCCTCGCGGGCGGCTTCCCGCGCGAGGCGGCCGGCGAGAGCGAGGCGGCGGGCATCCGCACCAACTTCCGTATCCCCGACGTCCTCTCGCTCGGCATCGGCGGCGGCTCGCTGGTCGGCCGCGAGGACGGTGAGACGGGCCCGCGGTCGGTGGGCTACCGGTTGACCGAGGAGGCGCTCGTGTTCGGCGGCTCGACGCTGACGGCGACCGACCTGGCCGTCGCCGCGGGCCGCGCCGACATCGGTGACGCGGCGCGGGTCGCGCACCTGGACCGCGCGTTCGTGGACCGGGCGCTGGCCCGGATCGCGGAGCGGCTCGCGGAGAGCGTGGACCGCATGCGTACGTCGGCGGCGCCGCTGCCCGTCGTCGCGGTGGGCGGCGGCTCGGTCCTCGTACCTCAGGCCCTGCCCGGCTTCGACGACGTGCGCAGGCCCGGCAACTTCGGCGTCGCCAACGCGGTCGGCGCCGCCATCGCGCAGGTCGGCGGCGAGGTCGACCGGGTCTTCCAGGTGCCGGACGGCAAGCGCGAGTCGGTGCTGGCCGCCGCCCGCGAGGAGGCCGTCGGGCGGGCCGAGGACGCGGGCGCGCGGCGCGGCACCGTACGCGTCGTGGACATCGAGGAGGTGCCGCTCGCGTATCTGCCGGGCGGCGCGACCCGTATCCGCGTCAAGGCCGTGGGCGACCTCGACCTGAACCACATCCAGCAGTCCGTGAGCACCGGAGCCGGCACCCATGCGTGAGATCACCCTCGACAACCTGGACGACATCGCCCGCGGCGCCGGCATCCTCGGCACCGGCGGTGGCGGTGACCCGTACATCGGCAAGCTGCTCGCGCGGGAGGCGATCCGGCGCAACGGGCCGGTGCGGGTCGTGGACTTCGACGAGGTCCCGGCGGACGCGACGGTCGTGCCGGTGTCCGGCATGGGCGCCCCGACCGTGCTCCTCGAGCGGGTGCCGAACGGCGGCGAGGAGCTGGCCGCGCTGCGCGCCCTGGAGAAGCACCTGGGCCGTCCCGCCACGCACATCGCGCCCATCGAGGTCGGCGGGGTGAACTCGATGCTGCCCATCGCGTGCGCCGCCGAGGCCGGTCTGCCGATCGTGGACGGCGACGCGATGGGCCGCGCGTTCCCGGAGGCGCAGATGGTGCTGCCGGGCCTGATCGGGGTGAGCAACTCGCCGATGGCGCTCGCCGACGACAAGGGCAACACGGTGATCGTGCAGGCCGTCGACAACCACGCCGCCGAGGTCATCGCCCGCGCGATCTGCGTGGAGCTGGGCTGCCAGATCTCCTGCGCGGACACGGTGCTACGCGGCGACCAGCTCGCCGACGGGCTGGTCCCGGCGACGCTGACGCTGGCGGAGAACCTGGGCGCGGCGGTGCGTGAGGCGCGTGCCGCGCACGAGGACCCGGTGGCCGCCGCCCGCGCGATGCTGTCGGGCGTGCACCTGCTGACCGGCAAGGTCGTCGACGTCAGCCGGCGCACCGAGGGCGGTTTCGCGCGCGGTCTGGCGCTGATCGAGGGCGTCGCCGGCGACGCGGGCAGCACGCTGCGGCTGGACTTCCAGAACGAGCACCTGCTGGCGACGCGGGACGAGCGGACGGTGGCGACGACCCCGGACCTGATCTGCGTCCTGGACAGCGAGACCGGCGACCCGGTGACCACGGAGGGCCTGCGGTACGGGCTGCGCGTGAGCGTGCTCGCGGCCCCCTGCGACCCGCGCTGGACGTCGCCGGGCGGGCTCGCGCTGGCCGGTCCGCGCTACTTCGGCTACGACGTGGACTACCTGCCGTTCGGCTCCTGAGCCCCCCCGGCCGGGCTCTGACCGGCCGTTCCTCTGACCGGCCGTCGGCGGGTCGTGTCGCCGTCCGGCGCGCGGCCCGCCGACGCGTCTCAGGCGCGCGGCCCGCCGAGGCGTCCCTCCAGCTCGGACAGGAGGGTGCCGAGCAGCGCACTCAGTTCGGCGTCCTTGCCGCCGTCGAGTCCGGCGAGGACGGTCGTCTCGTACGCGAGCTGCCGGGGCAGGATCGCGTCGACCAGGGCGCGGCCCTCGTCGGTGAGGCTGAGGTGGGCGACGCGCCGGTCGCGGGTGTCGCCGCGCCGGGCGACGAGGCCCCGCCCCTCCAGCTGCTTGAGGCGCTTGGTGACGGCGGCGCCCGAGGAGAACGTCTCGCGGGCGAGGTCGCCGGGCGTCAGTTCGCGGCCGGTGCGGCGCAGGGTGCCGAGCAGGTCGAACTCGGGGCGGGTCAGGCCCGCGTGCCGCAGCGGGGCGTCCTCGGCCTGCTGGAGCAGCGCGGCGCAGCGGTTGATCCGGCCGATGATCTCCATGGGCCCGGTGTCGATGTCGGGCCGCACCTCGTGCCATTGCCGTACGACCTCGGACACCGTGTCGAGCCGGGGCGCCGTCGCGTCTCGCTGCGTGCTCATGCCTGCCTTGCCGGTCCTCTCTGACCGTGGTGCGTCATGCGCGGGCCGCTCCGGGCGCGCCCGCCGTCTCTCCAGTGTCGGTCACGCTCCGGCCGGTGTGGTCGGTGGCCCCGGCGGCCTGTCGGCGGACCGTGTGGGCGAGCGTACGGTGACCTGCTTGTTCGGCGGCGACGACGCGGTCCTCGGGCAGCGCGCGCTGCCACCATTCGCCGGCGGCGGTGTCGGCGGCGGCGCGCAGTTCGACGAGGGCGGCGGCCAGGGCGCGCCGGGCCCGCTCCAGTGCGGCGGGTCCTGGCTCGGGGCGGGCCAGGGTCTGTTCGGCGGCGGTACGGGCCGCGTCCACGTGGTCGAGGGCGCGTTCGATGTGGTCGGCGGCGCGCCGGTTGGTGACGGCCATCGCGGCGACGACGCCGATGAGGGCGCCGACGAGGGTGTCGACGACGCGCTCGGTGATCAGCTCGCCGGGCTCCTGGAAGCGGGCGAACTCCGTGACGAGCAGGGCCATCGGCGTCACGCACAGGCTGCCGAGCCAGTAGTTGCGGGTGATGAGGGCCTCGGCGCCGAAGCTGAAGGCGAGGCAGCACACGATCAGGGCGGCCTGGTTGAGATGGGCCAGGGGCACGACGGCCGCGAAGACGAGGACGCCGCCGAGGTTGCCGACGACGCGCTGGATGCCGCGGTTCCAGGTCAGCGTCACGTTGGCCTGGTAGAGGGAGGCGGCGGTGACGAGGGCCCAGTAGGGGCGGCCGATGCCGAGGGCGAGCGAGACGTACCCGGCGAGGGCGCAGCCGACGGCGGTGCGCAGGGCGATCGGGAGCAGCGGGGAGCCGGGGCCGAGGCGCCGCCACAGGGAGGGCGTGCCGTCGGCGAGTTCGGCCTCGATGCCGAGGAGTTCGTCGTCCATGCCGGCGATGCGGCCCGGGCGCGGTACGGCGCCGGTGCCGCGCAGTCCGGCGGCCCAGTCGCGGAGCTGGGCGGGGTCGGTGTCGGCGGGGGCGGCGAGGGCGACTTCGGCGCGGACGACGAGCCGTTCGAGTGCGCGGCGGGCGGGGGTCCTGGCGCCGGTGGCGAGCAGCGACTGCCAGGCGGCGTGGACGGCGGCGGCCGCCGCGCCCCGGGCGGGGGCGTGGTCGGGGCGCTCGGCGTAGGCCGCCGCCGCGTTCAGGGCGCGGGCGGTGGCGCGGCGCTCGGGGCCGTGGGGGCGGACGAGGGCGGGGGCCATGCCGACGAGCCAGGCGATGACTCCGGCGCCCGCGGTCAGCGCGAGATGGCCGGGGACCTGCGCGAGGTGCTGCGGCGCGAACAGGGACGCCGAGCTGATGAACGTGAAGATGAGGTGCCCGGGCGGGCCGATGCGGGTGGCGTCGCACAGCGTCTTCTGCGCGGCGGCGAGCAGCGCGCCCACGGCGACGAGGATCGCGGCCTCGGAGGTCAGGGAGGCGGCGACGAGGGCGACGGCGATGCTGGCGAGCATGCCGAGGACGACTCCGGCGAGGGCTCGGGCACGGGCGGCGTAGGGCAGGTTGTGCGTGTACAGGGCGCAGAAGCTGCCCGCCATCGTGTACATGACGAGGTCGAGCCGGCCGAGGGCGAGCAGGGTCAGGTTCGGTATCGCGGCGGAGACGACGACGCTGGTCGCGGGCTTGAACCAGATGTCGGACGGCTTGTTCGGGCGCAGCACTCCGGCGAGCGGGAGCCGGGGGACGGACGGGAGGCGGGGGGAGGGTGGAGTACTGCTCATACAAAAAGCTTAACAGGTGTTTTACTCGTAAAACACCGAGGTCGTGCGGCGCGCGATTGTGGGCGTGCGGCCGGCTTCCGCGCGCCGGGCCGCGTGCGGCTTCGCGCGCCGGGCGCGGGCCGCGCGACCGCGCGTGCTCCCCTGCGCCGCCTTACGCACCCACACCGGCGGGCATCCCTCCACAGCCAGCTCCATGACCACGAGGGGGAACCGGCGTGCACGGACCGGTGTCGGCCGCCTGGCTGCTCGTCGCGCTCTGCGCGGCGACCGGCGCGTACTGCCTGCTGCGGATGCGCAGCGACGTCGAGGAGCAGCGCCGTACCGCCGGCGGCGAGGCGTTGATGGGGTTCGGGATGGCGCTGATGGCGCTCCCGGCCGCCGCGCTGACCGCGCCGCGCTGGATGTGGGTGGCGTACGCGGCAGTGTTCGGCGCGGCGGCGGTGCGGGCGTTGTGGGCGGTCCGGCGCTCCGCCCATCATCTGCACCATCTGCTGGGCGCGTTCGCCATGGCGTACATGGCGGTGGCGATGGCGGCGCGGCCGGCCGCGCACGCCCATCACGGGGGCGCGGGCAGCCCGGTCCTGACGGGCGCGCTCCTCGGCTACTTCATGCTCTACGTGCTCTGGTCGGGCGCCCGCCTCGTGCCGTCCGGGCCCGGGCAGGTCGCGGGCGGCGTGGCGGGCGGCTGGAGTTGGGGCGACCGGCCCGAACTGGCGCAGGCGTGCCGCCTGTCCATGGGCATCGGCATGGTCGCCATGCTCCTGACGATGTGACGGTCACCCGGGCTCCGGCGCCCGGCTGTGACGGTCGCCCGGCTTCGGCGCCCGATTCCGACGGCGGCCAGGGCGCCCTCTTTGCCCCGCGGCGCACCTACGGAATCCGTGGCGTGCGTCACTTGAAGGTGCGGCCCATACCCCTGGAGACCAGGCGGCTCATAGGGTGACGGCCATGACGGTCCCCGTGGCACTGCTGCTGCTCGGCACCCTTCTCGCTGTCGCCGGCCCGCGCCTCATCGCGCGCGCCGACTGGCCCGAGCGGGAGCCGGTGGTCGCGCTCTGGGCGTGGCAGTGCGTGGTCGCGGGGGTGCTGCTGTGCTGCCTGCTGTCGATGACGCTGAGCGCGGCGGCGGCCTGGCAGGCGGTACGCGGCCATCTGTTCGCGCCCGCGCCGCACGCCGTGGTCGACGCGTACGCGCTGCGGGCGACCGGGCCGTGGGCCGCGACGGTCGCGGTGGCGCTCGCGCTCGGCGGGGTGTGGACGGCGGCGATGCTGGTCCGCGAGGTGCGCGCGGCGCGTGCCCGGCGCGCGGGGCGCAGGTCCGAACTGCTGGTGCGGGCGCCCCTGTTGCCCGGCGAGGAGCCCGGGTCCGACCGGCTCGTCGTCCTGGAGGGCGAGCGGCCCGACGCGTGGTGGCTGCCGGGGCCCGCACCCCAACTGGTCATCACGACGGCCGCGTTGCGCCGCTTGAAGGGGCGCCAGCTGGACGCGGTGCTCGCGCACGAGATGGGGCACGCGCAGTGGCGGCACGACTGGCTGCTGCACTGCTCGGGGGCGCTCGCCTCGGGTTTCCCGCAGGTGCCGGTGTTCGCCGCGTTCCGTGACCAGATGCACCGGCTGGTCGAGCTGGCGGCGGACGACGTCGCCTCCCGCCGCTTCGGGCGCCTGACCATCGCGCTGGCGCTCGTCGAACTCAACGAGGACCGTGGGGTGTTCGGCCCCTGCCCTACGCCCGAGGCGCATGTCCCGCAGCGCGTGGACCGGCTGCTCGCGCCGCCGTCCCGTCTCTCCCCCGGGCACCGGCTGCGGCTGACGGCGGCGGCCGCGCTGGTACCGCTCGTGCCGGTCCTGGTGGCGTTCGTCCCGAGCCTGCGCGCCCTCGGCTGACATGGGCGTCCGTAGCGCCTGAGGGCGCGGCGGTCGTAGCGCCTGCGGGCGGGCGGTCGTAGCGCCTGAGGGCAGGGCGGTCGGCGGGCGTGGCGTGGCCGGTTCGCCCGGGGCGGCGCCGATGCGCGAGGATCGTGGCATGGTCCAGGCACGGCTCGACTCCCCGCCCCGCCGCTCGCGCGCCCTGCTCCCCGTGGCGCTCGCGGTGCCCAGCCTCCTGTTGCTCGTCCTCGTCGCGGTGCGCTGGTCGCCGCTGATGGACGTGGACGGGGACATCGCGCGCGCCCTGCACCGCAGAGCCGTCGCCGAGCCGGGCGTCACGCATGCCGTGCGGGTCCTGACGGACTGGGTGTGGGACCCGTGGACGATGCGCGCCCTGTGCGTCGTGCTCGTCGTCGTCATGGTCACGCGGCTCCGTGAGCGGGTGCTCGCGGTGTGGGTCGCGGGGACGTGTGTGCTGGGCGCGCTGGTGCAGCAGGCCGTCAAGGCGGCCGTGGACCGGCCGCGTCCGGTGTGGCGGGATCCGGTCGACTCGGCGCACTTCGCCGCGTTCCCCTCGGGGCACGCGATGACGGCGGCCGTGGTGTGCGGGCTCGTCCTGTGGGTGCTGCGCCGCCGTGGGGTGCGTCCCGCCGTGTGGCGTACGGCGGTGGTCCTCGCGGCCGTGTCGGTGCTCGGCGTGGGGCTGACGCGGGTGTGGCTCGGCGTGCACTGGGCGTCGGACGTGGTGGCGGGCTGGCTGTTCGGCGCGCTGCTCGTGGCTCTCTCCGTCGCGGGGTACGCGGCCTGGACGGCCCGCGTCGAGCGTCCCGCGCCGGCCGGTCCGACGCCCTGACTTACCGTCGGCCGGCCTTCTGGAGCAGCGGAAGCCCGCGCCGATCATCCCGTGGACGGCCCCGGGTCAGCCGCGTTCGGGTGCTCCGCAGGGGCCCGCGTGGTCGCAGTACGGCTGGTTGCCGCTGACGCCGCAGCCGCACAGCGTGGCCCGGGTCTCCACGGCCCGCGTCCCGTCCGGCAGGGCGATGCGCAGATCGCCGCGGAGCACGATCCGTCCGTCGTCGGCGCGGTCCACGGTGGTCTCGGCGGGCGGCAGTTCGACGGTGCCGTCGACGAGCGTGTAGCGCAGGGCGCCCGAGGGGCAGCGGCGCACGACTTCGGCGACCTCGTCACCGGGTGCCGCGTCGGGGTCGATCCAGGGGCGGCGCCCGGTGTCGAACACCTGCGGCAGTCCGCGTACGCACTCGGCGGCGTGCAGACAGCGCTGCCCGTCGAAGCTGACGGTGATGACGTTGCCCCGGTACTCCTTGCGGGTCACGACTCGTAGCCCTCGACCTGGGCGGCGGGCCGCACCCTGGCCTCGTCGGGGTTCTCGCTGAACTCGGACTTGGCCCGGCGCTGGCGCAGCAGGTCCCAGCACTGGTCGAGGGCGCGTTCCACGGCGGCGAGCCGTTCGCGTTCCGTCGCCGTGTCGATGGTCCCGGCGGCCAGGGAGGCCCGCAACTGCTTCTCGTCGTCGACCATGGCGCTGATCCGGTCGAGGATCTCGTGCTGATCCATGTCACCCGCCTCCTCAGGACGTGGCCCCCACGCCACTCTAGGAAGTCCCGGGCGCGCCCGCGCGCCGACGCGGCCCAGGCAGGCTCCCCGCCGCCCCGCTCTCCGCCTGCTGGACATGCGGTCCCATCATCCGAGACGGGAGTCGCACACGCTTGATCACCGTTCACGGCGCGTGCTCTGCTGTCGGGAACCTGACACGAGCCGGTCTCCCTCGCCCCACGAGGAACACCCCGAGGAACATCGTGAGGAGTCGGTGATGACGACGAGGAACAGCTGCACGGCGGGCGGCGGCGCCCCGGGCGGCGCGCCCCGGCCCCGGGTGGTCCTGGTCTGCCAGCGCACCACGCTCCCCTGGATCTTCGAGGGCGCCGAACGCGCGGGCGTCGACCTCGTGCTGGTCCCGCGTGCCGACGAGAGCGTCGCCGATGACCGGCTGCCGCCCGCCGTGGTGGAGGTGCTGCGCCTGGACGTGGGCGGCGACCCGGACGGCGCGCTCGACGCGCTGCGCCGCCGGCACGAACAGCGCCCGTTCCAGGGCGTCGTCACGCTCTACGATCCGGCGGTGCCGTTCGTCGCGCGGGCCGCCGAACTGCTGGGCCTGCCCGGCATCGGCGGTGACGTGGCGCGGGGCGCGCAGGACAAGCGCGTCATGCGGGAGCGGCTGGCGCGAGCGGGCCTCAACACCCCTGGTTTCGTACGGATCGACGACCCGGCGGACTGGGAGGACGCGGCGCGGCTCACCTTCCCGGTGGTGGTGAAACCGGCGCGGGGGTTCTCCAGTCTCGGCGTCACCCAGGCCGACTCGCCGCAGCGCCTGCGGGACGTGGTCGCGGAGGTCTGGCGGACGTGCGCGGCCAAGCTCGGGCACGTGGACGGGCTCGTCGTCGAGGAGTTCCTGGACGGCCCCGAGTTCGCGGTCGAGTCGCTGGCCCAGGGCGGTGACGTACGGGTTTTGGCCATCGGCTACAAGGGCGAGCCGCGCGGCCCGTACTTCGAGGAGGGCGTCTACCGCTCCCCCGCGGTGCTGCCCGACGACGTGCGGGAGGAGATCCGGCGGGAGGTCGTGGCCGCGCACGCGGCGCTCGGCATCACGGACGGCCCCACGCACACCGAACTCCGCCTGCGCGGCGGCTCCACCCCGTATCTGCTGGAGATGGGCGCCCGGATCGGCGGCTCGGGCGCGTCGCACTATGTGGCGGAGGGCGTGAGCGGCGTCGATCTCGCGGCGCGGACGCTGCGGATCGCCGCGGGCGTCCCGGACGAGTCTCTGGGCGGCGGCCCGCTGCCCCCGCCGATCGGCGCGGCGGCCAACTACATCGTGCCGTGCGGCGGTTCGGGCCGGATCACCGCGATCCACGGCCTTACGGAACTGCGCGATGACCCCCGCGTCGACCATGTCGTGCAGATGCTGTTCCCCGGTGATGTGGTGCGCCCCTACCCGGACTTCACGGGCTACCCGGCGTTCGTCCTGTCCCGGCACGCGAACCCCGCCGAGGCGGAGGAGTTCCACCGCCACCTGGAGAAGACCGTCCGCATCGACTACGCCGACTGACGGCCCGGAGTCTGCCGGTCGCCGCTCACCAGTCCCGGGTGGCGATCAGCTCCTCCACGTCCGCGTCCGTGAACCCGTAGGCCGACGCGACGAACCAGAAGTCCTCGGCGATCACCTCGCGCGCGACCGTCTCCATCTCACTGCCGGCCTCCTCGAACTCCGCTTCCAGGCTGTTGAACTCCTCGGTCGCGGCCTGGGTGAGCGCGTACAGGGCGTCCAGATCCGCGGGCTGCTCGGCCTCGATCCGCGCGCACAGCCGCGACAGGATCTCCGCGCCCCGGTCGACCACGCGATCGGGGAAGTACGAGTCCGCGTACATCTGCCGCAGGAACACGTGTCCTGCTGCCTGCTGGTTCGTGAGGGGCATGGCGCTTCCCGTTCCGTAGGAGAACTGACGCACCGATCATGCACGCCGCCACTGACAATGCCGCCCGAGCCCGCGGCGGACCGCCATGCGCGGGCGTCGACGGCCACGCGCGTCAGAACAGGGAAAGGCCGGATTCGGACGATCCCCCGCGTCGTCCGAATCCGGCCTGCCCATCCCGCCGCACCGCCCTGCGGGGCCGGTGGCCGGGACGCCCTGAGTATAGTTGGCTGTCAGCCAGTCAACGCAGGAGTCAAGGATGTCCCCCCGCAGCGCTTCGGTCAATGAGGAGTTGCGGCGGCGTTCGCGCGAGCGGCTTCTGCGGGCGACCCTGGAGCTGGTCGGGGAGCGCGGGTACGACGCGACGACGCTCGGTGACATAGCGGACCGGGCCGGTTCGGCGCGGGGGCTGGTCTCGTACTACTTCCCGGGCAAGCGCCAGTTGCTCCAGTCCGCGGTGCACCGTCTGATGCACCGCACGCTCCAGGAGGCGCTGGAGCGGGAGCCGCTGCCCGCGCCCGACGACGGGGACGAACTGCTGGCCCGTGCCATCGACGCGGTGCTCGGCCTCGCGCGCGACGAGCCGGTGCTGATGCGTACGCACATGGCGGGCATCCTGCAGGCCGAGGGCTTCGTGCAGTGCCCGGAGCAGCAGCGGCTCGCGGCGCTTTTGCGGGAGACGGTCGTCCGGCACGGCACGCTCGACGTGGACCGGGACTATCCGCTGCTGCGGGCCCTTCTGATGGGCGCGGTGTTCGCGCTGCTGCTGCCCGGCGCGGCGATGCCGCCGGCGACGCTGCGCGCCGAACTGTTCGGCCGCTATGGGCTCGCCTGGGAGCTGGGCTGCCCGCCGGACGCCGGCGAACCGGTGTCCGGCGGGGGCCCCGCGCTCGGCCGGGCGGCCGATTTCTCACGCTACTTCGATCCGTCCGGCGCGCTGCCGGACGAGGGCGCTCAGTCGAAGTAGTCCGGCTGCGTCTGGACGTTCAGCTCGTCCAGAGCGATCCGCTTGGCCGGGTCGGTGCGCTTGTCGCTGAGCTTCAGTACGTCGAAGCCCTTGGCGATGTCGTTGGAGTAGATGTAGCCGTTGTAGTAGTACGCGGACCAGGAGCCGCCGACGGTGACCGCGTCGGTGCTGAGCGGGCCGCGCTCGAAGTACGCGATCTCCTTGGGCGCGGTGGAGTCGGTGAAGTCCCAGACGGAGACGCCGCCCTGGTACCACGCCTGGACCATGATGTCCTTGCCCTTGACCGGGATCAGCGAGCCGTTGTGCGCGACGCAGTTCTCGGTGTCGGCCTGGTGGCGCGGGATCTTGAAGTAGTTGCGGAAGACGAGCTTGCGCTTGTCGCCCTTGCCGACGATGTCGTAGATGCCGTCGGCGCCGCGCTTCGGGCCGATGGCCGCGTTGCAGGTGGCCGCGCCGCCGCCGCCCAGCTCGTCGGTGAAGACGACCTTGTCGGCCTTCTGGTTGAAGGTCGCCGAGTGCCAGAACGCGAAGTTGACGTTGTCCTGGACCTGGTCGATGACCTTGGGGTGTTCGGGGTCCTTGATGGAGAACAGGATGCCGTCGCCCATGCAGGCGCCCGCCGCGAGGTCCTTGGAGGGCAGCACGGTGAGGTCGTGGCAGCCGGTGGTCTTGGAGACGCCCGGGTTGGTGGGCGCGCCCGGGTTGCCGCCGCCGTCGGGCCCGTCACCGGGGAAGAGGACGGGGAAGCCGACCACCGCGGCCTTCTGGGGCGCCTTGCGCGGCACCTTGATGACGGAGATCCCGTCGTGCGGCGGCTGGCAGTCGGGGAAGGACGCGCTGGGCGAGTACGAGGAGACGTACACGTACACGTTCTTCTTCTGCGGCACCAGCGTGTGGGTGTGCGAACCGCACGCGGTCTCGACGGCGGCGACGTACTTCGGGTTCTTCTTGTCGCTGATGTCGAAGACCTTCATGCCCTCCCACGACGACTTCTCGGTCGCGGGCTGGGTGGTGGAGCTGCACGAGTCGTCGCTGCGGGAGCTGTCCGTGGACAGGAACAGCAGGTTCCCGGAGACGGAGACGTCGTTCTGGGATCCGGGACACAGCACCTGCGCGACGGTCTTCGGCGCCTTCGGGTCGCGGATGTCGTAGATGCGGAAGCCGTCGTAGTTCCCGGCGAAGGCGTAGTGGCCCTGGAACGCGAGGTCCGTGTTGAAGCCGGGCAGCGCGTCCTTGGGGATGTTGGTGAGGTGTTCGATGTTGGCGGAGTGGACGACCTCGTCCTTGCCCGGTATCTCGCCCTCGGCTATCGCCTCACGCGCCTGGGCCTGCGCGCTCTTGGAGACGCCGCGCGGAGCGCTCGGGCTGTCGCCCGGGTCGGGGGTCGCGGACACGGGCCCGGCCGCGAGGAGCGCGGCGAGCAGGCCCGCGGCGGCCGTAGCAACTCCCAGGCGTCTGCGGCGGGTTCGGGTGGAGCCCTGCAACAGGGTCACTGTGGTCTCCCTGACTGACGGCGGAGCGCCGACGACACCGGTCGGTGTCGTCGATGCCTGAACGGTTCACGAATCCCCCGAGTATCGTCTTCCTCATGCACAGATCAACAGATGGCAACGCACTCGTAATGAAAGTTGCTGTTCCCGCGCTGGTCGCGGCGCTGGCGCTGGGGTTGACCGCGTGCGACTCCGGCGGCCGGGACGGCTCGGGGACGAAGGGCGCCAACTCCGCTGCGGGGAGCGGCCCTTCGGTGATCGCGCCGGGGAGACCGGGCGAGCCGGCGCAGACCCTGTCGGCGCGCGACGCGCAGCGGCGGGACGCGGGCGAGGGGCCCAACTCGGCGGACGTGCGGTACGCGCAGTTGATGATCGGGCATCACCGGCAGGCCCTGGAGATGACGCAACTGGTGCCGAAGCGGGCCGCGTCGGCGCGGGTGAAACGGCTCGCCGAGCGCATCTCCGCCGCGCAGGGCCCGGAGATCGAGGCGATGCGCGGCTGGCTCGACGGGAACGGGCGGCCCGAGTCCCCCTCCGGCGCGGCCGGGCACGCGGCGCACGCGGGCATGCCGGGGATGGCGACCGAGGCGCAGTTGAAGCGGCTGCGGGCGGCGCGCGGCAAGGCGTTCGACAAGCTGTTCCTGACGCTGATGATCACGCACCACCAGGGCGCGGTCACGATGGCCACGGACGTCAAGAGCGACGGCAACGACGTGCAGGTGGAGGAGATGGCCGACGACGTGATCGCCCAGCAGACGACGGAGATCAGCCGCATGCGCGCCATGCTCTGACCCATTCCACCCCGTCCCGCCGGGCGACGGACCGGGCGCGGCACCTCCCGAACCCTCCCCCTGACCGCCGCCCGGTGTCATGCTGGAGTCAGTGGAGCGTGTTCACGGGAGGTGGGCCGTGCCGCATGTCGCCGTCGTCGGGTCGGGGCCGAGCGGGGTCTACACCGCGCAGGGCCTGGTGGGCCAGGACCGCGTGCCCGGCCTGCGGGTCGACGTCCTCGACCGGCTGCCGTGCCCGTACGGGCTCGTACGGTACGGAGTCGCGCCCGACCACGAGAAGATCAAGTCGCTCCAGGGCACTTTGCGGACCGTCCTGGAGGACGAGCGGGTCCGTTTCCTCGGCGGGGTGGAGGTCGGCCCGGCCCTGCCGCCCGCGCGGCTGCTCGCCCTGTACGACGCGGTCGTGTACTGCGTCGGCGCGGCGACCGACCGCCATCTGGGCATCCCCGGCGAGGAGTTGCCGGGGAGCTGGTCGGCGACGGACTTCGTGGCCTGGTACAGCGCGCACCCCGACGCCCACGACGACGGCTTCCTGCGCGGGGTGCGCTCGGCGGTCACGATCGGCGTGGGGAACGTCGCGGTGGACGTCACCCGCATGCTGGCGCGCGGCGCCGCCGAACTGGCTCCCACGGACATCCCGCAGGCCGCCCTGGAGACGCTGGCCGGCAGCGGGGTGCGCCGGGTGTGGATGGTGGGGCGGCGCGGCCCGTCGCAGGCCCGCTTCACCACGAAGGAGCTGCGCGAACTCGGCACCCTGCCCGGCACGGAAGTCGTCGTGGACCCAGCCGAGTTGGACCTCGACCCCGGCTGCCGGGAGCCGGGAGCGCTGCCGCCCGGAGCGCGCCGGAACGTGGAAGTGCTGCGCGCCTGGGCCACCCGCCCCGCGCCCGGACCCTCACCGCACACCATCGGGCTGCGCTTCTTCCTGCGCCCGGTGGAGATCCTGGGCGACGGCGACGGCGACGGCGACGGCGACGGCGACGGCACAGGCGCGGGCCGGGTGCGGGGCGTGCGGTTCGAGCGGATGCGGCCGGAGCCGGACGGCGGCGTGAGCGGCACGGGGACGTACGAGGAGATCGCGGCGGAGCTGGTGCTGCGCTCGGTCGGCTATCGCGGGCGCCCGCTGGAGGGCCTGCCGTTCGACCCGGCGACGGGGACCGTGCCGCACGCGGGCGGGCGGGTGCTGCGGGACGGGGCGGTCGCGCCGGGCGAGTACGTGGCGGGCTGGATCAAGCGCGGCCCGACCGGCGTCATCGGCACGAACCGCCCGTGCGCCAAGGAGACGGTCGCCGCGCTCCTGGACGACCTGGCGGCGCTTCCCCGCGACCCCGGCCCGCCCGGCAGGACGGGCGCCGAGCGACCGGATCCGCTGGCGGGCCTGCTCGCGTCGGGCGCGCGGCCCGTCGCCTGGGACGGCTGGACGGCCATCGAGCGCGCCGAGGCCCGGCTCGGGGCGTCGCTCGGCCGGGGCCCGGTGAAGATCTCCGACTGGGCGGGCCTGCGGGCGGCGGCGACCGGGACGGAGTGAGCACGGCCGCCCGCCCCGCCGCCGGCCTCGCCGGACCCGTCAGCCGGCTCAGCCCTCAGCCCTTCGCGGCGAGCCGTTCGTCCTGGCGGCGCGCGCCGTCGAGGACACGGTCGAGGAGTCCGGGGAACAGGGCCTCCAGGTCCTCGCCGCGCAGCCTGTTGAGCTTCGCCGTACCGCTGTAGACCTGCTCGATGACGCCGCTCTCGCGCAGCACCCGGAAGTGGTGCGTGGAGGTCGACTTGGTGACCGGCAGGTCGAAGTGCGAACAGGACAGCGCGGCCCGCTCCGAGCGCGCCATCTCGCGCACGACGGCCAGCCGCATGGGGTCCGACAGGGCGTGCAGCACCGCTTCGAGGCGGATCTCCTCGCGCGCCGGGTGGGCGAGGGCCCGGCTGTCGGTGGTGCGCGGTGCGGCGGTCGTCATGGCGGCTCCCCTCGGCGCGGCCCGCCCTGACGGGCCTCGTGATGCGGCCATTGTACGAGCACCCTCGTAGTTTGACAGTTGCCGTACTACGATGCCTATCGTACGAGTGAACCTGCCTGGACCACGTACGAAATGGAGTCCGCCGTGAGCGCGCTGTTCGAGCCCTACACCCTGCGGTCGCTGACCATCCCGAACCGGGTCTGGATGCCGCCGATGTGCCAGTACAGCGCGGCCCCCGAGGGCCCTCTGACCGGCGCCCCCACCGACTGGCACCTCCAGCACTACGGCGCCCGCGCGGCCGGCGGGACGGGCCTGATCATCGTCGAGGCGACCGCCGTCAGCCCCGAGGGCCGGATCTCCCCGTACGACCTCGGCATCTGGAACGACGCGCAGGTCGAGGCGTTCCGCCGGATCACCGCGTTCCTGAAGTCGCAGGGCACGACGCCGGGCATCCAGATCGCCCACGCCGGGCGCAAGGCGTCCACCGACCGCCCCTGGAAGGGCGGCGCGCCGGTAGGGCCGCAGGAGCACGGCTGGCAGCCGGTGGCGCCGAGCGCGGTGCCCTTCGACGAGCGGCATCCGGTGCCGGACGAGCTGAGCACCGAGCAGATCGCCGGGATCGTGCAGCAGTTCGCGGACGCGGCGCGCCGGGCCCTGGTCGCCGGGTTCGAGGTCGCCGAGCTGCACGGCGCGCACGGCTACCTCATCGGCAACTTCCTCTCCCCGCACAGCAACAAGCGCACCGACGCGTACGGCGGCTCGTACGAGAACCGCGTCCGGTTCGCCCTGGAGGTCGTGGACGCCGTGCGCGCGGTGTGGCCGGACGAGCTGCCGCTGCTGTTCCGTATCTCGGCGACGGACTGGCTGGAAGGCGAGGAGGGCTGGACGGCCGACGACACGGTCCGCTTCGCCGCCGAGCTGCGCGCGCACGGCGTGGACCTGATCGACGTCTCCACCGGCGGCAACGCGGCGGGCGTCCGCATCCCGGTCGGCCCCGGCTACCAGGTGCCGTTCGCAGCCCGCGTCCGCGACGAGGCCGGCGTCCCGGCCGCCGCCGTCGGCCTGATCACCGACGCGCGACAGGCCGAGAAGATCATCGAGAACGGCGAAGCGGACGCGGTCCTGGTCGGCCGCGAGCTGCTGCGCGACCCGTCGTTCGCGCGGCACGCGGCGCGTGAACTGGGCGCGGACGTGCACGTACCGGAGCAGTACCACCGCTCCGTCTGAGCCCGTCCCGCCGCGACGGCCCCCGGATCCGGCCCCCGCCGGACCCGGGGGCCGTTAATTTGCATGCGGGATGCAACGTTCATTAGCGTGCAGCCATGCGGCTGACACGCTTCACGGATCTCGCGCTGCGGGTGCTCATGCGCCTCGCGGTCCAGGAGGGCGACCTCCCGACCACGCGCGAGGTCGCCGCCGCGATGGCCGTCCCGTACACGCACACCGCGAAGGCGGTCGCGCGGCTCCAGCACCTCGGGCTCATCGAGGCGCGGCGCGGCCGGGGCGGCGGGCTCACCCTCACCGACGCGGGCCGTGACGCGTCCGTCGGCGCGCTCGTGCGGGAGTTCGAGGGCGTGGGGGACGTCGTGGAGTGCGAGGGGACGACGCCGTGCCCGCTGCGCGCGGCGTGCCGGCTGCGGGGGGCGCTGCGCGAGGCGCAGGAGGCGTTCTTCGCCTCGCTCGACCCGCTCACGCTCGGCGATCTGACGCGCAGCCCGACCGGCCCGCTGCTGCTCTCCCTCTCCCCCGGGCCACCGCCGGGCTCCCCCGGTACGCCACAGGGCCCCGCTGGAGTGCCGCAAGGCACCCCTGGTGCGCCGCCGGGCTGACCCGGAACGTCGTCGGGGCGACCGCACCGAGCACCCCGACCGACCCATCCACCGGCGTACCCCACCCCGCCCGCGAGCCGCGCACACGCGTGTCGCAAAATAAGCATCTGAGATACCACTTAAAGGAGCTTGCCCATGTTGAGCGACCAGTCGGCCACCGTCGTCCGCGCCACGTTGCCCGCCGTCGGCGCGGCCATCGAGGACATCACCGGGCTGTTCTACGGCAAGCTGTTCGCGGCCCACCCGGTCCTGCTGCGCGACCTGTTCAACCGGGGCAACCAGGCCGCCGGGACGCAGCGCCAGGCCCTCGCCGGCTCCATCGCGGCGTTCGCCACCTACCTCGTCGACCACCCCGACGAGCGCCCTGACGCCATGCTCCAGCGCATCGCCCACAAGCACGCCTCGCTGGGCGTGCGCCCCGACCAGTACCCGATCGTGCACGAGCACCTGTTCGCGGCGATAGCGGAGGTACTCGGGGACGCGGTGACGTCCGAGGTCGCGGCGGCCTGGGACGAGGTGTACTGGCTGATGGCCAACGCCCTCATCGCCATCGAGGCCCGCCTCTACGCCGAGCAGGGCATCGTCGACGCCGACGTGTGGCGCGACTGGGAGGTCGTCGGCCGCACCGAGGAGACGCCCGAGGTCGCCACGTTCCTGCTGCGCCCGGCGGACGGCGCCCCCGCGCCCGCCTTCAAGGCCGGCCAGTACGTGTCCGTCCAGGTCGAACTGGCCGACGGCGCGCGCCAGATCCGCCAGTACAGCCTGACCGGCGCCCCCTCCGCCGAGACCCGCTCCATCGCCGTCAAGCACGTGCGCGGCACCGAGGGCGGCCCGGACGGCGAGGTCTCCCGCCACCTCCACGAGAACGTCCGCGAGGGCGCCCGGCTCCGGGTCTCCGCGCCCTACGGCGATCTGACGCTGCGCGCGGACGACGACGCGCCGCTGCTCCTCGCCTCGGCCGGCATCGGCTGCACCCCGATCCTCGCCATGCTGGAGGACCTGGCCGCGAAGGGGCACGCCGGGCCCGTCACCGTCGTGCACGGCGACCGCTCCCCCGCCACGCACGCCCTGCGCGCCTCCCACGAGACGCTGGCCGGCAAGCTGCCCGCCGCCGACGCCGTGTTCTGGTACGAGGAGCCGGGCACGCCCGCGCACCGCACCGGGCTCGTCGACCTGGCCGACGTCGAGATCGCACCCGGCACCCGCGCCTACCTGTGCGGCCCGCTGCCCTTCATGCGCGCGATCCGCACGCAGCTCCTCGCCAAGGGTGTCGCCCCGGCCGACATCCACTACGAGGTGTTCGGTCCCGACATGTGGCTGGCGTCCGCCGCGTAGCGGGAACCCGCGCCGGACGCCTTCTTCACCGGCGCGAACTCTTCTGCCAGGGTGGGCGCGAGTGATCATCCGCCCGCCCGCCCTGTGCCGAGGAGTCACGATGAGCCGCCGCGCCTCCAAGCGACGCACCGCCGCCCTGTCCGCCCTGGTCTGCCTGCTGGCCGTGACCGCCGCCGCGCCCGCCGCGCCCACGGCCGGGCACGGGTCCGCCGGGAAGCACCCCCGGGCGAGCCTGCTGGACTCCGTGCCCCGCGACGGCGTCCTGCGCGTGTGCACGACCGGCGACTACCGCCCGTTCACGTACAAGGACCCCAAGGACGGTTCGTACAGCGGGATCGACATCGACATGGCCCGCGCGCTCGCCGCGAGCCTCGACGCCAGGGCGCGCTTCGTGGACAGTACGTGGGCCTCGGTCGTCGCCGACCTCAAGGGCGGCAAGTGCGACATCGCGGCGGGCGGCATCTCCATCACCCTGCCGCGCGCCCGTCAGGTCCACTTCAGCGAGCCGACCCGCGAGGACGGCAAGACGCCGATCGTGCGCTGCGCCGACAAGGACCGCTACCGCACGCTCGCCGAGATCGACCGCCCCGGCGTGACCGTCGTCGTCAACCCCGGCGGTACGAACGAGCAGTTCGCCCGCGCGAACATCAAGCGGGCCACCATCAAGGTCCACCCCGACAACACCACGATCTTCGACGAGATCGTCGCGGGGCGTGCGGACGTGATGATGACGGATGCGAGCGAGACGCGGTACCAGGCGAAGATCCATCCCGAGCTGTGCTCGGTGCACCCTGATGAGCCGTTCACGTTCTCGGAGAAGGCGTACGCGACGCCTCGCGGGGACCGGGACTTCCAGGAGTATGTGGACCAGTTCGTCCATCTGGCCACGCATGATGGGACGTACGCCGCGTATGAGGGGCGCTGGATGTCCGACTGACAGTTCAAAAGCGCGGGCCCCCTGTGCGAGTGGGCGGCTCCGGCCGCTGGGAACGCTCGACTTTCGTCGTGGCTGGTCGCGCAGTTCCCCGCGCCCCTAGGCACGTGGGTGGCTCCGCCCAGTGGGTCACCTCAACTCTCGTCGTGGCTGAGCGCGCAGTTCCCCGCGCCCCTGGAGGGGCGACTACGTCGCACCCTCCCCCCTGGGGAAGCTGCACGAAGTGCATGCTTCAGGGGCGCGGGGAACTGCGCGAGAAGCCCCACCCAGCAGCAGGCAAACAGGCAACGCCAGGGGGCACCCCCCTCAGGGGCGCGGGGAACTGCGCGATCAGCCACCCGCCGGCCCGCAGGTGACCCGCTACCCCCCGCCGCCCCCGGCGTTCAGCAGAGCGCAGGTCCACCCGCCGAGGGGACGGGACAAGCCGTCTGACCTGGGGCGCAACCTCTTGGCGGAGCCATTGTCAGTGGCGGGGTGCAGACTGACCGATACCTGGAGACAACGGCGTTTCGGAGGTGTTCGGCATGACTGATGTCCTGCTCGCGGTAGGTACCCGCAAGGGACTGTTCCTGGGCCGCAGGACCGGCGGCGGCGACTGGGAGTTCGACGACAGCCCGTACTTCAACGCGCAGGCGGTGTACTCCGTCGCCATCGACACCCGCGGCGACACACCCCGCCTGCTCGCCGGAGGCGACAGCGCACACTGGGGCCCGTCCGTCTTCCACTCGGACGACCTGGGCCGGACCTGGACCGAGCCGGCCGCGCCCGCCGTGAAGTTCCCGAAGGACACGGGCGCCTCGCTGGAGCGCGTATGGCAGTTGCACCCGGCGGCGGCGGAGCCGGACGTCGTGTACGCGGGCACCGAGCCGGCCGCGCTGTACCGGTCGGAGGACCGGGGCGAGAGCTTCGAGCTGTGCCGCCCCCTGTGGGAGCATCCGACGCGCTCACGATGGGTGCCGGGCGGAGGCGGCGAGGGCCTGCACACGATCCTGACGGACGCCCGCGACCCGTCCGCACTGACGGTCGCGGTGTCCACGGCGGGCGTGTTCCGCTCGACGGACGGCGGAGCAAGCTGGTCCCCGTCGAACTCGGGGGTGTCGGCGGTGTTCCTGCCGGACCCCGACCCCGAGTTCGGGCAGTGCGTGCACAAGGTGGCGAGGGACGCGGCCGACCCGGACCGGCTGTACTTGCAGAACCACTGGGGGGTCTACCGCAGCGACGACGGCGGCGCGAAGTGGACGGACATCGGCGAGGGGCTGCCCTCCACGTTCGGCTTCGCCGTCGCGGCCCACCCGCACCGCGCGGACACGGCGTACCTCTTCCCGATCACGGCCGACTCGGACCGGGTCCCGGCCGACCACCGGTGCCGGGTCTTCCGCACCGAGGACGCGGGCGCCACCTGGGAGCCGCTGAGCGAGGGGCTGCCCGCCGAGGAGCACTACGGCACGGTTCTGCGGGACGCCCTGTGCACGGACGACGCCGACCCGGCCGGTATCTACTTCGGCAATCGCAACGGCGAGGTGTTCGCGTCCGCCGACGACGGCGACAGCTGGCGGCAGTTGGCCTCACATCTGCCGGACGTGCTGTGCGTGCGCGCCGCCGTGGTGGGGTGAGGCCCGGGGACGCGGCGGACGGAGGGGCCCGGGGCGCGCACCGGTTGAGGCGGGGCGGGTGTACGGCAGTAGGGTGACGCCGTGGCACCACGACCTCTGCATGAAATCGTCGAAGCGGGCTGGGCGAAGGCCCTGGAACCCGTGGCCGGGCAGATCGCCGCGATGGGAGACTTCCTGCGCGCGGAGATCGCCGCCGGGCGCACCTATCTCCCGGCGGGCGCCCATGTGTTGCGCGCGTTCCAGCAGCCGTTCGACGACGTGCGGGTGCTGATCGTCGGCCAGGACCCCTATCCGACGCCGGGGCACGCGGTGGGCCTGTCGTTCTCGGTGGCCCCCGACGTGCGTCCGCTGCCGGGCAGCCTCATCAACATCTACCGGGAGCTGGGCACGGACCTCGGCCTGCCGCAGCCGTCGAACGGGGACCTGACCCCGTGGACGCGGCAGGGCGTGCTCCTGCTCAACAGGGCGCTCACCGTGGCCCCGAAGCGGCCCGCCTCGCACCGGGACAAGGGGTGGGAGCAGGTCACCGAGCAGGCGATCAAGGCGCTCGCGGCGCGCGGCACTCCGCTGGTGTCGATCCTGTGGGGCCGCGACGCGCGCAATCTGCGGCCCCTGCTCGCGGACTACCCGGCGATCGAGTCCCCGCACCCCTCGCCCATGTCGGCGGACCGGGGCTTCTTCGGCTCGCGCCCGTTCAGCCGGGCCAACCACCTGCTGGAGCGGCAGGGCGGGCGGCCCATCGACTGGCGGCTGCCGTGAGCGGCCCGGCCCCCGACCGCGCGGCGCGCCTGGTGCTCGGCGTCGACTCGGGCGGCTCCGGCCTCCGGGTCGCGCTCGCCGACGCGAGTGACCTGACCCGCCGGGTGACAGCGGTGTCCCGGGTGCCGGTGCGGACGTCGGCGGCGGGGATCGACGCGGAGCACATGACCGGGCAACTGGTGCCGATGGTGCGCGAGTTGTTCGGCCGACTCCACGGGACCGAAGGCCCCGACGTCGGCGGGGTGTCGGCACCCGCGCCGCCGGTCGCCGCCGTGGTGGGCGCCGCCGGGATGGCGACGCTCGGGGACGGTCTGCGGGCGGCGCTGCCGTCGGCACTCCGCGCCGAACTGGGCGTGGAGCGGCTCGCGTTGGCCGGTGATGCGGTGACCGCGTACGCCGGGGCGCTCGGGCAGCGGCCCGGGGCGGTCGTCGCGGCGGGCACCGGCATGATCGCGCTCGGCACGGATCTGACGGTCTGGCGGCGCGCCGACGGCTGGGGGCATCTGCTGGGCGACTGCGGCGGCGGCGCGTGGATCGGGCGGGCCGGACTGGACGCGGCGATGCGGGCGTTCGACGGGCGGCGCGGTGGCAGCGCGGCGCTGCTGGCGCTGGCCGAGAAGCGGTTCGGGCCGGCGGGCGAGCTGCCGGGGCGGATCTATCCGCGCACGGACCGGCCTGCGGCGCTCGCCTCGTTCGCGCCGGACGTGGCGAGCTGCGCGCCGGACGATCCGGTGGCGGCCGGCATCCTGCGGGACGCGGCACGGCACATCGCGGAGTCGGCGGCGGCGGTCTGCCCCGCGGACGGCGGCGAGGTGGCGCTGACGGGCGGGCTGTTCCGGACGGGCGAGCCGCTGCTCGGGCCGCTGGGCGCCGCGCTCGCGGAGCTGATCCCGGCGGCGGCCGTGGTCGAGGCCGAGGGCGATCCGCTGCACGGCTCGCTGGTGATCGCCGCCGCGCTGGCGACGGACACCCTGCGCCTGCCCCGCGACGGACGGCTGCTGCACGCGCCGTGACTCCGGGAGCCGCCTCGCACGGCGTGCCCGTACCGCCTCGTCGTGGGGCCGCCGGACGGGTGCGCAGAGGCGTGCGGTTGCCCGCGCACCCCCGCGGACCAGGACACTTGAAGTATTCCGCTACCGAAACGGACAATCGCGGACGGATACCGCTCAGCCCGCCCCTGACCGAACAAGGAGGCCCGCTGAGCCAGTAGCATGCGGCGCCATGAGCACCCCCACTGGGCCCGCATCCGGCCTGCCCGTACGAATGCCGCGACCCCGCCAGCCCGGACGCCACCGCCGCCCGGAACCCGTGGCCGCCCCCGAGGGCGCGCCGTCCCTTGTGCTCGCGGTGCCCGGTACGCCCAGTTCTGCGACGCGCATGCTCGCCGACGAGGTCGTCAGCATCGCGCGTTCGGAGCTGCCCGGCCTCGACGCGCGGGTCGGGTTCGTCGAGGGCGAGACCACCGACTTCCCGGTGTCCGCGGAGTTCCCCTCGCTCGCGTCGGTGCTCGCGCACGCCGCGAAGGAGCGCACGGCACGCTACGAGCAGGCCGTCGCCGCCGGTGTGGAGGGCGTCAAGGAGCCCGAGGGCCCGGTCGCGGTCGTCGTCCCGCTGCTCGCGGGGCCCGACAGCGCGCAGCTCCGCCAGATCCGGCAGGGCATCGCCGACAGCCGTGTCGCCGCCGAGCTGACCGATGTGCTCGGCCCGCACCCGCTGCTCGCGGAGGCGCTGCACGTGCGGCTGTCGGAGGCGGGTCTGGCCCGCGCCGACCGCGCCCGCCTGTTCACGGTGGCCACGGCCGCCGACGGCATCATCCTGGTCACCGTGGGCGGCGAGGAGGCCGTGCAGGCCGCCGGGATCACCGGCATGCTGCTCGCCGCGCGGCTGGCCGTGCCGGTGATGGCCGCCGCGCTGGACGCCGAGGGTGCCGTCTCCGCCATCGCCGAGCAGCTTCGCGCCGCGGGATCGCAGCAGCTCGCGCTCGCCCCGTACCTGATCGGCCCGGAGCTTGACCCGAGCGTCCTTGAGGCCGCCGCCAAGGACGCGGGGTGTTCCTCGGCCCAGCCGCTGGGCGCGTACCCGGCGATGGGCAAGCTGGCGCTCGCCAAGTACACGACGGCGCTCGGGATCACTCCCCAGCCTGTCGCCTCCGGCGGTTGAGACTGCGCGAGAGGGCCCGGGGACGCCTGTCCCCGGGCCCTTTTCCGTTCCCGTACAGGGTTCGGTACGCGGTCCCGTACGGAGTCCGGTACGCGGTCCCGTACGCGCCCTGCTGACGAGGGGGCCGACCGGCCTGGATCTGGCCGACCTTCGCCGGTCCGCGGGGGCACGGGCGGCGGTATTGTCGACATGCATGGCTGCCGATGAGGACGCGCTGCTTTCCGAACAGCTGGCCTACTACCGGGCGCAGGCCCCCGAGTACGACCGGCCCTACCGTGAACGTGCCGACCTGCGGGACCTGTTACGGGTCGTCGACGAGGTCCCGGTGCGCGGGCATGTGCTGGAACTCGCCTGCGGCACCGGCCAGTGGACACGAAGACTCGCGGCGCGGGCCGACGCGGTGACCGCCGTGGACGCCTCCGCCGAAACCCTGGCGCTCGCCCGTGAGCGGGTCACGGCGGACAACGTACGGTTCGTTCAGGCCGACATGTACCGCTGGCGGCCGGTGCGCCGCTACGACACCGTCTTCTTCGCCTTCTGGCTCTCACACGTCCCGCCGGCCCGGCACGCGGCGTTCTGGAACTTCGTGGGCGCGGCGCTCGCGCCCGGCGGGCACGCCGTCTTCGTGGACGACGGGCCCGCGCGCCGCGCCGACGAGGAGGTCCTGCCCGATCAGGCCGTTCCGGCGGCGCTGCGCAGGCTTTCGGACGGCAGCGCGTACCGGATCGTGAAGGTGTTCCGGGAGCCGTCCGCGCTCTCCGGGGAGCTGGCCGGGCTCGGCTGGGCGGCCGAGGTGCGCGAGGCCGCGGGGGCCTATCTGGTGGGGGTGGCCGAGCCGCTGGCCGAGGTCACGCGAACACCACACAGGATGCCGCGGGTACGGTGACGGACCCGCCGCGCACGGGGGTGCCGGTCGCCTCGTCGACGGTGAACCAGGTGACGTCGCCGGACCGTTCGTTGGCCGCGTACAGGAACCGGCCGCTGGGGTGCAGGGCCAGGTCGCGGGGCCAGCGGCCGCCGCAGGGCGTGGTGGCGACGAGCGTGGGCCGCTCCCCCGCCGCGTCGAGCGTGAACGTGGAGATGACGTCCTCGCCGCGGGTCGCCGTCCACAGGAACCGTCCGTCGGGCGCGACGACGGCCTCGGAGGGGTAGGCGTCGCCCGCGGGTGTGCCGGGCAGCACGGCCACCTCGGTGAGCGGCTTGAGCGCGCCGAGTGAGGCGTCCCACGCGCAGACGGTGAGGGTGGGCGCCAGCTCGTTGAGGAGGTAGGCGTGCCGGCCGTCCGGGTGGAAGGTCAGATGGCGGGGGCCGGAGCCGGGGCGCAGGGCGGTCTCGTGGCGTACGGCGAGGTGGCCGCCGGCGAGTTCGTACACGAGGACGGAGTCGGTGCCGAGGTCGACACCGATCGCCCAGCGGCCGCTGGGGTCGGGCCGCACCTGGTGGGCGTGGGGCGCCTGCTGGCGCTGCGGGTGGGGGCCGGAGCCGGTGTGCCGCAGGACGTCGCGGCGGCGCGGTTCGGGGGTGCCGTCGGAGCGCAGGGCGACGGCGCTGACGCTGCCGGAGCCGTAGTTGGCGGTGAGGACGTGTCCGGCCCACAGGGACAGATGGGTGGGGCCGTCGCCGTCGACGAGGACGGGCGGCGCGGCGAGCACGGGCGGGGTGACGTCGGTGCGGAACGCGGCGACCGCGCCGTCCGAGGTCTCGCTCACGGCGTGCAGCAGCCCGTTCTCCGCGACGGCGAGGTAGGAGGGGTCGGGCAGCGCGTCGGTGGCGCCGAGCAGGGTGAGCGCTCCGGAGTGGGGGTCGAGGTCGGCGGCGACGATGCCGGGGCCTCCCGCCGCGGTGAACGACCCGATGTATGCCCGCCAAGTCCGGCTCACTGCTTCCCCTTTCGGCGCACGGGCCCGGCGCCCGTGCGCCGACCGTAGCAGGGGCGCCGGGCGGGTCGGCGGCGAGGCGGCGCCTCGGGGCCTGTCCTTCGGATCATGCCGGGGTCGCGGGCTGATCCGAAGGGAAGGCCCTACGCTCCGGCGCCGGCGCGCTCGGTGCGGCGCAGGGGGACGGCGAGTTCGACGAGGGCCTGTTCGAGGGCGTGCAGGTGCGCGAGGACGGGTTCGGCCTCGGCGTGCTGCGGCGCGGCGGCGGGGCGGTTCTCGTAGGGCTCGGGCGTGGTGAGGGCTTCGACGGCGGCCTCGACGCGCCAGCAGGCGGCGGCGAGCCGGGCGTCGTGGGAGGCGACGGGGTCGGCGGCGACGGAGGCGAGGCCGCGTACCTCGCGGGCGCAGTCGTCGAGGAGGGCGAGCACCTGGCGGGCGCGGGCGCGGCGGGCCTTCATCGGGCTGAGCGGGTGGATCAGCGGGTTGAGGGAGAGGCGTACGCGGCCGAGGATCGCCTCCAGTTCGGCGACGCGGGGTGCCGGGTCGGCGCCGGCGTCCCCGGCGAGCCGGGCGGCGGCCTCGGCGGTGCAGACGTGGACGCAGCGCAGGGCGCGCTCGACCCAGGCGTCGGTGACGGAGTGGGTGGTCACCGGCAGGACGAACAGGACCGCGAGGACCGCGCCGAGCGAGCCGACGGCGGTCTCGGTGACGCGCAGCGCGAGCAGCGCCGGGTCGAGGACGCCGAGGAGCCCGTAGAGCATGCTGGCCATGACGGTGACGGCGATCATCATCCACGTGTAGGAGACGTGGGCGGTGTAGAAGATGCCGAACACGCTGATGGCCACGACGACGGCGGCGACGGCCGGTACGTGGTGCAGGGGTACGGCGACGGCGAAGCCGAGGACGATGCCGAGGATCGTACCGAGCGAGCGGCGGAATCCGCGTACGACGGTCTCGCCGCGGGACGCGGTGGCCACGAACACCCACCAGGTGGCGCCGACGGCCCAGTACCAGCGCTGGTCGGACAGGACCTGCCCGATGCCGAGGGCGAACGCGGCGCCGACGGTGGCCTGGACGGCCTGCCGGGTGGTGATACGGGCGAGTCCCGTGCCGCCGGTGGGGGCGGCGACCGGGGCGGGCGCGGGGTGGCGGCGCTCGTAGCACCAGGCGCCGAACCGGACGAGGGCCGCGCTGCCGAGGGACAGCAGGACCGCCGCGTACAGCTCGGGGAGCTGGGCGGGCACGGTGTGCAGGAACTGCGTGGCGAAGTACATCATGAAGGCGAACACGCCGAGGGAGTGCCCGCGCGGCCCCCAGCGCCTCGCGTACACCCCGGCGCCGACGACGGCCAGGAACGCGAGGTCGCGGGCGAGCGGCATGCCGTGCAGGACGGCGGCGAGCGCCAGTACCGGCAGGCCCACGGCGGGGAGCAGCGCGGTCGTGACCGCCTGGCCGCGTACGGTCGCGTCGGTCACGGTGAACAGGGCGAGCAGCGCGGCCAGGCCGCCGGTGATCGCGGCGACGAGCGAGTGCCCGAACGCTCCGCACACCGTCACGGCCAGCCCGATGCCCAGCACCGCGCGCGCCGCGAACCGCAGTCGCATCCGCCCCGGGTCCGGTGCCACGAACGCCCTCTTCAGCAAGGTACCCGCCCCTTCGGTTCCGTCGTGTTCGTACGTGCATGAGAAAGGCGCCGCGGAGACCCTTCCGGGGTCCGCAGCGCCATCGACCCGCCCATCACACCATCGACCCGGCTACCGGTTCAACAGGCCCCCATTTCCCTGAGCCATTGGCCCACCGCCCCCCACACCCCACGCCCCCCGGACTGATCCAAAGGCCCATCCCGCTCCTCAACCGCCGGAGAGGCTGGAAGCCGGCGCTCAGACCGACTCCCTCAGGGGCGCGGGGAACTGCGCGAGAAGCCCCACCGGAGCTGCACCCGAGGCACAACCTGTTCGCACCCGGTGCTGGGGTGCCGCCTTGCCCACCCTGCCGCCCCAGGCGGCAGATTGCCCAAGGCGGCGGGGCGCCGAAGAAGTGCCCGGGCTGGCAGCCCCGTCAGGGGCGCGGGGAACTGCGCGCTCAGCCACGACGCACCCGGCACTCTGGGGCTCCGCCCCAGGCCCCGCTCCTCAATTGCCGGAGGGGCTGGAAATCGGCGCTGGGGCCAGGCTCCGGAGCGGTCCTCAATCGCCGCAACGGCTGGAAGTCGGCACTCAGGCCAACTCCCCAAGGGGCGCGGGGAACTGCACGAGACGCCCCCCGGGGCCGCACTGGGCTTACGACGGTCAGACCTCGGGGTCGATCCCTCCGCGCCCCCGGCGACGGGTCTCGTGGCTGATTTTCAGGAGTATCGCCGTCAGCAACCAGTTGGCCACCATCGACGAACCCCCCTGCGCGAGGAACGGCAACGCCTTCCCCGTGAACGGCATCAGCCCCGTGACCCCGGCCACGATGATGAACACCTGAAGGACCAGGACCAGCGACAACCCCGCCGCCAGCAGCTTCCCGAAGGGATTCCCGCAGATCAGGGCCGTCCGCAGCCCGCGCTCCACGAGCAGGGCGTAGAGCAGGATCACGACCATCACACCGGCGAGCCCGAGTTCCTCACCGACGGTGGTCAGGATGAAGTCGCTGCGCCCGGCGAACCCGATGAGTTCGGGATGCCCCTGCCCGAGCCCGGCCCCGGTGACCCCGCCGCTGCCGAAGCTGAAGAGGGCCTCGGCGGCCTGCTGGGAGACGAGCCCGGGGGGCCGCTGGTCGGGCGGCAGGTAGATGTCGAAGGGGTGCAGCCAGGCGACGATGCGCCCCTTCACATGCGGTTCGGTCGCGCCGACGACCACCGCCCCGGCCACGGACATGGCGATCCCGCAGGCCACCCACCCGGTGCGTTCCGTGGCGATGTAGAGCATGGCGACGAACACGCCGAAGAACAGCAGGGACGTACCGAGATCGCGTTCGAACACGAGCACGAGCAGGCTCAGCATCCACACGGCGGCGATGGGCCCGATCTGGCGTCCGTGCGGCAGGGTCATGCCGAGCCAGCGGCGGCCCGTGGAGGCGAGCCCGTCGCGGTGCAGGACGAGGAACCCCGCGAAGAAGACGACCATGCCGACCTTGGCGAACTCCCCCGGCTGGAAGGAGAGCGGCCCGAGGTGCACCCAGCGTTTGGCGCCGTAGCTGTCGCCGGGGAAGAACGCGGGCGCCATGAGCAGGGCCATCGACGCGGCCATGGTGACGTACATATAGCGCTGCAGCTGCCGGTAGTCGCGCAGCACCCACAGCAGCACGACGGTGGCGGCGACCGCGATCACCGTCCAGACGAACTGGCCGCCGGCGGCGGGCGCGGAGCCGTAGCGGTCCGCGTACGTGAGGTCGAGGCGGTGGATGAGGACGAGGCCGAGGCCCGTGAGGAGGAACGCGAGCGGCAGGATCAGCGGGTCGGCGTACGGCGCGAACCGGCGGACGCCGATGTGGGCGACTCCGGCCAGCAGGAGCTGCGAGGCGGCGAACGCGGCCAGGTCCTCCGGGATGCCGCCGGTCATGGCGAGGCCGACCGAGACGGAGGCGTAGATGATGATGACGAGGGCGAGTCCGAGCAGCACGGCCTCGGTGCGGCGGGCCTGCGCGGCTTCGGCGTGCGGTCCGTCGTCGGCGCGTGCGCCGCGGAGCGGGAGGGCGTTCAGGAGACGCATGGGACACCGCCTCCGGAGACCTTCTCGGACGTGTGCTCGGTCTTGCGGGGCCGGGGCTTGGTCTTTTTCTTGGGCGGTTCGTCGTCCGCGATGGCTGCGTGGACGCGTCGGCGTATGAGGTCGCGGTCGACGATGTTGACGTCCTCACCGTTGTGCTTGGCGAAGCTCTCGACGGGCAGGGTCGTGAAGTCGACCTTGCCGCTGGAGAGGTTCTGCGCCTGCCCCACGAACGAGAAGACGCCCCACCCCTTGTCGATCACGACGTTCTCCTTGGCCACGTCTTTGAGACTCAGCAGGCGGGCGGGGTCGGTGAGCGTGCCGACGCTGTTGACGCGGTGCAACGCCGAGGCGAGGAACGCCTGTTGGCGCCGGGTGCGGTCGAGGTCGCCGCGCGGGAGACCGTGCCGCTGCCGAACGAAGGCGAGGGCCTGCTCCCCGTTGAGGCGTTGCTTGCCTGCCGGGAAGTCGGCCCCCGAGTAGCGGTCCTTGACCGGTTTGTCGAGACAGACGTCGACGCCGCCGAGCGCGTCGGCCAGATGGTAGAAGCCGGCGAGTCCGACCTCGGCGAAGTGGTCGATGGGCACGTCGAGGAAGTCCCGTACGGTACGGATCTGGGCCTGGCGTCCCGCTTCCCGGCCCTCCCGTTCCAGCGTGCGGTGGTCGGTGACGCCCTCGGCGCGGAGCTGGGTCTCCTTGTCCGCCTTCGCCAGCCCGTACGCCTTCTTGATCTTGTCCTTGCCGTGGCCCGGTATGTCGACGAGGTTGTCGCGCGGGATGGAGAAGCCCCGGGCGCGGCCGCCGTCGGCCGGTACGTGCAGGAGGATCAGGGTGTTGGCGTTGTAGCCGCCGATCGTGGAGTTGCCCGCGTGGAGCTTCTTGAGGATGCCGCGTGGCAGGTCCTCGCCGTTCTGGTCCTTCCGGCTGTCGAGGCCCATGAGCAGGATGTTCGTGGTGCCGTCGGTCGATTTCGGGGCGTCGTCGTCGAGCGCGGACGAGGAGCCGATGCTGTCGATCTCGCGGTACAGGTACCAGGCGCCGCCGCCCATGCAGAGCGCGAGGACGCCGGCCACGGCGAGGAGCGTCCGGCCGAGCCTGCGCCGCCGCGTGCCCCCGTGCGCTCCCCTGGGGCGGCCGCGGTGACCTCGGGAGCGGGGGCGGGTGGCTCGGTGCTGAGACATGGGGACGATCCTGGACGCCCCTTGCTGAACGGAACCTGAGGATCCCGAAGCCGTCCTCAGGAACCGGGGCCGGGTGCACGGGCCCCGCCAACCCGGCTCACGGCGGGGGCTCAGGTGGGTGGGCCTGCTTGTGGGAGGCGTAGGAGCAGGTGGGCGCCCGGGCCCGGGGCCTGGGTGACGCTCAGGGTGCCGCCGTGGGCGCGGGCGATCTCCCGGGCGATGGCGAGGCCGAGGCCGGTGCCGCCGCTGGCCCGGTCCCGGTCGGCCTCCAGGCGCGCGAACCGCTCGAACACCCGCTCGGCCGCCTCGGGCGGGATGCCCGGCCCGTCGTCGGCGACCTCCAGGACGGCGGTGCCGGTCGCGGGGTCGTTGGCCGTGGTGACGCGGACCTCGGTGCGGGCGAACCGCTGCGCGTTGTCGAGCAGGTTCGTCAGGAGCCGTTCGAGCTGCGCGGGATCGGCCCGTACGAGGACGGGGTCGTCGGCCGCTTCGAGGACGAGCGGGACGGGCGCGCCGCGCCGGCCGGCGATCTCCTCCGCCGCCAGTAGCGAGAGGTCGGCGAGCTGGGCCGCAGGCGGCACCCGGGCGTCGAGGCGGGCGAGCAGCAGCAGGTCGGCGGCGATGCGTTCGAGCCGGACGGTGCTGTCGAGGGCCTGCCGCAAGGAGGCGGCGGCCTCGGGGGGCGGGTCGTGGAGGAGGGCGAGTTCGAGTTCGGCGCGGGCGGCGGCGATGGGGTTGCGCAGTTCGTGGGAGGCGTCGGCGACGAACTGGCGCTGCCGGGTCACCGAGTCCTCCAGGCGCTCCAGGGTGTCGTTGACGGTCGCCGCGAGCCGGGTGATCTCGTCCTCGCCGGCGGGCGCGGGCACCCGGCGTTCGAGGTGGTCGGCGGTGACGGAGGCGAGTTCGCGGCGGATCGACTCGACGGGGCGCAGGGCGGCGCCGGTCACCGACCAGGCGATGAGCCCGGTGAGGACGACGACGAGGGGCCCGCCGACGAGGACGGTGACGCCGAGGGCGCGTTCGGCGTCGTCCACGGCGTTGAGCACGGTCAGCGCGTAGACGTAGCGCTCGCCGCCCGCGGAGGGGGTGCGGACGACGGCGACGACGCTGGTGTGGCCGGCCAGGGCCGGGGACGCGCCGAACTCGCGTACGGCCGAGTCCTTACCGGCGTCGGGCCGGAACCCGGCGAGGGCGGCGGCGCGGGCCGCCGGGTGCGGGGCGGTGCTGGCCACGGCGTGGCCGCGGGCGTCGAGGACGAGCACGGCGTCCACGCCGCCCGCCGGTTCGGGCAGGTCGGTGGGCCGGCCGCCGGGGAGGGCGGCGATGTGGGCGGCGGCCTGGCGGGCGGCGAGTTCGGTGCGGGCCGCGTTGTTCTCCTTCAGGTTGCCGCGCAGCGTCAGGTACAGCCAGCCGCCGCCGAGCGCCAGCGCCACGACCATGGTCAGCACGGCTCCGGCTGTCGCGCGGGTACGGAGAGTGCCGGGCAGGCGCGGGCGGCGCCTTTGGCGCGGGGCGGCTTCGGGCGCGGGGGGCGGTCCGGCAGCCGGTGCGGCGGCGGGCGGCCCGGCGGGACCGGGGCGGTCAGCGGGCATCGTCGGTGAGCCGGTAGCCGATGCCGCGCACGGTGCGGATGGTGTGCCGGCCGAACGGCACGTCCACCTTCTTGCGCAGCGAGCTGATGTAGACCTCGACGATGTTGGGGTCGAGGTCGGCGGGCGAGTCCCACACCTCGTCGAGGATGTCCTGCTTGGACACGGCGCCGCCGTCCGCCGCGAGCAGACAGCCGAGGACCTCGGCCTCTCGCGCGGTCAGTTCGATGCTCACCTCACCGCGTTTGCACAGCCGGGCGGCGACGTCCAGGGTCAGGTCCCCGGTCTGGAGGGTCGCGGGGCGTTCGCGTCCGGCGCGGCGGCCGAGGGCGCGCAGCCGGGCCAGCAGCACGACGAGGGAGAACGGCTTGGTGAGGTAGTCGTCCGCGCCCGCGTCGAGCCCGTCGGCCTCCTCGTACTCGCCGTCCTTGGCGGTGAGGATGAGGACCAGGGCGTCCTCGCCGACCGCGCGCATCCGGCGGCAGACCTCCAGCCCGTTCAGGCCGGGGAGCATCAGGTCCAGGACGATGATGTCGTAGCCGCCGGTCAGGGCCCGTTCGAGCCCGGTGTGCCCGTCGTGGGCGACGTCGACCCAGTGCCCGTCCGACGAGATGGCCCGGCGCAGGGTGTCGGCGAGCGCGCGCTCGTCTTCGATGACCAGGATCTTCACTGCTCAAATGTTACATACCGCGTAATTTCACGGGAGGCGTCCTCGGTGGGGGCGGCGCATTCGGGGTGGGCCACGGCGGGCGTCCGGGCGGGCCTGCGCAGGTGGCCGGGCGGTCCGGGGCGGGGGACCATACAGGGCGGGCGCGGCTCTCGCGCCGGAGGCGGTCGGCTCTGAATGCGCCTTCAGGGTCTTCAGGTGCGCTTCAGGTCGCCGGGGCCACGATGGATGTGCCGGGGCCGAGAGCGCCCCGCCCGAGGACGTGAGGAGGTGGTCGTTGTGCTGTACGGCGACCCTCCCAGTCACCCGTGCCGCCGAGCCGGGCATCGGCTCCGCGCTGCCTGACGCGCCCCGACCGGGCGATCCGGCGCGCGGCCACGCCCCGCGCCGAGCCGCCCCGCCCTCCCCGGGCCCCCGGCCTCGCGGATCTTTCGGGCTTCTCCCGCTTCTCCGTCCCCATCGGAGGCGCCGGAGGCATCCGAAGGCGTCCCGAGGACTCCGCGGGCTCCGGTGAGCCGGGAGCGCGTCCGTCTCGCAGGCCGTGGCCCCGCGCCGGACACCCGGCACCGCTCGCCGACGCGTGCCCCGGTTCGCGTGACGTGCCCTGACCCGCCCCGGCATCCGACGCACCGCCCGACTCCGGACGTGCCCCGAAGCCCGACGCACCGTGCGCCGGACCCGGGCCGCCCGAGGGTCCGGCTGCGGCCGGGCCGGCGGCACACCGGGCACGCCCCTCCGTCTCTCCCCGCTCCCCCCAGTCCTCACCCGCCCTCAGGGCCCGCCCCCGCACGGCAGTACCGCGCCGGGGCGTGGGTCCGCGCACCTTCCGGGTTCCCTCATGTCGAAATTCCGCAGTTCCCTCCCCCTCGGCGGCGCCGCGCGCGCCGCCCGTATGCGCCCCGTGGACGTGCTCGTCCTGCTGGGCACCGTCGTCGTCGCCTACTTCGTCGTCCGTGTCGCCGCGTCCGCCGACCAGCCGTACGACGCCGGTCATCCGCCGGTCGTCTCCACCGACCCCGGCGAACTGCCGTACTACGCGGCGCGTTCGCTGCTGCGCATGTTCGCCGGGCTCGTGCCCGCCGTGGTGTTCACGTTCGTCTTCGGTACGTGGGCGGCGCGCTCGCGGCGCGCGGCGAAGGTCATCGTGCCGGTCATCGACATCCTCCAGTCCGTGCCCGTGCTGACGTTCCTCAGCATCACCGTCACGGGGTTCATCGCCATGTTCCCCGGATCGACGCTCGGCCTCGAACTCGCCTCCATTTTCGCGGTGTTCACCGCTCTGGTGTGGAACATGGCGATGGCGTTCTACCTCTCGCTCACCACCCAGTCCAGGGAACTGGACGAGGCGGCGCGGCTGATGCGGCTGACGCGCTGGCAGCGGTTCTGGAAGGTGGACGTGCCCAGCGGCATGATCGCCCAGGTCTGGAACGGCATGATCAGCTTCGGCGCCGCCTGGTTCGCGCTCTCCGCGTCCGAGACGATCAGTGTCGGGGGCCGCGACAACGGCCTGCCCGGCGTGGGCAGTTACGTGGCGCGGGCCCTCGACGAGGGGCAGGGCGGCCGGGTCGCGCTGGCCATCGGCGTGATGATCCTCATGATCGTGTCCGTCAACTTCTTCTTCTGGCGGCCGGTCACGGTGTGGGCCGAGCGGTTCCGCACCGAGGACAGCGAGATCGCCGAGCAGCCCAAGAGCTGGTTCCTGAACCTGCTGCGCCGCTCCACCCTGCCCGGCCGCGCGGCCGGGGTGCTGCGCCCGGCCGGTGAGCGCCTGGACGCCGTGATGGGGCGGGTGCTCGGCACGCCGTCCGGGCGGCTGCACCACGACCCGGTGCGCCGCCGGCGCGGGGACCTCGTCTTCAACGCGCTGTGCGCGGTGGCCGTCGTGGCCATCCTGTGGCGGCTCGCCTCGTACATCCTGGCGCACGTCGGCGTCGGCGAAGTCGGGCACGCGGCATGGCTCGCGCTCATCACGTACGGCCGGGTCATGGTCCTCGTCGTGTTCTCGACGCTCGTATGGGTACCGGTCGGCGCGTGGATCGGCATGAACCCGAGGGTGAACCGGATCGCGCAGCCCATCGTGCAGGTGCTCGCGTCGTTCCCGTCGAACTTCCTCTTCCCCATCGCCGTCGTCGTCCTCAGCGCCACCGGCGTCTCCCTGAACTGGGGCGCCATCGCCCTGATGGCTCTCGGCGCGCAGTGGTACGTCCTGTTCAACGTGATCGCGGGCGCCAGCTCCATCCCCGGTGACCTGCGCGAAGCCGCCGACGACCTGGGGCTGCGCGGCTGGCTGCGCTGGAAGAAGCTGATCCTTCCGGCGGTGTTCCCCTCGTACACGACGGGCGCGCTGACGGCGTCCGGCGGCGCGTGGAACGCGTCCATCCCCGGCGAACTCGTCAGCTACGGCACGACGACGCTGACCGCCGTCGGTATCGGCGCCTACATCACGCAGGCCACGGACTCGGGCGACTTCGCGCGCAACCTGCTCGGTGCCGTCCTGATGAGCCTCTACGTCATCGTCATCAACCGCCTGCTGTGGCGGCGGCTGTACCGGTACGCGCAGGAGCGCTGCGCCCTGTGACCGCCGGTACCGAGCGACGCCCCACCCCCCTTCTTCCGCACAGGAGTTGTCCCATGAAGACCATCGTCACGAAGAACCCGAGCGTGAGCGCGGCCATCGCCGCCGCCACCGCCGGACCGCGCGCGGCGACGCCCGCCGTCATCACCGTGCGCGGCCTGCGCAAGCACTTCACCTCGCCGACCGGCGCCCGGCTCCCCGTCCTCCACGACATCGACCTGACGCTGTACGAGGGCGAGATCGTCGCCCTGCTCGGCAAGTCGGGCTCGGGCAAGTCGACGCTGCTGCGGCACATCGCGGGCCTGCTCGAACCGTCCGCGGGCACCGTGCACTACCGGGGCGCGCCCGTCACCGGCCCCAACCCGGGTACGGCGATGCTGTTCCAGTCGTTCGCCCTGATGCCGTGGCTGACGGTGCTTCAGAACGTCGAACTCGCCCTCCAGGCCCGGGGCGTACGCGCCGACGTGCGCCGGGAGCGGGCGCTCGCCGCGATCGACATGGTCGGCCTCGACGGCTTCGAGAGCGCGTACCCGAAGGAGTTGTCGGGCGGTATGCGGCAGCGCGTGGGGTTCGCCCGGGCGCTGGTCGTGGAGCCGGACGTGCTGCTGATGGACGAGCCGTTCTCCGCGCTCGACGTGCTCACGGCGCAGACGCTGCGCGGGGAGCTGCTCGCGCTCCTCACCCGCCATGACAGCCCCACCCGTACGGCGCTGCTGGTCACGCACTCCATCGAGGAGGCCGTCCAGCTCGCGGACCGCGTCCTGGTCCTCGGCACCGATCCCGGGACCATCGCGGCCGAGCTGCGCGTCGACCTGCCCCGCCCGCGCGACCGCCGCACGCCCGGCTTCGAGGCGCTGGTCGGTGACGCGTACGAGTGCCTGACCGGCGAGCGGGCGCACACCCCGGCCGCCGTCGGCGTCGACGACCCGCTCGGCGCGGCGACCCCGCTGCCGGCGGCCGACGTGGAGCAGGTCACCGGGCTCCTGGAGGAGGTCGCCGCGCGCGGCAGTTCCGTGGAACTCTCCGTGCTGGCCGACGCGTTGTCGTACGAGGTCGACGATCTGATGCCGCTCGTGGAGGCCGCCGAGCTGCTGCGGTACGCCAAGGCCGACGGCGGGGAGCTGCGGCTGACCGCGACGGGCAGCGGCTTCGCCGAGGCCGACATCCTCACCCGTAAGCGCCTGTTCGTCGCGGCGGTGCTCGCCAACGTCCCGCTCGTCGCCACGATCCGCACCCTGCTCATGGCCTCGGAGGGCGGACGGCTGCGCGAGCGGGGCATCACGGACCGGCTGCGCGCGCACTTCTCGGAGCAGGCCGCGCACCAGCAGCTCGCCATCGCCATCACGTGGGGCCGCTACGCGGAGCTGTACGAGTACGACGCGCGCGACGGCGTCCTGACGCTGCCGCACGAGGAGCCGCCGGCCGACGACGAATCCTGAGACCGGCCACGGCGGATGACGGGCCGTCAGCCTTCTTCGGGCTGGGGCCCGCCGTCCTGTTCTCGGGGTGGGGCGTGCAGCGCCTGGAGGCCCGCGATGCGCTCGTCGGAGGCGATCTTGAGGCGCTGCGTCTCGGCGTCCAGGTCGTTCTTGCGGCGCTGGGTGGTCGCCTCGATCTTCGCCTTCGCCACGCCGGCGGCGGCGGTGAAGGAGGCGGCCACGGCACCGCCGGCCAGGATCTCGTTGAGCAGTTCGGGCTGCGCCTGGCGGGCCAGGGCCTCGTCGGCGCTCTCCACGGAGCGCGGGAGGGGCCGGCCCTGCGGTCCCGGGCCGTCCATCCGGTCCACGGGGCGGCCGGCCGTCTTCGGGGACCGGGTCTCGACGGTGTTCTCGACGGCGCCGGCCGACTCGTCCGCCGGTTGCTCCCGCGCCCGTTCCTTGTAGGCGGTGAAGCGGCCCAGGAGCCGCGCGCCGGGGCCGCCCGCCGCAAGCACCTCGTCCACGGCGTCCGGGCGCGGCCCCCGCGGGACCGCCGTCCAGCGCAGCGCGGCAAGGACCGCCGGGGCGTCGGGCAGCTCGGCGGCCATCGGTTCGACCACGTCGTGCAGGAAGGCCAGGGCACGGGTCTCGGCGGCCGTGCGGGGCGCGTTCTCGTCAGCCACACGGACAGTGTGCCCCAACTGCGCGTGATCCGGGGGCAGTCGGGGGCGAGCGCGGTCAGCGCCACACTGCCGCGCCGCCGCCGTCAGTCCGCCGGGAGCGCGAGCACGGACGTACCGCAGGACAGGTACAGCCTGTCGCCCGAGGGGACGAGGGACGTGCGGCCCGTCGAGAGGTCCTGGGGGACGCGGCCGTCGTCCGTGACACCGCTGCGCAGCGTCCAGGGCGGGCGGTGGGTGCGCAGATCGAGGGCGAACAGCGGCTGGCCGACCTCACCCGTGTCGACGTAGAGGCGGCCCCCGCGCAGATACGGCTGGGTGCCGAGCCGGAGCGGGACGTGCGTGTTGTACCGCCACCGCGGCGCGCCGTCGCCCGCGCGCAGGGCGAGGACGTCCATGGTGGCGAGGCCCCGGTCGAAGTGGCCCTTGCCGATGCCGACGCAGTACACCGTGGACCCAGCGACGAGCGGGCTGCCGTAGTACGGCTGTCCGCCCTTGTAGGGCGCGCGGTCGCGGCCGAAGCGCCAGCGGACTTTGCCGGTGTCCGTGTCGAGGCCGCGCAGTTCGTTGCCGCCGGTGACCAGGAGGCCGCCCCCGGCGGCTCCGGGCCCGATCTGTTCGACGAGCGGGGCGGCGCGGTCGGAGCGCGTGGTCCAGCGCGGGGAGCCGTCGGCCGGGTCCACGGCGACGAGTCCCCCGGAGGTGCCGTAGAGCAGCAGCCCGGCGGCCAGGGCGCCGGGTGCCCGCGACCCCAGGAGCGGGTCCCCGCGCCGCCACAGCCGCTTGCCGTCACGGGCCCGGAAGGCGGCGAGGACGGCCTCCGGGCGACGGCCGTCGGCGTACCCCTGGAGGTAGAGGACGGCACCGCCGTCCGCGACCAGTTCGGGCCTGTTCGCACGAATGGCCCCCAACTCCCCTGCGAAACGCGCCAGTTCCCCGGTACGGGCGTCCAGCCGCAGCAGCGGGGAGCCCTCGTCCTCCTGCCCCGCGGTCGCGTCGGTGACGACGGTGCTCGGCGCGATGTCGGGGAACGTGACCGCGCGCTTCTGCCGCCACAGCACTCGGCCGGTGCGCGCGTCGAGGCCCATCGCTCCCCGCGCGTCCTTCTCGTCGCCCACGGACAGCACGACGACCCCGTTCACGACGGCGCGCACAGTGGCCTCTTCGCCGACGTCGCGCTTCCAGGCCGGGCGCGGCGCGCCGCCGGGCGTCCCGCCGGCCCCCTTCTGGCGTGCCGGGCTTGTGCGCAGCGCCGCCCATGCGGCGACACCGCCGCCGAGCGCGGTGAGCCCGCCCGCGCCCGCGAGGAGCAGGCGGCGCCGGGAGGGGCCGGGGCCGGCGGCCGTCGCGGGGAGCCGGTCGGGAGGCGGACCGGGGGCGCGGGTGGGGCGCAGTTCCCACATGGCGGTGGTGCGGTCGCCGATGTCGGCGAGCAGCGGCCCTGGCAGCACGGACGCGAACTGGGATGCCTGGTCCCCGAGTTCGGCGGCGAGCCGGGCCGGGTCAGGCCGCTCGCCGGGCGTCTTCGCCAGGCAGGCGCGCAGGACGGGGACGAGCGCGTCCGGTACGCCGGTGAGGTCGGGGTCGTCGTGGCGCACCCGGTGCAGCACGTCGGCGGCCTGCCCGCCCGGGAAGGGGCCGTGCCCGCTCGCGGCGAAGACCAGCACCCCGGCGAGCGCGAACACGTCGCCGGGCGGCTCGTGTTCGCGCCCGGTCGCCTGCTCGGGCGACATGTAGGCGGGCGTGCCGACGGCCTGCCCGGTGCGGGTGAGGCGGCGGGCGCCGAGCGCGCGGGCGATGCCGAAGTCGATGACGCGGGGTCCTTCGGCCGTGACGATGACGTTGGAGGGCTTCAGGTCGCGGTGGACGAGCCCGGCGCCGTGGATCTCGGTGAGCGTTCCGGCGAGCCGGGCGCCGAGGGCGCGGACGACGGGCTCGGGCAGCGGCCCGTACCGGCCGACCGCGTCGTCGAGGGACGGGCCGAGCAGGTACTCGGTGGCGAGCCACGGCACGGCGCCCTGCGTGTCGGCGTCCACGACGGGCGCGCCGTGCCGGGTACCGATGGCGCGCGCCGCCTCGGCCTCCAGGCGGAAGCGGACGCGGAACTCGGGCTCCCGCGCCAGGTCCTCGCGTACCGTCTTCAGGGCCACGACCCGGCCGCCCGCGGTCCGGGCGAGGAACACGGTGCCCATGCCGCCCGCGCCGAGGCGGCCGAGCAGGGTGTAGCCGCCGATCCGGTCGGGGTCGGCGGGCAGCAGGGGCTGGGCGGCGCTCATCCGATCGGCAGGGCGAAGTGGTGCTTGCCGTACTGGCGGGACAGGACGGCGATGCGGGGACCCGCGCTGACCTGCCAGATCAGTCCGTCGTCGCCCGTCACCCCGACGCCCTGGAAGACCCAGGCGGGGGCGCCGGTGTCCTGCTCGACGGCGGTGACGGCACGCCAGTCGAGGTGCAGCAGCAGCCCGCTTCCGGCGGTGGCGAGGTCGGCGTACTCGCTGCGGCCGTAGTCGCCGGGCGCCCGGCTGGTCCAGGTGCGGGTGTCGTCGGCGGCGAAGCGGTACACGGTGCCAAGGTTGTCGGTGATGTACATGCTGCCGCCGCGCCACATGATCGCGCGCGGCCGGTACAGCGAGGTGCCGTACGGGGTGCGGTAACCGCGCAGTTTCTTGCCGCTGGCCATGTCCCAGGCGGTCAGCCGCGCCCACCTGTCCTCGGCGAGCAGTTCGCCGCGCGGGGACATCCAGGCGCACGCGTCGGCCGTGACACCGCCGATCTCCTTGTCCCAGCGGAGCTTTCCGGTGGCGCGGTCGATCGCGGCGAAGCGTGCCTTGCGCTTCTTCGGGGCGTCGCCGGGGCTCGGGTAGCGCTGGGCGTAGATCGTGTCGCGGGTGAGGACGAGCCGCGTCTCGGCCGGGTAGCCCTTGGGCAGCCGCGTGTGCCAGACCTCGGCGCGCTCGGCGGCGTCGTAGCAGACGAGGCCGGGATCGGCGAGGAACCAGACGCGCGGCCCGTCCTGCGCCAGGAACCGCCGCACGAGGGGGAAGGCGGTGTCGGTGTCCTTGACCGTGCCCGTCTCGGCCGACAGCCGTACGAGGCCCTGGTACGTGCCGCCGAGCAGCAGGTCGTCCCGGATGACGGCGATGCCGGTGTCGATGGCGTGGTTCTTGCTCCAGAGGACCTTGCCGGTGCGGGCGTCGAGGCCGACGAGCGGGCCGATGAGCGGCAGGATCACACACCGGTCACGCCAGTTGACGGCGGGACTGCCCTGCTCGACGGCCTTGTAGTGCCACAGCGCTGGGGGCGGTGTGCCCGGCACGCGGCGCGGTTTCGGCGCGGGCCGCGCGGCGGCGGGCGCCGGTGCGCGCCCGGCGTGGCCGATGGCCCAGCCGCCGCCCGCGCCCGCGAGCAGCGCCGCCCCGGCGAACAGCAGGTGCCGTCGCGGGTACGGGGGCCGCGCCCCGGCCGGCTCCCCCGTGGCCGGGGCGGCGGGAGCCGGGGCACCGGGGGCCGAGGTGTCGAGGAGCGTACGGGGGCCCGGTACCGGGGCGTCCGAGGCGAGGACCGCGGCGGCCTGCGCGGCGAGCGCGGCGGTCACCGGTCCCGGCAGCCAGCCCTGGGCGAGCAGCGCGCGGGGGCCCTCAGGGGTGAACGCGGCGGCGATCTCCTCGGGCGCGGGCCGCCGCTCGGGGTCCTTGGCCAGACAGCGGGCGAGCAGGGGGCGCAGCGCTTCCGGTACGGCGTCAAGCGCGGCGTCGGCCTGGGCGACCGCGTCCGCTGTCGCGGCGGCGAACGGGCCTGAACCGGTCGCCGCGTACACCAGCAGCAGGCCGAGGACGAACACGTCGGCGGCGGGGCCGGGGGTGCGCCCGGCGGTCTGCTCCGGGGTGAGGTAGCCGAGCGTGAGGCGCGGGCCCGCCGGATCGACGCGGGTCGCGGCGCCGAGCGGCCCGAACCCGGTCAACAGCGGCCCGTCGGCGCTGAGATGGACGGTGTGCGGGGCGAGGCCGCGGTGGACGCGGGTCAGGGCGTGCAGCCGGGTGAGGGTCTGGGCGAGGGCGCTGCCGAGAACCCGCACGGCCGTCTCGGGCAGCGGGCCGTGCGCGGTGACGGCGGCGTCCAGGGCGAGCGCGGGGCGGTAGGCGGTGACGAGCAGGTCCTCGGCGCTCTCACGCACCGGCGCGACCCAGGGGCCGGCGGCGCGGTCGGCGAGCGCCGCCTCCTCCCGGAAGCGGCGGCGCAGGGCGGGCGAGCGGGCGAGGTCCGGGTGCGGCACGACGACGAGGATCGTGTCGCCGCGCCGGTCGCGGGCCACGTACGCCTGCGCGGACGCGCTGCGCCACTGCGGCGCGAGCACCGCGTAGCCGCGTGCGGCGAGCCGGTCGGCGTCGGCCGGCGCTTTCTCGTCCGCCACCTCTGTCACGCGTCAACCCCCGTCCGTCGCACGTCACTTCACCTCGCTGCCACCCCATGGACCGTTCACGATCCACAGGCCGTCCTCGATCCACAGGCCGTCCTCGATTCACAGGCCGTTCTCGATCCACAGGCAAGACGAGGGTGGCACAGAGATCGGTTCCGGGCCGCCGCTTTCCGGCCGTCCTCGCCGGAGCGGTGAGCTGCCGGGCCTCACATCAGGGGCAGCGCGTACAGGCGGGGGCCGTTCGCCACGGCCAGGACGTCGCCGGTGGCGGCGAGCGCCCAGGGGGTGTTGCGGGAGGCGGTGGGCGAGAAGCGGTAGCGTTCCGCTTCGCCGTCGAGCCGGACCGCGGCGACCCCGCCGGCCGCCTCGGCGAGCGCCACGTACAGGCCGTCGCCCGCGACGACGGGCGCACTGGTCGCGTACCGGTCCTGCGAGTCGGACAGTTCGCGTACGCCACTGCCGTCGGAGAGCCGCACGGTGTGCAGCAGGGTGCCTTCCGTGGCGTGGACGAGCCCGTCCGCGACGGCGGGCCGGCCGAACGGGTACAGGTCGCCGGACCGCTTCGCCCGCCAACGCTCCCTGCCCGTGCGCGAGTCGAGGCAGCGCAGGACGGTCGTGCCGCCGAGGACGACGCGGCCCCCGGCGACGGTCGCGCTGCCGCGCGCGGTCGTCCACCTCTTCCGCCCGGTGCTCGCGTCAAGGGCGACGGACTCGCCCTTGGGCGGGGTGATCAGGAGGATTCCGCTTCCGGCGGAGGCGGCCGTGCCGGGCGGGGCGAGCACGTCCGACCGCCAGCGCGTTTCCCCGTCCCGCAGCCGTACGGCGACGACGTGCCCGGCGCGGTCCACGGCGAAGCCGCTCGCGCTGTCGGCGGCGAGCAGCCGTACGACGCCTGCGGACCGCCGCCAACTCGCTTTTCCCGTACGGGCGTCGAGGGCGCGGAGAGTGCCGTCGGCGCCGGTGAGCAGCACCCGTCCCGCCTGCGCCACGGGGGCGCCGGACGCCGGGGCGGACCAGAGGGGGGCGCCGGTGCGGGCGTCGAGGGCGCGCGCCCCTCCCCCGTGCGCGGTGAGGAGGACGTCGGCGGCGGGGACCGGGGCGAACGTCTGCGGGTCGTCGAGGTCGGTGCGGTGCCACACGGGCGCGGGGACCTCGACGGGCCCGCCGTTCCAGCGCGGCACGCCCGGCCGGCCCCCTTCCCGCCCGGCGACCCACCAGCCGCCGCCCGCCGCCCCGCCCAGGACGACGACCCCGGCGCCGAGGAGCAGGGCACGCCGGGAGGGGCCGGGGCGGCTGAACTCACTGACGGTGGAGGCGAGTCGGCTGATGCGGCGGGTGACATGGGGCGGCAGCCAGTCCGGGCGTGGCCGGCCGCGCGGGGCCCGCCAGTGGGCGGCGAGCGACGCGGCGGTGGGCCGGTCGCCGGGGTTCTTGGCCAGGCAGCGGGCGAGGTCGGCGGCGAGCGCGGGCGGCACCTGGCGGAGGTCGGGTTCCTCGTGCGCGATGGCGTAGTCGACGAGCCCGGCGCCGCCCTCACCGAACGCGTGGCGGCCACTGACGGCGTAGACGAGCAGCGCGCCGAGGGTGAAGACGTCACCGGCCGGTCCGGGCGACCGGCCGGTGACCTGCTCGGGCGACATGTACCCGGCGGAGCCCGGGCGTTGGCCGGTGAGGGTGAGGGCGGTCGCGGCGGGCAGTCGGGCGATGCCGAAGTCGACGAGGCGGGGGCCGTCGGCGGCGAGCAGCACGTTGGACGGTTTCAGGTCGCGGTGGACGACGCCTGCGGCGTGCAGGGCGGCGAGGGCGGAGGCCAGCAGCGCGCCGAGCGTCACGACGGACGCCTCGGGCAGCGGCCCGGACTCCTCCACGCAGCGCTCCAGGGTGGGCGCGGGGACGAACTCCGCGGCGATCCACGGGGGTTGGCCGGTGAGGTCGGCGCCGAGCGGCTTCGGTACGTAGGGGCTGCGAACGGCCTCGGCAGCGCGGTGCTCGCGCCGGAAGCGGGCCACGAGGTGGTCGCGGTCGGGCAGGTCGGCGCGGAGGGTCTTGACGGCGGCGAGGCGCCACCTGGACCGCCCGAGGTAGACGGTGCCCATGCCGCCCTCGCCGAGGACGCCGAGCAGCCGCCACGGCCCGAGGGCGCGTGGGTCACCGGCGCGCAGTTCTCCCGTCAGTCCCTCCACAGCGGAAGATCGTACGGGTGGCCGGGGCGGCGGAGGAGGGCGTTGCCGGATCGTTCTCCGCCCGGCGCCGACCCGTCCCCGGCGGCCGCGTCCGCGAAGTCCCGTCCGCGGATCAGGCGGAGGGCGTGTACCCGTAGGCGGTCCAGTTCTCCTCCACCTTCCGGCGCACGTGCTCCGGGAAGGAGTTGGCGTAGGACGCGGTCCTGCCGCGCGTGGTGCCGGTGAACTGCTCGGGCAGGAGCGCGCTCGTGACGGACTTGCCGCCCCGGCCCGCGCGGACGTCCTCGGGCGTGAGGTACGGGACGAGCGGGATGCCGGGGGCGTCGGGGTAGGGGTAGCTGCCGGTGGCGGGGTGGTGGCGGGTGGCCAGCGCCCACACGACCTGGTCGATGTCGGTGACGTCGATGTCGTCGGCCACGAGGATCACCTTGGGCACCAGCCACCCGGTGTGCGACCCGAACAGGGAGCTGGCGACCGCGTCCACCAACTCCCCCTCGGTCATCCCAAGTTCGGCGAGCCGCCGGATGTCGACGGCGACGACGATCCAGCAGGTGGCGGCCTCGTACGAGCACCACGCCATGGAGACGGGCAGTCCGTCGGAGCGCAACTGGTCGAGGCTGACGGCCGAGATCATCGTGCCCCAGATCGTGTGGTTCTCCTCCGGGGGCACGCCCGCCACGCAGACGGGCAGGATCGGGTCGTCGCGGTGGGTGATCGCCTCCACGTGGAAGACGGGCTGCGGCTTACGCTCGGCGAACGCGTAGCCGTGGTACTCCCCCATCGGCCCCTCGGGCGCGGTCTCGTCGACGCTGATGTACCCCTCCAGAACGATCTCCGAAGTGGCGGGTACGTACAGGCCGTTGGTCTCGGTGGCGACGACCTCGACGGGGCTGCCCGTGAGGGCGCCGACGTAGCCGCTCTCGTCGACCTCGGCGGGCAGCGGCATGCCGGCGGCGGCGAGGGCGGCGGGCGGGGCGCCGAGCACCATCGCCCACGGGGTGCGCTCGCCGCGCTCGCGCCACATCTGGTGGATCATGCCGAGGTGCTGCTGCGGCATCGCGGGCCCGACGAGGCTGGTGGGGCCGTGGAGCATCGTGCGGCTCACGGACCAGCTCGTCCAGCGGCCGTCGGGGGTGCGCACGACGTGGAAGCCGTACGTGCCGAGGTACCGTCCGCCGTCGCCCTCGTGGAGGAGCGGCGCGGGCAGCCGGGTGAGGTCGACGTCGTCGCCGGTGACGACGTTCTCCTTGCAGGGGCCGGTGGCGACGACGCGCGGAGGGAGCGGTTCGGCCTTCATCGCCTGGATGAGCTTCTCCAGGATCGCGCGCGGGCCCGCGTCGCGGGGCAGGCCGAAGTGCGTGGCGAGCCGCCCGTACGTGCCCCGCGAGCTGAGCCCGGCGGGCGCGCCGAGTATCCGCCAGCCGGGGTCGCCCTCGGTGAGTTCGGCGAACAGCGGGGCCGGTGCCTTGGTGTCGTAGACGCGCCGGGTGACGGCGCCGGCCTCCAGGGTGGGGCTGACGGGTTCGCGGATGTCCACGGCGTCGCCCGCCGCGAGCAGTTCGGCCACGAAGTCACGGAAGTTGAGGGCGCCGCCGCGCTGGGTCATGAGAGGTCCTTTCCGACCGGGGTGGGATGGCCGCCGTCCGCCGGGCGGGCGCTCGCGGGCACGTTCGCGCTCGCGTGGGCGCGCAGGCCCTGCCAGCGGCGGGCGGTGGGTGCGTCGAGGCCGAACTGGTCGAGGACGCGTACGACGACGTGCTCGACGATGTCGGCGACCGAGGCGGGGTGGTTGTAGAACGCGGGGACCGGGGGCATCACGGTCGCGCCCATCCGGGTCAGCTCCAGCATGTTCTCCAGGTGGACCGCCGAGAGCGGGGTCTCGCGCGCCACGAGGACGAGCCGGCGGCGCTCCTTGAGCATCACGTCGGCGGCGCGGGCGATGAGCCCGTCACCGTGCCCGGTACGGACGGCGGCCAGGGTCTTCATGCTGCACGGCGCGACGATCATGCCGTCCACGCGGAACGAACCGCTGGAGATGGGCGCGCCCTGGTCGTCGGGCTGGTGCGTGAAGGTGGCGATGTCGCTCAGGTCGCGCACGGTGTGCCCGGTCTCCTGCGCGAGCGTGGCCCGCGCCCAGCGGCTGACGACGAGATGCGTCTCGACGTCCAGCTCGCGCAGCGCCTCCAGCAGGCGCACGCCTATCGGGGCGCCCGTGGCGCCGGTCATCGCTATGACGAGCTTCACGCACGTCCTCCGTCCCGGGCCGGTGGCCACGACCGCGCCGCGTCCGCCGCCCGAATTACTCCGTACACGTCCTAATGGGCTTCACCGTATAGTACGTGTACGTCCTTTTCAACGTGGTGGAGGCGGGCAGCGGTGACACGCGGCGGTACGCGGGCGCAGGTCCTGAACGACGCGCTGGGCGGGCTCGGCCCCCTGGCCCGGAAGCTGAACCAGGTCCATACGCGGCTCTGGCACGAGCGGGTGGACGGGGATCTGACGGGCCCGCAGTTCACGGTGCTGAGCCTGCTGCATCTGCACGGCGACCTGGATCAGGGCACGCTCGGCACGCTCGCCCATCTCGACAAGTCGACCGCGGCTCCCCTGCTCGACCGCCTGCACCGGCGCGGGCTTCTCGACGTCACCCGGGACCCCGCGGACCGGCGGCGCAAGCTGATCCGGCTCACGGACGCGGGCCGTGACACCGCCCTGACGCTCGCCCCGGCCGTCACGGAGGTGAGCGAGACGATGCTCGGGCGGCTCACCTCCGCGGAGCGCGCACAGTTCCTCGCGCTGCTGAACAAGGTCGTCGGCGACGATGAAGGCTCCGGCGGAGACGGCGGCGGTGAGGGCGCGGACGGAGGCGGCGACGAGGGCGCGGGGGCATAGCCCGCGCCCTCCGGGATCCGCCGGGTCAGTCGCTGAGGGCGAGGCGGATGCCGAACGCCGCGATGACCGTGCCGGTGACCCGGTCGAGGACGCGGCGGGCCGCCGGGCGCCGCAGCCAGGTGTGCAGGACGCGGGCGCAGGCGATGAGGACGGCCGACCAGACCAGGCCGAGGCAGATGTGGACCGACGTGAGCAGCAGGCCCATGGCGAAGTGGCTGGTGCCCGGGGGGATGAACTGCGGGAGGACGGCCACGTAGAAGGCGCCCATCTTGGGGTTGAGCATGTTCGTCAAGGCGCCCTGCCGCCAGCCGCCGGAGAGGGTGTCGCGGCCGGTGAGCAGGTCGGCGTCGCTGACCTCGGGGGTCGCGGTGCCCCGGCGCAGCGTGTCGCGGACCATGCGCAGGCCCATCCAGACGAGGTAGGCGGCGCCGACCCAGCGCAGGGCGACGTAGGCGAGGTGGGAGGCGGTCAGGAGGGCCGTCACGCCGAGGGAGGTGAGCGCGCCCCAGACGAGCGTGCCGGTCTGGATGCCGAGGACGACTCCCCAGGCGCGGCTGCGGCGGCCGAGCGCCGAGGTGCGGAGAACGAGGGCGGTGTCGAGTCCCGGGGTCAGGGTCAGAAGGCCGACCACCAGGGCGAAGGACCACAGCGACGTGCTTATTGCCATGGAATGCCAGCGTACGTCACCGAGGAAGCGCCCCGCGCCGTCGGACCCCGGGAAGGGCGCCGGGTGCCGCGTGTCACATGCGGCGCGGCAGCCGGACCGTGAACGCGGTCCGGCCCGGTCCCCCCGTCACCGTCACTGTGCCGCCGTGCGCCGAGGCGACCGCCGCCACGATGGACAGGCCGAGTCCCGTGCCGCCGCCGGTGCCGCCGCCGGCGCCCCGGGGGCCGCCGCCGTGGACGAACCGTTCGAAGAGGCTGTCACGCAGGTCGGCCGGGATGCCGGGACCGTCGTCGGCGACCGTGAGCCGGGCCTCGTCGGCGTCGGCGCTGACGCGGGCGGTGACCCGGGTGCCGGGCGGGGTGTGCAGGCGGGCGTTGGCCAGCAGGTTGGCGAGGAGCTGGTGCAGGCGGTGGGCGTCGCCGGTGACGGTGACGGGTTCCTCGGGCAGTTCGAGCGACCAGCGGTGCGCGGGGCCGGCGGCGCGGGCGTCGGTGACGGCGTCGAGGACGAGGCGGGTCAGATCGACCGGTTCGCGCTCCAGGGGGCGGCCGGCGTCGAGGCGGGCGAGGAGCAGCAGGTCGTCGACCATGGCGCCCATCCGGGCGGACTCGGCGGCGATGCGTTCCAGGGCGCGGGTCACCTCGGCGGGGACGGGTCCGGGGTGGAGCAGGGCGAGTTCGGCGTGGCCGCGTACGGAGGCGACGGGGGTGCGCAGTTCGTGGCTGGCGTCGGCGGAGAAGCTGCGCAGCCGCTCCTCGCTGCGCTGACGGTATGTCAGGGCGTTCTCGACGTGCCCGAGCATCCGGTTGAACGCGCCGGTGACCTGATCGACCTCCCTGCTGCGCGGGCGGGTGTCGGGGGCGCGGGCGGGCAGGGCCACTTCCCCGCTGGCGAGCAGGAGTTCGCTGACGCGGGTCGCGGTGGAGGCGATGCGGCTCAGGGGGCGCAGCGACCAGCGCACCCAGAGGGCGCCCGCGACTCCGGCGCCCACGAGGACGAGGACGAGGACGAGCGCGGCGACGAGTTCGAGGCGGTGCACGGCCGCTTCGACGGGCTCCAGCGGCAGCCCCGTGACGAGCACGTCGCCGTCGCGTCCCGGGCGGGCCTGGACGCGGTAGGCGCCCAGCGCGGACAGTTCGACGGAGTGGCCCCTGCCGTCGTCGGGGAGCGCGGCGAGGCGCCGGGCGTCGTCGGGGGTGAGGGTGACGCTGAGGGCGGCGGGGTTGCTGTCGTGGCGGACGACGGCGGCGTTGGTGACGGTGCCCGCGACCATGCGGACGCCGAGGGTGCCGGCGGCCTGGCGGCGGGTGTCGCCGCGTTCGTCGCCGTCGTGGTCGTCGCGGCCGGCGGAGGGGTGTTCGAGGCTGGCGGCGAACGCGGGCCCGGTGTCGGTGAGTTGCTGGTCGACGCGGCCGGTGAGGAAGGTTCCGAGTTCCAGCGCGGCGGCGCCGCCCACGGCCGCGCAACCGACGGCGAGCAGGACGAGCATGCCGGCGGTGAGCCGGGCACGCAGAGTCGATAGCCGCGGCTTGCGCCAACTCCGGCGCGGGCCAGCCGATTTGCGGTCCGGGACTGCATCGGATCCGGCGGACGGGGCCCCGGGTTCTCCGCCCGGCACCACCGCCTCGGCTTCCGACACCGCCGCAGCGCCCCTGTCCGGGCCCGCCGATCCCCCACCCCGGGCTGCCGGTTCAGCTTCCGGAGCTGCCGAACCCCCGCCCGGGACCGCCGCACCCTCCCCCTGGCCCGCCGAATCCCCGCTCGGGCCCGCCGGACCCTCCGCCCCCTCCCCGCGCTCCGGGCGCTCGCCCCGCCTCACGCGCCGCTCTCCGCGTCCTCGGGGCCCCGCGCCGGCGCCGGGGCCGGGCCCGCGTTCTCGCTCGCCCCGGCCTCCAGCGTCGGCGGCTTGAGGACGTAGCCGACGCCGCGCACGGTGTGGATCATCGGCTCGCGGCCCGCGTCGATCTTCTTGCGGAGGTAGGAGATGTACAGCTCGACGACATGGGCCTGGCCGCCGAAGTCGTAGGACCAGACGAGGTCGAGGAGTTGGGCCTTGCTGAGCACGCGACGCGCGTTGCGCATCAGGCAGCGCAGCAGCTGGAACTCCGTCGGCGACAGGTCCACCGGCCGCCCCGCGCGGGTGACCTCGTGGGCGTCCTCGTCCATCTCCAGGTCGCCCACGGTGAGCAGGGCCGCCGTGGCGCGCTCGCGCGTCATACCGGCCCGGCGCAGCAGTCCCCGTACCCGGGCGACGAGTTCGCCGAGGCTGAACGGCTTCGTGACGTAGTCGTCGCCGCCCGCCGTGATCCCGGCGATGCGGTCCTCGACGGTGTCCCGGGCCGTCAGGAACAAGACGCACACATGCGGCTGCCCGGCGCGCAGTTCGCGCAGCACGCTCAGGCCGTCGCGGTCAGGCAGCATGATGTCGAGGACGACGGCGTCGGGCAGGAACGTACGGGCCTCGCGCACGGCGGCGTCGGCGCTCGCGGCGGAGCGCACCTCCCAGCCCTCGTAGCGCAGGGCGCCGGTGACGACCTCGGCGAGGTCGGGTTCGTCGTCGACGACGAGGACGCGTACGGGGCTGCCGTCGGGGCGGGTCAGGGCGGCGGGGCGTGGGTTCATGGCCCGCCCAGGATCTCTGAGTTTCCTCTGGGTTTCCTCTGAACGCGCCGCGAGAGGCCGACTTCAGAGCCCGCTCATAGGTTCCGCGGCCACAGTGGGCTGCCCACCGCCCGTGAGGAGCCCCACATGGCCACCGCGATCCACCGCCCGCCACGGCGGCGCCACCGCGAGCCGGCCGCGCGCCGCCGTTCGCCCGCCGTCCCGCTGCTCGCGGCGGCCTGGGCCGGGGGCCTCGCGCTGTTCGCGCTGTGGTGGCGGGACACGGGCGCGGTCGTCGGCGCGGCCGGCTGGCTGACGGGCGCGGGCCGCCTCACGGGCCTCGCCTGCGGGTACATGTGCGCGCTGCTGGTGGCGCTGATGGCGCGGGTGCCGTGGCTGGAGACGGGCGTGGGCAGCGACCGCGCCGCCCGATGGCACGCGTCGGCGGGCCGCTGGACGATCTGCCTGCTGCTCGCGCACATCGTGCTCATCACGCTCGGCTACGCGGCGCAGGCGGGGGTGAACCCCGTGCGGGAGATCGACACCGTCGTTCTCGACCTGCCCGACATGATCCGCGGGACGCTGGGCGCCGCGCTGCTGCTGCTCGTGGGGTACACGTCGGTGCGCGCGGTGCGCCGCAAGATGCGGTACGAGACGTGGTACCACCTGCATCTGCTCACGTATGCGGCCGTGTTCCTGGCGTTCTGGCACCAACTCGCCCTGGGCGCCGACTTCGTGGCGAGCGCCCCGGCCCGCGCCGCCTGGTACGCGCTGTACGGGGGTGCCGCCGGCCTCGTGCTCTGGTTCCGGGTGCTGACACCGCTGCGGCTCAATCTGCGGCACCGGCTGCGCGTGGAGGCCGTCGTGCGGGAGGCGCCGCAGGTGTACTCGGTGTGGCTGCGCGGGCGGCGCCTGGATCGGCTCGGGGTGCGGGCGGGCCAGTTCCTGCGCTGGCGGTTCCTCGCCCCGGGCATGTGGAACGCCTGTCACCCGTACTCGGTGTCGGCGGTGCCGCGCGGTGACCTGATGCGCATCACGGTCAAGGCGCTCGGCGGGCACAGCGCGGCCGCGGCGACCCTGCCGCGCGGCACGCGCGTGTGGGCGGAGGGCCCGTACGGGGCGCTGACGGCGCGGCGGCGCACGCGCGGCAAGGTGCTGCTGATCGCGGGCGGCACCGGGATCACACCGCTGCGCACGCTGTTCGAGACGCTGCCCGCCGCGCCCGGCGACCTCACCCTGCTCTACCGGGCGCGCAGCGCCGAGGAGTTGGCGCTGCGCGCCGAGCTGGAGGAGATCGCGGCCGCGCGCGGGGCCCGTCTGGTGTACGCGCTGAACGGACCGGACGGCACCCGCGTCCCGCTCACGGCGGAGCGGCTGCGCGGGCTGCTGCCCGACCTCGCGTTCCACGACGTGTATCTGTGCGGGCCGCCCGGCATGTCCGTGACCGCGTACGACGCGCTGCGCGCGGCAGGCGTGCCCGCCTCCCGTATCCACCACGAGTCCTTCGAACTGTGAGCCCCGCCATGCGCGCCCATTCGCTTCGCCGCATCCTCCTGACGACGGTCTCGACCGTCGCCGTGACGGTCCTCGCGCTGTCCCTGAAACCGCATCAGGTGACGCATCTGGCCGCGCCGTCCGGTGCGGTGTCCGCGCCCTCGTCGTCGGGCGGGGGCGGCGGCGCCGCGCGGACGGTCACCGGCTCGACGGTGCAGACGCGGTACGGGCCGGTGCAGGTCAGGCTCACCCTGCGCGGGGCGCGGATCACGAGCGCGACGGCGGTGCGCAGGCCGGACGGCGATCCGCGCAGCGTCCAGATCAGCGGTTCCGCCGTGCCGGTGCTCGTGCGGGAGACGCTGACCGCGCAGAGCGCCCGTATCGACACGGTGTCCGGGGCGACTTACACGAGCGAGGGATACATCGCCTCCCTCCAGAGCGCGGTGGACCGGACCCGTGGCTGAGGGGCGCGGGCTGCACCGGGTGGTGCGGACGATGGGCACGGTGTTCTCGATCACCGTGCAGGACGAGCCGACGGACGTGCTGCGGGCGGCGGTCGACGCGGCGCAGGGCCTGCTGCACCATGTGGACGCGGTGTTCTCCCCGTTCCGGGCGGACAGCGCGGTGAGCCGGCTGCGGCGCGGCGAGCCGGTGGACGACGCGGCGGAGGAGGTCGGCGAGGTCGTCGCGCTGTGCGAGGCGGCGCGGCGGCGCAGCGAGGGCTGGTTCTCGGCGTGGTACGACGGCACGTTCGACCCGAGCGGGCTGGTGAAGGGGTGGGCGGTGGAACGGGCGGCCGACCTGTTGCGGGCGGCGGGGGCGCGGCAGGTCTGCGTGAACGGCGGCGGTGACGTCCAGCTCCACGGCGGCCCCTGGAACATCGGCATCAGCGATCCGCTGAACCCGGGCGCGCTCGTCGCCCGGCTCGACGCGGCCACGGGCCCCCTCGCGGTCGCCACGTCGGGCCCGGCCGAGCGCGGCTGCCACATCGTGGACCCGCACACCGGCGCCGCCCCCGCCCACGCCCTGGCCTCCCTCACGGTCCTCGCCCCCACCCTCACGGAGGCGGACACCGTGGCCACCGCCGCCTACGCCCGGGGCGCCGGTGCCCGCGCCTGGCTGGAAACCCTCCCGGGCGTGACCGCGTTCGCGGTGGAACAGAACGCCACGACCTGGACGATCACAGGCTGAGAGTTCCCCGCGTCCCTTAGGGAGTTGGCCTGAGCGCAAACTTCCAGCCCCTCCGGCGATTGAGGAGCGGGGTCTGGGGCAGCGCCCCAGAGTGCCGGGTGCGTCGTAGCTGGGCGCGCAGTTCCCCGCGCCCCTGAAGGGGCTGGCCTCAGGGTCCGTCGCGGCCGGCTGACCCGCGGGGCGCGGAAGGCCGGAGCGGCGCTCGGTGCCGTCCGGCGGGCCCGCGGGGCGCACCGGCTCGGGGGAGGGCGCCTCGGGCTGGGAGCGCTCGGCGTCGGCGGGGCCCTGGCCGCCCGCCGGGGCGTCCGAGGCCGGGGAGGACGCGGAGGACGCCGACGACGGGGCCCGCAGCGGCACACGGTCACCGCGGAGTGCGCGCCTCCCGCCCGTCGAGCAACGCGCCCGCCCGCGCGGCCCGTTCGACCGTCGCGCGGTGCGCGGCCCGCGCCGCTTCGTCGACGGGCTGGTCGGCGCCGGGGCGCATGCCGGTGCGCCCGTCGACGCTCTCCCGCAGGATGTCGGCGTGCCCGGCGTGCCGGACGGTCTCGCCGAGGACATGCAGCAGGACGGCGAACAGGTCGGTGTTGGGCGAGGTCCCGGGCCACCACGGCACGTGCCCGGGTGTGTCGAGAGCCAGTCGCTCGATCGTCCCCTCCGCGTGCTCCGCCGCACGCCGGTGGAACGCGATGATCTGCTCTCGCGTCTCGTCGGCGGCCGCCCACTGGTCGCTGCCGTCGGCGTCCTGCCAGCGGCACAGCGGCTGTGGGAAGGGCCGGCCGAAGACCTCGCCGAAGTAGCGGGCCTCGACGGTCGCCACGTGCTTGACCAGCCCGAGCAGGGAGGTCCCTGTCGCGGTCAGCGGGCGGCGTACGTCGTAGTCGGACAGGCCCTCCAGCTTCCAGAGGAGCACTTCGCGGTCCCTGCGCAGCCTCCTGCGCAGGGACTCCTTCGCAATCTCGTCGTCCACTGGCTGCGCCCCCTACCGGGCCGGGCGGCGGAGGAGGTAGGTGTCCATGATCCAGCCGTGCTTCTCGCGGGCCTCCGTGCGGGTGCGGCTGATGTGGTCGCGTACCTCGTGCAGGGGGCCCGCGATGAGGAGTTCGTCGGGGGTGCCGAGGTAGGCGCCCCAGTAGATCCACAGGTCCTCGTCCTCGACCTGTGTGAACGACTCGTGGGCGTCGAGCATGACGACGATGTCCCCGTCGTCGTCCCGGCCGAGGTCGGGGAGGCGGCGGGCGGGCGTGATGTGGACGGGCCGGCCGACCTGGTTCAGCGGGATGCGGTGCCGGGCGGTGAGGGAGGCGACGCTCGTGATGCCCGGGATCACCTCGACGGAGACGGCGAGCGCGCCCCGGCTCTCGATGTCGCCGAGGATGCCGAGCGTGCTGTCGTACAGGGACGGGTCGCCCCACACGAGGAACGCGCCGGTCTCCCCCGCCGCCAGTTCCTCGCGCATGGCCCGCTCGAAGATCTCCCCGCGCCGCTCGCGCCAGTCCTGGACGGCGGCCATGTAGGCGCCGCGGTCCATGGGCCGCCGGTCGCGGCTCGGGTCCTCGACCTCGACGACGCGGTACGGGCCCTGCGCGTGCTCCGCGATCATGTCGTGCCGCAGGTCGGTGAGGGACGCCTTGTGGGGGCCCTTGCCGACGATGAAGAAGACGTCCGTGCGCCGGATCGCCTTCACCGCCTGGAGCGTGAGGTGGTCGGGATCGCCCGAACCGATGCCGATGACGAGGATCGCGCGCTGTTCCGTACCCATGCGTACAGTCTCCCAGGGATGTCGCGGCGGCCCGACCCGGGCCGCCGCTCTCGGGCCGGATCACGGCCCGGCCCCACCCTCGTGTGCGGAAGGAGCCGTGGTGACCCGGCGTGTGGTGTTCGTCTCTCCGGCGCTGAACGCGTCGCTGCGGCAGGCCCGTTTCGACGACGGGGCGCCGCTGGACGCGTCCGGCCGTGCGGCGGCGCTCGCGGCGGCCGGGGCGCTGCCGGTGCCCGACGACGCGGTGCGGTCCGGCAGTCGCCGCTGCCGGGAGACCGCCGAGGCGCTCGGGCTCGGCGCGGCGCGCTGCCTCGACGCGCTGGCCGCGCCGGACGCCGGCCGCTGGCGGGGCCTGACCCTGGCCGAGGTGGGCGAGGCGGAGCCGCTGGAGCTGGCCCGCTGGCTCGCCGACCCGCGACACGGCGCCGGGGGCGGCGAGTCCGTCGCCGATGTGTGCGCCCGGGTGGGGCGCTGGCTGGACGCGGAGGTGTCCGGCGCGGGGCGCGTCGTCGCCGTGGTGGAGCCGGAGATCGTGCGGGCGGCGCTGGTCCACGCGTTCGGCGCACCCCTGTCGGCGTACTGGCGCTGTGACGTGGCGCCGCTGAGCACCTGCGAGTTGAGCGGCCGGGCCGGCCGCTGGAACGTCCGGCTCGGCGCGCCGCTCGGCGCCCCGGGCGCGCACGGCTGAGGGGACCCGGCGGACACCGGACCCCCTCGTCGCCGTACGCACCCTCGTGGACAGAGCCGTACGTGCGGTCGTACGCCTCAGCGCGCGGCCGGCACCGCGCGGGCGGCGGCCTGCTTCGGCTGGAGCAGGCGGTGCGCCAACTCCCCGAAGACCAGGCCGAATCCGCCCCACATGACGACCTGCATGGCGAGCGCCGACAGGCGGAACCGCCACAGCAGGGCGGCCGGGAAGTGCGCGGGCACCTCGTCGACCACGGGCAGGAACTGATAGGCGAGGCCGACGACGACGGCGAAGCCGAGCACCGCGGCGACGGTGGCCCACCACGTGCCGAGCCGGGGCACGAGCCGCTTGCCGAGGAGGGTCGCCCCGACGGCCAGCAGGACGCTGAGGACCATCATCAGGAAGTACAGGGTGGTCCGCTTGCCGATGGTGTCGCCGCTGCCGACGGCCGGCGGGTTCGCCGGGTACTTCAGAAACGGGACGACGTACACGGCCAGCAGGGCGCAGCCGGACAGCAGCAGCGCCGTGGCGCGGGGGCTGAACCGGCCCACCCGGCCGAGGGCGAAGCAGTAGGCGAGCGCGGCGATCCCGCCGAAGGAGACGCCGTAGACGAGGACGCCGGTGGCGAGTCCCGCCGTCGACTGGAGGCTGCGGGAGACGAGTTCGGCCTCCTCGCCGCCGTGCGAGTGAGCGGCGTGCGACTCCTCGAAGCCGATCGCCTTGTCGACGTTCGGCTCACCGAGCCAGTAGGCGATGACGAGGGCGAGCACGCCGGCGGCCAGGCCGGCGAGCATGCCCCGCACCAGCAGGTTGCGGACAGTGGTGGAGTTCATGAGGTGCGCGGTCCCTACGGGTCAGTGGCAGGGGAAACCGAGCAGGTGACGGGCGTCGTGGACCCATTCGTGGACGTCGGTGCCGTTGAAGACGGAGGTGGCGCCCTGTTCGGCGCCGACGAAGTAGAGCAGGACCAGCATCAGGATGCCGAAGAATACGGCCCACGGGGCGATGGCCTTGAGCGGGAGCTTGACCGGTGCGGCGGGCGTGGTGGTCGGCTGGGCGACAGACTGCGCCATGGCGGAGCCTCCTTCGGGAGTTCGCGTCCCATATCGGTGGTGCACAGAGACGACAGCCACGGGTCTGACTCGCGGTGGCCCAAAGAGCCGTTCCGCATACAGTGGCGCGACCGTGCCGGATTCTCACCGGCTTCCGTCGTGCCGTCGTCGACAACTCACTGAAGGTACCGCCTGTCGGGTGCATGGCCAAGATGGGCCCTGTCACAGCCGCCCGGTGACAGACCCGTGACAAAAACGGGGGCAACGGGTGTGGCGTACCGCGTGTCGTACAAGGCGGCCAATACAAACAGACGTGACCGAACCGCACAGACTTGTGCGTCACCGACATGTGTCATGTCATGCCGACATGGGGGAAGTACCGATGAGAGCATCCCGCACCGCGACCGCCCCGCACGCGCCGACCGACCCGCACGCCACGACCACCCCGCTCACGCCGACCGACCCGCAGACCACGACTGCCGTCCCGGCCCGCTCCCGGCTGCGGGCGCGGCGCGCGCTGCTCGCGGCGGCGGCCACCGTGGGCGCCGTGACCGCGGTCGCCGCGGCGACCGTCCCGGCGGCCGCCGTCACCGACCCGCGTTTCCTGTCCGCCTCCGAGCTGCCCCCGCACCCCTCGTCCCCGTGGACGGCGGGCCCGATCACCTCCGGGCAGCCCGACCCGCTCCCGATGTGTTACGGCGAGGCGCTGCCCTCGACGACGATGCACCGCTTCTACCGCACCGACCTCGACACCAACGCCCTCCAGGTGACGGTCGTCGAGCGCAGCGCGCAGCGGGCCGCCGACTTCGCGGCGCTGCTGCGCAAGGATCTGACGGGCTGCGCGAAGAAGCTGATGCAGCAGGACCCGCAGGTGAAGGCCACGCAGAAGAACTACGGCCGGATCGCTGTGAAGGACGGCGCGACGGTGTACGGCGTGCACACGACGACGTCCGGCGGCTCGTCCGACATCCACCTGTTCTCGGTGGGCCGCGACGGCAACGTCGTGACGGTCGTCCAGTGGGGCGAGATGGGCTCCTACGCGGATGCCCCGGTGGCCGCGTTCAAGAAGACGACGGTCACCGCGGTGAACAAGCTGAGCTGACCGCCGGCCAGGGGGGCGGTCGCGTACGCGGGTCACGACACCGGCGTACGTGACCGCCCTCGCCGTATGCCCGGCAGCGAACCGGGGCGGGCCCCAGGGCGACTCAGCGGGTCTCGCCCGTCCGGGTCGAGAGGGGCGCCCAGGTGTAGCGCACGCGCACCCCGTGATCGCCGAGCCAGGCCGCCTCGCGGTGGCGCAGTTCGTGCGCGCACTCCGGGGCGATGGCGCTCGGCCAGCGGACGAGGACCGCGCCGACGTCCCCCTCGCGGGCGAGCTGTCGCACGCGCCGCCAGCCGCTGCGGCGGGCCGGGTCGGGTTCTCCGTAGGTGTCGGTGACGACCTCGGTGATGGTCAGCCCGCGCTCGCGGGCGAACGCCTCGCCTTCGGACAGCGCGCACTGCGCGGCGGCGCCGGGGGCGCCGGGGGCGCGGTCGGCGCACACGTACAGCACGACGGGGGTAGCGGTTTCGCCGTGGGGGGTCATGGCTGCCTTCTGCTAGGAGGACCGAGGAGTCGGGACTCCTCGCACCGTGTGGGGACGGAAAGGGACGGGGCGGGGCGGCTGCCCCGCCGTGCCGGTCCGCGCGCGGGCCGGTCGACCGGTCACGTCAGGAGTGGGCCGTCAACTCGGCCCAGACGACCTTGCCTTCGGCGCGGGTGGAGCGTGCCGAGCCCCAGCTCTCGGCGAGCTGCTGGACGAGGAAGAGGCCGCGTCCGCCCTCCTCGCCGGGGCCCGCGAGGTGCTCGGGGGCCCGGACCGGGGTGGGGCCGTCGTCGTGGAGTTCGATCCGTAGGCGCCGCTCGTCGTCGGTGAGCGTGAGGCCGCACAGGACCTGGTCGCTGTCGGTGTGCAGCACCGCGTTCGTCGTGAGTTCGGAGACGAGCAGGACCGCGTCGCAGCAGGTGTCGCCGGGCAGCCGCCACGCGCGCAGCCGGTCACGGACCGTGTCGCGGGCGCAGCGCGCGCTGGTGCGCAGGGCGGGCAGCCCGAACCAGTACTCCCGCCGCCGTGCCGGCGGGGCTAAGGCGGGGTGCGGGGCCGGTGCTGAGGGCGTGGGGAGAGTCACGGGTGTCGCCTTCCAGTGCCTTCCGGGGCGGGCGCGGTGTGGGGACGCGGGCTGCCGCTCGCGCGGTGAGGGGCGCACGCCGGGGCCGGCGCCCTCGCGCGGGGCGCCGTCGACGGCGTCGGCACCAGGGGTCCCCGCGGGGCCCGACGCCGTGTCAGAGCTGTGACTGAACCGCTCACGAGTCAACTATGCGCGTGATCACACTCACGCTGCAACCGACTCCCTGATAATTTCAGAAGCGGGATATCAATCTGGCGTCGACTTCAAGTCACTGCAACAATGGTGATGTTGATGAATCCTCAGGAGGTTGGGCGTGAGTGAGGCCCGTTCCGGTACGAGTGCGCCGACAGTCCTGCGCATGATCCTCGGCCGTCGGCTGCAGGACATGCGTATGGCGGCCGGTGCCTCGTTGGAGGACGCGGCCAAGGCTCTGCGCGTGAAGACCCTGACGATCAGGCGGCTGGAAAAGGCCGAAGTGGCACTGAAGCCTCTCTATGTGGAGAAGCTCCTGGAGACCTTCGGCGCGGACCGGCAGGAGATCGACGAGTTCGTCGAACTCGCCGAGCGGGCCAACAAGCCCGGCTGGTGGTACTCGTACCGGGACGCCGTCCCGGCCTGGTTCACCGCCTACGTCAGCCTGGAGACCGGCGCCAAGACCCTGCGTACCTACGAACCTCAGTACGTGACGGGCCTGTTGCAGACCCCTCAGTACGCGCGTGCCACGCTCCGCGGTGGCCTGCCCAACGGCAGCGACGAAGAAGTCGAGCGACGCGTCGAGTTGCGGCTGCGCCGCCAGGGTCTGCTGGAGCGCGAGGACGCGCCCACCTTGTGGGTGGTCATGGAAGAGGCCGTCCTGCACCGGGCGGTGGGCAGTGCCGACGTGATGCGTGAGCAGATCGAGCGGCTGCTCGACGTGTCGGAGCTGGCGCACGTCAGCCTCGACATCGTCCCCTTCTCCGCGGGTGCGCACGTCGGTGCGTGCGCCCCGTTCACGTATTTCCGGTTCGAGGAACCCGAGTTGCCCGACATCGTCTACAGCGAACTTCTTTCCGGGTCGGTCTACTTCGACCAGCGCGAAGACGTCGTCGCCCATCTCGAAGCGCACACCCGTATGGCGCTCCTGACGTCGTCGGAGGACAGCAGGGCGCTCTTGAACCGCATGCGCAAGGAGTACTCATGACGATCATCGACGAGGGCGTCTACAACGGCATGCCGGCCCGCCAGCTCGGCGAGCACGGCTGGGAGCGCCCCTGGAGCGGTCCCAACGGCGGCCAGTGTGTCGAGACGAAACTGCTCGCCGACGGCCGGGTGGCCGTACGGCAGTCCACCGACCCGGCCGGCCCGGCGCTGATCTACACGCCGGAGGAGATCGCCGCGTTCGTGCGCGGCGTGAAGGCCGGCCTGGCCGATCATCTGGCCGCCGGATGATCCGGCGGCCGGCGGCGGGGGTGGCGTCCGCTCCCCCGCCGCCGGCCCGCGGGCCGACCATCGGCCGGCCGCGCCGGCCGGCACAGATACGCGCGAAGGGGAGCACATGACCACCAGGCAGGCCGGCCGGGATCTCGACACGAGCAGGCCGCACTCGGCTCGGATGTACGACTACCTCCTGGGTGGCAAGGACCACTTCGAGATAGACAAGCAGGCGGCCGTCGCCGCCACGAAGGCGCACCCGGGCATCCGGGTCACCGCGCGGGAGAACCGGGCGTTCATGCACCGGGCGACGCGGGTGCTGGCGCAGGAGTACGGCATCCGGCAGTGGCTGGACATCGGCACGGGCATCCCCACCGAGCCGAACCTGCATCAGGTCGCGCAGTCCGTGGCGGTCGACGCCCGAGTCGTGTACGCGGACAACGACCCGCTGGTGCTGAAGTACGCGGAGCGCCTGATGCGCAGCACCACCCAGGGGCGCACGGCGTACGTCGAGGCCGACGTCACCGACCCCGACTCGCTGATGGACGCGGTCGAGGCGGCGGAGGTGCTGGACTTCGACCAGCCCGTGGCCCTCTCGCTCAACGCGCTGCTGCACTTCATCACCGAGCCGCACGACCCGTACCAGATCGTGCGGCGGCTGCTCGACCCGCTCCCGGCGGGCAGCGCGCTCGCCATGAACCACTGCACGCCGGACTTCGACCCGGAGACGTGGAACAACGTCGCGGAGGTGTACCGGAATTCGGGTACGCCGGTGCAGTTCCGTTCGCAGGACGCGGTACGGCGTTTCTTCGACGGTCTTGACCTGATCGAGCCCGGCATCGTGTGCTGCCAGCGGTGGCGGCGCGGTGACGACGCGCCGGAGGGCCCGATGCCCGAGGACGCGGAGATCAGTCTGTGGGCAGGCGTGGCGATAAAGCGCTGACGTCACACGAAGGGCGGCGCCCCGACCGGCCCGCCGCCCTTTCCCTTGTTCCGGCGCGCTCCTCACGGGTCAGCGCGCGCAGGGTACGCAGCCCGTAGAGGGCCAGCAGCGGCTGGAGCAGCGGCAGCTCCCCGGGCCGCCAGTCATCGCCGCGGACCAGGCGGGCGGCGAGGTCGGGGCAGGCGCGGCGCAGGTAGGCGCGGGCCTTGAGGGCGTGGGCGGGCTGGGAGACGAAGGCGATGCGCTCGGCGTGTTCGATCAGGGGGATGACGTTCACGACGTTCTCCCAGGTGGTGGTGGAGCGGTCCTCGACGGTCAGCTCTCCCGCGTACCCGAGTGCGGTGCGCGCGTAGGCGGCCATGAGGGCGGCCTCGGCGGGATGGTCGCCGGTGGGTCCTCCGCTGAGGACGAGCAGGGTGCCGGGGCGGCCGCCTCGGGCGGCGGTGCGGACGCCCGCGCGCACGCGCCACCGGTTGACCGCGTTGATCGCGGGGCTCGGGTTGCGGAACCCGAGGACGACGACGTAACTGCCTGGTTCCGGCAGTCTTTACGCCCTTTTGATGCCGGGCCGCTCCGCGGGGGGCAGGAGTATGCGTCGAGGCCAGCCCCCTCAGGGGGCGCGGGGAACTGCGCGACCAGCCACCACGGCGCTGCACTGAACCCCTGGGGCTCCGCCCCAGACCCCGCTCCTCAAACGCCGGAGAGGCTGGGAGTTGGCAGCCGAGAGGCTGGGAGTTACCAGAGGGGCTGGGAATTTGTAGCCGAGGCAACTCCCCCAGGGGCGCGGGGAACTGCGCGATCAGGCACTACGAAGCCCGCGCCCGAGGAGCCGCTCAGACCCCGCCCCGGGCCTCCACCGGGGAGTTGAAATCCGAGGGCACGGGTTCGCCCGCCGTACGAACAGCCGCGCGCCGCCGCCCCATGGCGTAGAAGATGGCCGTGAGCAGCGCCAGCCAGATGACGCCGACGACGAGCGCGACCCGCGTGCTCCCGTGGAAGCCGAGCAGCACCATCACCCCCGCCATGAACACCACCGTGAGGACCTGCCCGTACGGCCAGAACGGCGCGGGGAACGCCAGCGCAGCGGCCTCCTCGGAGGTCATCGAGCGCCGCGCCTTGATATGGGTCAGCAGGATCATCATCCACACCCACACCGTGGCGAACGTGGCGATCGACGAGATGATCAGGAAGATCTCCCCGGGCATGAGCGCGTTCATGAGGACGCCGACGAGCAGCGCGCCGATCATGACGAGGGTGGTCACCCAGGGCACGCCGCCCCGGGTGAGCCCGCGCATGGCGGCGGGCCCGTGCCCGCGCTCGGCCAGCCCGTACATCGTGCGGCCCGCGGCGAAGATGTCGCTGTTGATGGCGGACAGGGCGGCGGTGAGGACGACGACGTTGAGGACGGCCGCCGCCGACTTGAGGCCGACGCCGGCGAAGATCTGGACGAACGGGCTGCCGGAGTCGCTGATCTGCTGCCAGGGCGTGATCGACATGATGACGGCGAGGGTCAGGACGTAGAACAGGATGATGCGCAGCGGGATGGAGTTGACCGCGCCGGGGATGGTCTTCTCCGGCGACTCGGCCTCGCCGGCGGTGACGCCGATGATCTCGGTGCCGCCGAAGGCGAACATGACGACGGCGAAGGAGATGACGAAGCCGTCGATGCCGCCCGCGAAGAACCCGCCGTGGTTCCAGAGGTTGTCGACGCCGACGTGGACGTGCCCGCTGCCGAGGCCGAGGGCGATGACGGCGATCCCGACCAGGATCATGGCGACGATGGCCACGATCTTCACGAGGGAGAGCCAGAACTCCAGCTCGCCGAAGACCTTGACGCTGACGAGGTTGAGCGCGCCGACGATCAGCACGGCGGCCAGCACCCAGATCCAGCGCGGCACTTCGGGGAACCAGAACCCCATGTAGACGCCGATGGCGGTGACGTCCGCGACGGCGACGATGACCATCTCGAAGGCGTAGGTCCAGCCGGTGACGAACCCGGCGAGCGGCCCGAGGTGGCGGTCCGCGTACTCGGCGAAGGACCCGGCGCACGGGGAGGCCACGGCCATCTCGCCGAGGGAGCGCAGGACGAGGAAGACGGCGGCGCCGCCGATGAGGTAGGCGAGCAGCACGGCGGGGCCGCCCGCCTGGATGGACTCGGATGAGCCGTAGAACAGCCCGGTGCCGATCGCGGAGCCGAGCGCGATGAAGCGGATGTGCCGTGAGGTGAGCCCGCGGCTCAGGCCGGCCTTTTCGGTACGCAAACGAGTGTCTCCCTCTGGGGCAGGTGCCGAGGATCGTGCCGGTCGGCCTGGTGGAGCGTGTGCCGCGACCGGCACCGACCTGTCGTCCGGGCTTCCGACGGCGGACGGCTGCCTGTATATGCCTGTCTATACAGGAGCGTCAAGGGGTGGTCCGCCGAGTGAACGCGGGCCGAACTCCCGTACGGGCGTCAGTGCGTGGCGAAGGCGCCTTCGAGGCGGTAGCGCGACCCCGGGTGCAGGAGCCGGGCGATGCTCACGAGGGCGTCGCGCGACCAGGTGCGGCGCTCGATGAGCAGGCACGGCTCCGAGGGCGCGACACCGAGCACCCGGCTCTCCTCCGGGGACGCGAGCACGGCCTCGACGATGTGCTCGCCCCGGCCGAGGGGCGCGACCTTCGACAAGAAGGCGTACGGGGTCTGCGCGGTGAAGTCCTGGGCGAGATAGCCGGGCGCGAACGCGGGATTGACGTACCGGTCCTCCAACTGGAGCGGTACGCCGTCCTCGTGGTGCACGACCCGCGAGCGGAACACGGGCCGCCCGGCGCCGAGCCCGAGGTGCGCCCCGATGCGCTCGTCCGCCGCCTCCTCGACGAGGGAGAGCACGCGCGCGCTGTAGCGGTGCCCGCGCTGGTGCACCTCGTCGGCGATGTTGTGCACCTCCAGGAGCGCCGAACTGGCCTTGCGCTGCGCGACGAAACTGCCGACGCCCATGACGCGCCGGATGACCCCGTCGGCGGCGAGTTCGCGCAGCGCGCGGTTGACCGTCATCCGGGACAGGCCGAGGGCGTCCACGAACTGGCTCTCGCTGGGCAGCGCGTCGTCCTCGCGCCAGCGCCCCGCGCGGATCTGGCGTACGACGAGTTCCTTGACGCGCTGGTACGCGGGGGCCGCGCCGCCGGGGCCCTCGGCGTACCACCGGGCCAGCTCCGCCGGGTCCACGGCTCCCGTGCCCGCCGTCCGCGCCATGCAAGCCCCCTGTGTCCGCCGCCTCCACCTGCGTCGATCCTAGGGCCTCGCCTCCGGACGGGGCCGGGCTCGCGGGTTCAGGCGGCCCCGGTGAGGGTGACGACCGCGAAGGCGCCGTCGACCAGGACGTCGCAGGCTCCCTCTCCCGGCTCCACGAGCACCGCGTCGAGCCGTTCGAGCCGTTCCGGACCGCCCGGGGCCCCGGTCAGCCGGGCGCCGCCGCCGAGGACGACGCCGAGGACCCGGGTGCCGGGCGCGGCGCGCAGCACGGCGTGCCGGCGTTCGACGGTGACGTGGGCGCGGGCCCGGGCGCGCCGGGTCATGACGTTGAAGTCGACGAGCGGGCCGCCGAGCAGGACGCAGTCGGTCACGGCGTCACCGGGGAACGCGAAGGGCGCGTACCGGCTGTCGACGACGTGCCGTACCCCGTCGACGGTGAGCGCCATGCCGGGGCCGTCGACGACGGTGATGATCCGGTCGACGCCCTCGAACGCCGAGAACGGCCCGCTGCGCGCCACGTCGGCGACGCTGACGCGCCAGTCGAAGTCGTCGGTCCCGGCGCCCGGCGGATGGGCCAGGACCTCGGTGGTGACACCGCCGCCGTTCTTCCACGGCGCGGGCCGGCGCGCGGCGGCACGCAGGATCTGGGGGGACATGGGGCGGTTCCTTCCGGGGCGTGCGGAGGTGGCGGCGGCGCGGAACGGGTCCAGCCCCCGGGGTGAGGGCCCCGGAGGCCGGACAGGAGGCCGGGCCCCGCCCGGACCGGCCGTCAGGAGGACCGGCCCGGCGGACGGATGGAGCCCGGCGAGCGCGAGGACGTACGCGGTCGAGCCGTGCCGTACGCATACGAAGGCGCGCCGTGGAGGGACGTGTCGTACGAGGGCGTCCTCTACAGGCAAACGCCGTACAGGGACGTGCGTACGGAGAAGCCGGCCGCCGCGCGTCAGACGAGCGGGCCCGTGACCGACTCCGCGGCGGCGAGGGCGCGCCCGGAGGTCACGTACTGGACGGCCTCCTCGATCTCGGGGGCGAGCCAGCGGTCCGTGCCGGGGCCCTCGACGGTGACGCGCAGCCCCTCGCGCACGGCGGCGGTGGCGGGCGCCGGCGTCAGCGGGGCGCGCAGGTCGAGGGCGCGGGCGGCGGTGTACAGCTCGACGGCGAGGACGCGGCCGAGGCCGTCGATGGCGCGGCGCAGCTTGCGGGCGGCGGACCAGCCCATGGAGACGTGGTCCTCCTGCATGGCGCTGGAGGGGATGGAGTCCACGGAGGCCGGGGCGGCGAGCCGCTTCAGCTCGGAGACGATCGCGGCCTGCGTGTACTGGGCGATCATGTGGCCGGAGTCGACGCCCGGGTCGTCGGCGAGGAACGCGTTCAGGCCGCGGTTGCGGGCCGGGTCGAGGAAGCGGTCGGTGCGGCGCTCGGAGATCGAGGCGACGTCGGCGACGGTGATGGCGAGGAAGTCGAGGACGGCGGCGACGGGCGCGCCGTGGAAGTTGCCGTTGGACTCGACGCGGCCGTCGAGGGTGACGACGGGGTTGTCGACGGCGCTGGCCAGTTCGCGGGAGGCAACGAGTTCGGCGTGCGTGAGGGTGTCGCGGGCGGTGCCGTGGACCTGCGGGGTGCAGCGCAGCGAGTAGGCGTCCTGGACGTAGGTGCAGTCGGGGCCCGCGTGGCTGGCGATGATGGCCGAGTCGGCGAGCAGGGAGCGCAGGTTGCCGGCGCTGTCGCCCTGGCCGGGGTGCGGGCGCATGGCCTGGAGGTCGGCGGCGAACACGGCGTCGGTGCCGAGCTGCCCCTCGACGCTCATGGCGGCGGCGATGTCGGCGGTGGCCAGCAGGCGGTGCAGGTCGTGGGCGGCGAGGACGAGCATGCCGAGCATGCCGTCGGTGCCGTTGATGAGGGCGAGGCCCTCCTTCTCCTCCAGGACGACCGGGGTGATGCCGGCGGCGGCGAGCGCTTCGGCGGCGGGCTTCTTCTCGCCGTCTGCGGTGCGGACGACGCCCTCGCCCATGACGGCGAGCGCGCAGTGGGCGAGCGGGGCGAGGTCGCCGGAGCAGCCGAGGGAGCCGTACTCGTGGACGACGGGGGTGATGCCCGCGTTGAGGACGGCCGCGTACGCCTCGGCGGTCTCGGTGCGTACGCCGGTGCGGCCGGTGGCGAGCGTGGACAGGCGCAGCAGCATGAGGGCGCGGACGACCTCGCGCTCGACCTCGGGTCCTGAGCCCGCGGCGTGCGAGCGCACCAGGCTGCGCTGGAGCTGGGCGCGCAGCTCGGTGGGGATGTGGCGGGTCGCCAGGGCGCCGAAGCCGGTGGAGACGCCGTAGTGGGGTTTCACGTCGTCGGCGAGGGCCTTGACGACTTCCCGGCTGCGGGCGATCTCCTGGAGCGCCTCGGGGGCGAGAGCCACCGGGGCGCCGTGACGGGCGACGGACACGACTTCGTCGGCGGAAAGAGCACCGACACCAACAACAACGGTCATGCCCCCATGAAGCCGCAGGCGGGCGGGGGTCCGCGAGTCGTGATCCGATGCTTGTGTCTGGGATCCGAGACATAACGTCTGGGATTCCAGACAGATCCGGCGCCGATCATCTTCCTCGGGCCCGGCCCGGGACCCTGGTCTACGCTCGCCCCATGAGCATCGTCCCGGCGGCGGCCCAGGTCCTGGCCGTCCTGCGCTATCTGGCCCGTCAGGCGGCGCCCGTACCGGCGGCGGCGATCAGCCGTGACGTAGGGCTGCCGCGCTCGACGACGTACCACCTGCTGGACACGCTCGCGGCGGACGGTTTTGTGGTCCATCTGCCGGAGGAGCGGCGGTACGGGCTCGGGGTCAGCGCCTTCGAACTGGCCTCGGGGTACGAGCGGCAGGCGCCGCTCCAGCGGCTCGCGCGGGCGCCGCTCGCCGCGCTCGTGGACCGCACGGGGCACAACGCGAACCTCGCCGTGCTGCACGGCCGCGAGGTCATCTACGTCATCGAGGAGCGCGCCCCGGGCCGTCCGCCGCTGGTCAGCGAGGTCGGCGTGCGGCTGCCCGCGCATCTGACGGCGAGCGGGCGCGCGGTGCTCGCGCTGCTGCCGCCCGCGCAGGTGCGGGCGATCTTCCCGGACCGCGCGGCGTTCGTGCGGCGGCACGGCGCGGGCCCGGCGACGCTGACCGCGCTGCGCACGCTGCTGACGCAGGCCAGGCGCCGGGGGTACGCGACGGAGGAGGGCGAGGTGACGCCCGGCCTGTCGTCGGTGGCCGCGCCCGTGCTCGACCATCACGCGCATCCGATCGCGGGGATCGCGGTGACGTACCCGGAGGACGCGGTGGACGAGGAGGAGCAGCGGCGGATCGCCGGGCACGTCGCGCAGACGGCCCGCGAATTGACCCGCCGCGTCGGCGGCGCGCCCCTGCCCCCGCCGGCGCCGGCCTGACACGGGCGGGGCCCGGGCGACGGAGAGGACACGCCATGTGGCATACCATCCACCTCGCTCGAATTCCCTTGTCAGAGCCTGTACGTCACCGCCCTCACCGTCAGACCTTCCCTTTTGGTATGCCGGTTTCTAGGCTGTCTGCCTCCGCCGCTCTCTCTGGAGGTCGCATGCGCACACGCTGGCGCGCCCGTCACATTCTCGCCCACCAGGACGGCGGCCACGCGCTGCTGCGGGACGGCGAAGTGGTGTGGGAGGACGACGTGATCGTGTACGTCGGCCCCCGCTACGAGGGCGCGGTCGACGGCGAGGACCGCGACCTCGGCGACACGCTCGTCATGCCGGGGCTCATCGAGCTGGACGCGCTGACCGACATCGACCACCTCGTCCTCGACTCCTGGCACGGCGAGGAGCACGAACGCGGACTGGAGTGGTCGTGGGAGTACTTCGAGCACGGGCGCCGCGACGTGTTCACGCCCGAGGAGCGGCACACCGTACGCACGTACGCACTCGCGCAACTCGCCCTGCACGGCATCACCACGTACATGCCGATCGCCTCCGAGGCGCACAGCGCGTGGGCGGAGCCGTACGACGAACTGGTCGGCATGGCCCGCGTGTCGCGCCGGATCGGACTGCGCGGCTACCTCGGCCCGGCCTACCGCTCCGGCGTCAGCGTCACGCTGCCCGACGGGAGTCAGGACGTGGCCTTCGACGAGGAGCGCGGACGGGCCGGGCTCGCCGACGCGGTGCGCTTCCTCGACCACCTCGACGGGCTCGGCGACCCGCTGCTGACAGGGGTGCTGCTCCCCTGCCGGATCGAGACGCTCACGCCGGACCTGCTGCGCGCGACGGCGCGGACCGCCCGGGAGCGCGGGGCGCTGGTCCGTCTGCACGCCCTCCAGGGCACGGGCGAACGCGACGCGGTGCTGCGCCGCACCGGCCGGACCCCGCTGCAACTCCTCGGCGACTGCGGCCTGCTGGGGACCCGGCTGCTGATCCCGCACGGCATCTTCATCGACCGCCACCCGCGGGTGCGCGGGGCGGACCTGGGCGACCTGGCCACGCTCGTCGAGGCGGGCGTGTCCGTCATCCACTGCCCGCTGACGTTCCTGCGGTACGGGGACGCGCTGCACTCGTTCGGCGCGTACCGGGAGGCCGGGCTCAATCTGTGCCTGGGCACGGACTCGTTCCCGCCGGACCTCGTCCGCGGCATGGACACCGGCGTCCACCTGGCCAAGCTCGTCGACGGCCGGCTCGACGCGGCGCCGGTCGAACGGTACGTGGAGGCCGCCACCCTGGGCGGGGCGCGCGCGCTCGGCCGCGCGGACCTCGGGCGGATCTCGCCGGGCGCGCAGGCGGACCTCGTGGCGTTCGGCCTCGGCGACATCCGGGACGGGGTGCGGGACGATCCCGTACGTACGTTCCTGCTGAACGGGACCGCGCGGCAGGCGACCCAGTCCGTCGTCGCGGGCCGTCCGGTGCTGCGCGACGGCACCCTGCCGGGGCTCGATCTGCCCGCGCTCCAGGCCGAGGCGCAGCGCCTCTTCGAGAAGATGCGGGACGCGTACAGCGAGCGGGACTGGCTGCGGCGGGCGCCGGAGGAGCTGTTCCCGCCGGCGTTCCCCGCGTTCCGGGGCGCGTAGCGCGCTGAGGGCGCGGCGCGCCACGCCGGAAGGAGGCCGCCGGGGCGTGCTCGGGGCGGTGCGGGGCATATTCCTGACGAACCTTGTTGCGGGGGCGGCACGTGGCCGCAACCCTGAGGTGAAGCCCCTGGAGCACGACATCGGGAGGACGAACGTGACCCGTCCGGGACCCGACCCGGCCCCTGCCCCCGGCCCCGGCCCTGTCCCTGACCCGCAGGACCGGATCGCCGAGCTGGAGGCCGAGGTGGTCCAGCTCAAGCAGGCCGTGCACGCCCACGCCGACGTGGATCAGGCGCTGGGTGTGATCGCCGCGCTCGGCACCTTCTCGACCGAGGAGGCGTGGGACGTGCTGCGCGAGGTCTCCATGCACACCAACACCAAGCTGCGGATCATCGCGCAGGGGCTCGTGGCCTGGCCCCGTACGGGCGAACTGGACGCGCCGATCCGTGCCGAACTGGACCGCCAGATCGCCCTGCGCCGGGGCCGGGCCACGGAGACGGCGGAGGCTGCCGAGGAGGAACCGTTGCCGGGACGCTCGGGCGGGGGCCGGCAGCGGGGCTGACCTCGCGCGGGCCGGTGTGACATGCACGCGGGGTGAGGCGCTGAGTGAAGTGTGCTCCCCGGCTGTCGGCGGCCGGGGAGCACACGCGTGCCCGCCGCCTCACGATCAGCCGACGGCGCGGCGCCGTACCAGAGGCGGGGCGCGAGCTGCGGGGCGGTCGCGGTGACGACGGCGTGCACGCGTTCCGCCATCGCGCGGTCCGTCTCCCGCATCTCGGCGACCTTCTCCCGCACCGTCGCCAGGTCGTCGCGGGCCTTCACCTCCTTGGCCGCGGCCCTCCCGCCCCGGCCGGGACGGGCGGCGGCGCGAGCGGCCCGCACCTCCTCGGCGCGGTCGTGGCGCGGTGGGGATCAGCCCCAGGCGCCGGCGATCTGGCGGGTGGTGGCGTTGAGGCGGTTGAACAGGTTCGTCACGCTGATCATGAGGACGAGCGCGGCGAGCTGCTTCTCGTCGTAGTAGGTCGCGGCCGTGTCCCAGACCTCGTCGGTCACCGCGTCGGGGCTGTCGGCGAGCCGGGTGGCCGACTCGGCGAGCGCGAGGGCCGCGCGCTCCTCCTCGGTGAAGTACGGGGTCTCGCGCCAGGCGGCGACCGTGGCGAGCCGCTCGTCGGTGACCCCGGCGCGCCGGGCGGTCTTGGCGCCGGCGTCGACGCAGGCGCTGCATCCGTTGATCTGGCTGACGCGCAGGTGGACGAGTTCCAGGGTCTCGGAGTCGACGCCACCGGTCTGCGCGATCTTCATCAACTGCTGGATGGGGGCCATCGCGTCGGACAGGACGACGGCGGGGTTCTTCATGCGGGACTGCATCAGGGTCTGCTCCTCGGTAGGTGCCCGTCCGGCTGTTCCGGTCGGATGTTCCGGTCGGATGTTCCGTTCGGGCGTCCCCTCCGGCCGTTTCCGTCGGGGTGTGACTCCATGACAGCCCAGGCCGTGCGGCGCGGCCATGGCGGTGGGACACCGTGGGACAGGGACAACAGCCTTGACCTGCAAGGACTTTGCTGGAAAGACTGCCGGGTCAGCGGGACGGACGACGGGGGGACGGACATGCGGGGACAGCGGACATCCGGGACGGGACAGCGCGGAGACGGGGGCGGGGGTGAGGACGGCGCCGCTCAGGAGAAGCTGGCCGCGCGGCTGCGGATGCTGCACGAGCTGTCGGGGCTCGGGGTGCGGGCGCTCGCGCGGGACACGGGGCTGAGTTCGTCGTCCCTGTCGCGCTATCTGAACGGGCAGACCGCTCCCCCGTGGCCGGCCGTGGTCGCGCTGTGCCGTGTCGTACGGCGGGACCCGCGGCCCCTGCGGGCGCTGTGGGAGCGGACGGCGAACCCGCTGCCCGCGCCGCCGAAGGTCACCAGGCTGCCGAAGCCGGAGCCGCGCAACGATCTGCCGCGTGACGTCGCCGACTTCACCGGCCGCGCGACCGAACTGGCGGCGCTGCTCGCGGCCGTGGACAGCCACGGGGTGGTGTGCGTGGACGGCATGGCGGGCGTGGGCAAGAGCTGCCTGGCCGTGCATGCCGCGCACCGGCTGGCGGCGGCATATCCGGACGGGCAGCTCTACGTCGATCTGCACGGCTTCACCGAGGGCAGGCCCCCGATGGAACCGGACGCGGCGCTGCGGATGCTGCTCGGGGCGCTGGACGTGCCATCGGAGCGGGTGCCGGTGGCGGGCGGCGCGGAGTTGTCGGCGTGCTGGCGCGCGGAGCTGGCCCGGCGCCGTGTCGTCGTGGTCCTGGACAACGCGGCGGACGCCGAGCAGGTCCGCCCGCTGCTGCCCGGCGCGGGCGACTCGGCGGCCGTCGTCACCAGCCGCAACCGGCTCGTCGGCCTGGACGAGGTGCCGCCCCTGTCCCTGGATGTGCTCGGCGCCGAGGACAGCGCCACGCTGCTGGCCCGCGCGAGCGGCGAGGCGCCGGGCGCCGAGGGCCGCCTCGCGCGGGACCCGGAGGCGGTCGCCGAGGTGCTGCGGCTGTGCGGGCACCTGCCGCTGGCGCTGCGGCTCGCGGCGGCGCGGCTGCGGCACCGGCCGGGCTGGACGGCGGGCATCCTCGCGGAGCGGCTCGCGCAGGGGTCCAGCGAGTTCGACGCCGCGCTCGGCATGTCCGTACGGCAGTTGAACCGGGTGCGGGGGCGGGTGTTCCGGCTGCTCGGGCTGTTGCCGGGCGAGTCGTTCGACGCGTATCTCGTGGCGTCACTGGCCGCGGTGCCGCTGCCGGAGGCGGAGGACGTGCTGGAGGACCTGCTGGACGCGCATCTGGTGCAGCAGCCGTCGGCGGGCCGGTACCGGCTGCACGATCTGGTGCACCAGTACGCGCGGCGGGCCTGCGCCGAGCAGGACGGGGACGCGGAGCGGGAGAAGGCGCTCGGCCGGGTGCTCGACCACTATGTGCACACCGCGGCGGCGGCGGACGCGGCCATGCCGTTCCGGTCGCGGGCCCAGGGGGCACGGGCGGGTGAACGACCGGCGGCGGTACGGGAGTTCCGGGACAAGGCGGCGGCGCTCGCGTGGTTCGTCACGGAGTACGGGAACCTCATCGCCGCGTTCGAGACGGCGTCGGCGGTCGGCGCGGACGTGCACGTGTGCGAGCTGCCGCGCTTCCTGCGCGCCTACTTCGCGCGGCGCTGCGGCACGACCCACCTCAACCATCTCTTCGAACGGTCACTGGCGGCGGCCGAGCGCCTCGGCGACGACGGGCGGCTGGCCGAGGCGCACAGCGACCTGGGGTTCGCGCGGTACAACGCGGGGCGGCTCGCGGAGGCGAGCGCCGCGTACGACGTCGCGGCCGCGCACATCCAGCGGACCGGCGACCTGCGCGCCGGGGCCGAACTCGCCCTGCGGCGCGGCTATGTGAGCTGGGATCAGGGACAGGTGAGTGAACCCCTCGACCTGTTCCGCGAGGCGGGCAAGCTGTACGAGGAGGCCGGCTGCGCGGCGGACGCGGCACACGCGGTCGCGGCGGAGGCGTGGGCGCTGCTCCAGGACGGCCGGCCGGGGCAGGCGGCGGAGCGGGCCCGGGAGGTGCTGGCGGTGGCGCACGCCGATCCGTCGTGGCCGCCCGCTCTGGCCGCGCGGATCACGCTCGGCGTCGCGCTCGCGGAGGACGCACCCCAGGAGTCGGTCGCCGAGTTGGACCGCGCGCTCGACCTCGCGCGCGCGGACGGCCATCTGCACAACCAGGCGTGGTGCCTGAACTGCCGGGGTGTCGCGCTGCGGCAGATGGGCCGGTACGAGGAGGCCCTGACGAGTCACCGGGAAGCGTTCGCGCTGCTCGACGAGGTGTTCGAGGAGCATTGGAAGATCCACTTCCTGAACGGTTACGCGGAGACGTGCCGCCTGGCGGGCCTCGACGAGGAGGCGCTGCGGCTGCACCGCGAGGCCCTGGCCCTGGCCGCCCGCCTCGGCCACCGGCACGCGGAGTCCCGGGCCAGGGAAGGCGTGGCACTCCTCACCGGGAACGCGCCCTGACGGCGGGACCACGTACCCCCGAGGGAGCCGGACCGGAGCCCCGTTCCCTCGGGGGCGCGGGGAACTGCGCGCCCAGCCACGACGCGCCCGCAGTCACGCTGCCACCGGCCCCCCGGCGAGGGCCGGCGCCGGGGTCAGATGCGGTCCGTCAGATCTTCCGCGTAGATCTGCGAGAGCGGCTGCGGACCCACGTACTGCTGGCAGTTGCACTGGCCGGCCTCGTAGCGCACGGGCTTCTTGTTCTCGTCCCAGGCCGTCGGGACCTCCACGCGCTCATGGCAGCGGCCCTGCTTGTCGTGCTTGGCGAGATGGTGCGTGCAGCCGCAGATCGGCTCCGGCGGCTTGTGGGCCGCCTCGACCGCGAGCCGTTCGTCCTTGAGGGCGGCGAGCCGCTCCATCTTGCGCTGATGCCGGTTGCGCAGCGCAGCGCGGCCGGTGTCGGCGACCCAGGCCAGTCCCCCGGTCCAGAAGAGGATGAGGATCACCCATAGCCAGTTCATCTGCCGCCCTTCCCCCAGTGCCACCGAAGCGGTGTCCCTCCAGGATAGGCCGCCTCGGCGCCACCTGATCAGCCCCGCCGCACCGGCCCGCCGCGTCGGCCGGGGTGGGGCCCCTATCGCCACCCCGGCCGCCACCGTGCGCGGCGTCAGGCGAGGGGTTCCTGGAGTTCGGTGACCCAGTCGGCCTGGTCGGCGGGGCACTCCAGGTAGACCTCGCGCGGGTAGCCGGCGGAGCGGTGGCCGTTCGCGTCGATCCAGCGGGCCAGCGTCTGCACGGACGTCAGCACCCCGTCCATGGCGCCCCGGTGGACGACGGTCGCGGCCCGGTCAACGGGCGGCACGTCGAGGACGCGCAGGCCGTCGTCGTCGCGCGGGGCCACGGCCACCTGGATACCGGCGTGGACGAGGATGCCGCCGCCGGGGGCGTCCTCGTACCGGGCGAGTCCGGGGCCGCTCGGGGCGATCCCGGCGGCGGCGAGGCGTCCGGTCAGTTCCTCGTACAGGGGCTGGATGACGGGGCCGATGGTGTCGAAGTCGGGCGCGACCGCGGTGAGTTCGGCCACGCGGACGGCGGGCAGGTGCTTGATGACGACGTCGTCGGTGGGCATGCGTCCCTCGTTCTCGATGGACCGGAGCCGCGCCTCGACCTGCGCCAGTCGCGCTGCCGCCGCCGCCATCTCCGCCGCGAGGTCGGCGCGGCGCAGGCGCAGCATGCCGCGCAACTGCTCGGCGTCGACCTTCTCGTCGAGGATCTCCTTGACCTGCTGGAGCGTGAAGCCGAGGTCCTTGAGCGCGATCACCCGGTTGAGGCGGGCGAGTTGGGCGGCGGTGTAGTGGCGGTAGCCGGTGGCGGGGTCGACATGGGCCGGGCGCAGCAGTCCGGTGGCGTCGTAGTGACGCAGCATGCGGACCGAGACGCGGCCGTGCCGGGCGAAGTCTCCGATGGTGAACATGACGCCTCCCACTCCAGGCCCTCACACGGTGTGAGGGTCAAGCCCACCACGTCCCGGCCCGTACGGAAGCGCCGTACGCGCGTGTCGTACGCGGGTGCCGTGCGTGGGTGCCGTGCGCGGGTGCCGTATGCGGGGAGGCGCTTGTGTTCCGGGCGGCGGGGCCGGACGATGATCTCCTTCAGCGCGCGGGACGCGGCGCCGCGTCGGTCTGCCGCGCCCGCCCGCCCGCCGGCCGGGACGGGAAGGGCGGGGGCTCTCATCATGCGTGTCGTGATCCTGGCGGACGATCTGACGAGCGCGGGGGACGGCGCGGCGCCGTTCGGGGCGGCGCGGGTCCTGCTCGGGCCTCCTGCCGAACCCGCAGAGCCGCACCCCGTACTCGCCGTCGATCTGGACACGCGGACCGGTGACGCGGACCGGGCTGCGGCCCTGACGGAGCGCGCCGCCCGCCGCCTGGGCGGGCCCGGGCTGCTGTTCAAGACGGTCGACTCGACGCTGCGGGGTCATCTCGCGGCGGAGATCCGGGCGGCGCGGGAGGGTTCGGGGCGACGGACCGTGCTGGTGGCACCGGCGTTCCCCGGGCAGGGGCGGACGACGCGCGGCGGGGTGCAGTACGTGGACGGGGCGCCGGTGCACGCGGGCGCGCCCGGGGCGGACCCGGTGCATCCGGTGCGCTGTTCCGATCTGGCGGCGCTGCTGCCGGGGGCGGTGGTGCTGGGGCGGGGCGAGGAGTTCCGCGCCGACGGCGGCGGGGTGTTCGTCGGTGACGCGGCCGACGACGCCGATCTGGACCACTGGGTGGCGTCCGCGCGGGCGCCCGAGGACGTGCTGTGGGTCGGATCGCCGGGCCTCGCGGCGGCCCTGGCCCGGCGTTTCGCAAGCGCCGGGCCGCGCGCGGGGGGAACTGCTGCGGCGCGCCCGTTGCCGCGCGCACGGCGTCCGCTGGTGGTCGTCGGCAGCGCGAACCCGGCGGCCCGCCGCCAGCTCGCCGTTCTGCGGGCGGAGGCGCCTGAGGCGGCGGTGCTGCACGCCCCGGGGACCCGGGCCGACCCGGCGGCGGTGCTCCGGGCGCTCGCCGCGCGGGTGGTGGCCGCGATGGCGGCGGCGCCCGCGGACGGGCTGATCCTCACCGGGGGCGAGACGGCCGCCGCCGTGCTCCGCGCGCTCGGCGTGACCGGCTTCGACCTGGTCGACGAGCCCGAGCCGGGCGTGGCCCGCGGCCTGACGGACGGCGTGCCGCGCGTCCCGCTGGCAGTGAAGGCGGGCGGGTTCGGCGACGACGGGGTGCTGCTGCGGCTGTACCGGGGCCTGCGGGGCGCGCCGGTACGCGGCGACCGCACAGCGCCGGAGGGAGCGGTCCCGTACCCGGGGTGACGTCGGCCGGGCGGGTGGCGGGGATGCCGAACGCTGGGCCATTGGTACAGTCAAACCGGGCCCAGCACCCTGCATGGCCTATATACCCCCGCCCCTGAAGGACGCCGCCCATGCCCGTCGACCACCTGGACACCCGGATTCTGCGGCTCCTGCTGGAGCAGCCGCGTACCAGCGTCCGCGAGTACGCGCGCATCCTCGGCGTGGCCAGGGGCACGCTCCAGGCGCGCCTGGACCGGCTGGAGCGGGACGGCGTGATCACCGGCGTGGCGCCCTCGCTGTCACCCGCCGCGCTCGGGCACCCGGTGCTGGCGTTCGTGCACATCGAGGTCACGCAGGGCCACCTGGGCGATGTGGCGGACTCCCTCGCGGGCGTCCCCGAGATCATCGAGGCGCACTCGATCACCGGCGGCGGCGACCTGCTCGCCCGGGTCGCGGCGCGGGACGCCGGGCATCTGGAGGACGTCGTGCAGCAGCTCAACCGGCTGGAGGGCGTCGTCCGCACCCGTACCGAGGTCGCCCTGCGCGAACGCGTCCCGCACCGGGTGCTGCCGCTGGTGGAGGCGCTGGGGCGGGCGGCGGCCGGCGAGCAGAAGTGATCGTCGCGGCGGCGTTTCCTGCATGCTGGAAGGCATGAACGACCCGAACGTCTCCCCGTACCGCTACCGCTTCGGCGACACCGCGATCGTCTTCGATCTCGACGGCACCCTCGTCGACAGCGAGCCCAACTACTTCCGCGCCTCGCTCGGCACGCTCGAACGCTACGGCGTCACGGGCTTCACCTGGGCCGACCACGAGACGTACGTCGGCATCTCCACGCTGGAGACCATCGGCATCTGGAAGCGGAAGTACGGCATCGACGCGCCCGACGGGGAACTGCTCGACGACATGAACCGGCGGTATCTGGAGTTCGCGCGCGCCGAGACGCACGTGTTCCCGCAGATGCAGCTGTTCGTGGAGCGGCTGGCGGCGGCCGGGGTACCGATGATCGTGGCGTCGGGTTCGTCGCCCGAGGCCATCGAGGCGATCCTCGCGGGCACCGGCCTCGGACGGTATCTGACGCGGTACGTGTCGGCGGACGAGGTGGCGCACGGCAAACCGGCGCCGGACGTGTTCCTGGAGGCGGCGCGGCGGCTCGGCGTGGAGCCGCGCCGGTGCGTGGTCCTGGAGGACGCGGCGCCGGGCGCGGCGGCGGCGCACGCGGCGGGCATGCGGTGCATCGCGCTGCCGTACGTGGCGGCGCAGGCGGACGATCCGGCGTTCACGACGGCGGATCTGCTGTTCAAGGGCGGGCAGGAGGAGTTCACGGCGCGCGCGGCCTGCGAGTGGCTGGAGCGTTCCGCGCATCCGGCGTGAGCCAACCGGGCTCGTGTGCACCGGAGTTGCCTGATCAGGAGCCGTCCGGACGCTTTGGAGTGCGGCCATTCGGGTACTCGGACGATCATGCGGATCAGTGTGGTGGATGTCGGGTCGAACACGGTGCGGCTGGCGATAGCGGACGCGCGGGACGGCGCGCCGTTGCCCGTGCACACGGCGAAGCGGCGGCTGCGGCTGTCGGAGCAGGTGGAGGGCGACCGAAGACTGGGCCCCCGGGCCGTCGACCGGATCGTGGAGGCGGTCGCTGAGGCGTACGAGGAGGCCGAACGGTGGGGCAGCGACGAGCCGTTCGCCTTCGCCACCGCCATCGTCCGCGACGCGCCGAACCGGGACGAGGTGCTCGCGGCCGTCGAGGAGCGCGCCGGGGTGCGGCTGCGGGTGCTGCCGGGTGAGGTGGAGGCGGAGCTGACGTTCCTCGCGGCGCGGCGCTGGATGGGCTGGCGTTCGGGGCCGCTCGGGGTGCTGGACATCGGCGGCGGCTCACTGGAGGTGGCGTTCGGGCGCGGCAGGCTGCCGGAGTTCGCCATCTCGCTGCCGCTGGGGGCGGGACGGCTCACGCGGGAGCATCTGGCGGGCGGGGACCCGCCGTCGCAGGCGGAGTTGAAGGAGCTGCGGCGATTCGTGCGGCACCAGTTGCGGGACGTCGCCGCCCGCATCCGCTGGGAGGGGCCGCTGACGGCGGCGGCGACCTCGCGTACGTTCACGCAGTTGGCGCGGCTGTGCGGGGCTCCCCCTGGCCGGCACGGGCCGTTCGTGCCGCGGCGGCTGTCCCGCAAGGAACTGGGCGGCGCCGTCGAGCGGTTGGCGGCGCTGCCCGCCGCGCGCCGCGCCGAACTGCCCGGCATCTCGGCGCCGCGCGCGTCCCAGTCGCTGGCGGGCGCGCTGGTCGGGCACACGGCGATGAAGCTGATGGGCATCCGCGAACTCACCATCTGCCCCTGGGCGATCCGCGAGGGCATCCTGCTGCGGCGCATCGAGGGCGACACGGCGTGGTGGTCGGGGGTCGCCGACCAACCTGCGGGCGGGCAGCGGAAACTGCGCCTCGCGGGCCGTTCCTGACCCGGGTCCGGCCTGCCAGGACGTGAGGTTCGCCATGATCGGGCCGGGGCCGTTGTGAGCGGATGCGGGAGCTGGTCAGCTAGGGCCTGATCCTGAGGGCGCGCCCTGGGCCTGATCCGCAGGGCGCGTCCGAACGCCCGTACCACACCGAGCTGGAGGCCCGCGTGTTCGCTTCCGTGGACGATGTCACCGAGCGGCTGGCCGCGACCGGCTATCTGGCCTCCCCGGCCGTGGCGACGACCGTGTTCCTCGCCGCGCGGCTCGGCAAGCCGCTGCTCGTCGAGGGCCCGGCGGGCGTCGGCAAGACCGAGCTGGCCAAGGCCGTGGCCGCGATCTCGGACGCCCGTCTGATCCGCCTCCAGTGCTACGAGGGCGTGGACGAGAGCCGCGCGCTGTACGAGTGGAACCACGCCAAGCAGTTGCTGCGGATCACCGCGGGCCGCGACGAGACCTGGGACCGTACGCGCACCGACATCTTCAGCGAGGAGTTCCTGCTGACGCGGCCGCTGTTGGAGGCGATCCGGGGCGACGACGCGAAGGTCCTGCTCATCGACGAGATGGACAAGGCGGACGTCGAGGTCGAGGGACTGCTCCTGGAGGTGCTGTCCGACTTCCAGGTGACGGTGCCGGAGCTGGGCACGATCGCCGCGACGCGCCGCCCGTTCGTCGTCCTCACCTCGAACGCCAGCCGTGAACTGTCCGAGGCGCTGCGCCGCCGCTGCCTGTTCCTCCACATCGGCTTCCCCGAGGAGGAGTTGGAGCGGCGGATCGTCACGCTGAAGGTGCCCGGCCTCGACGACGCGCTCGCCCGGTCGCTGGTCCGGGTGGTCGGCGCGCTGCGCGCCCTCGATCTGCGCAAGGCGCCGTCGGTGGCGGAGACCGTGGACTGGGCGCGCACCCTGCTCGCGCTCGGCGCCGGCCGGCTCGACGACGAGATCGTACGGGCCACGCTCGGCGTCGTCCTCAAGCACCAGGAGGATGTGCGCACGGCGGCGGCCAAGCTGTCCCTGGACGCGGTGTGAGCGGCGGCGCGCCGACCGTCGCGGACCGGGTGACCTCGCTCGTACGGGCCCTGCGCTCGCACGGCGTGCGGATCGGTACCGGCGAGAGCGTGGACGCGGCGCGGGCCGTCGAGGCGGTCGGCCTGGACAGCCGGGAGCATCTGCGGGAGGCGCTCGCGGCGGCGCTGCTGCACGACCAGGGGCAACGGGCCGTGTTCGACCCGGTCTTCGAGCTGTACTTCCCGCGCGCGGTGGACGTGCCCGGCGCGGGTCCTGAGGCGTTCGACCGGGACGCGCTGCGGGAGCGGCTGGCGGCGGCGCTGGCCGCCGACGACCGGGCGGCGCTCGCCGCGCTGGCCGCCGAGGCGGTGGACGGGCTCGGCGGCTACGGCGCGGCGCCGGGCTCCGACGGGTTCTCCGCGCAGCAGACCCTGGACCGGCTGCGCCCGCAGACGCTGCTCGCGCCGGTCATGGCGGGGCTGCGGGCGGGCGGGGCGCCCGGCGCGTTCACCGACCGGATCGAGGCGGACGAGGTACGGCGGCGCATCGAGGGGTTCCGGGAACTGGTGCGGGCCGAGGCGCGGCGCCGGGTCGCCGAGCGGCGCGGCACGGACGAGATCGCGCGGCGCATGGCGGTGCGCACGGCCGACCGTACGGACTTTCTCTACGCGGGGCGGGAACAACTGGCCGAGCTGCGGCGGGCGGTGCGGCCGCTCGCTCGGAAGCTGGCGACACGGCTCGCGGCGCGGCGTAGGCGGGCGGCGCGCGGCCATATCGACCTGCGGCGCACGTTGCGGGGGTCGCTGTCGACGGGCGGGGTGCCGATGCGGCCCGTGCTGCGCAAGCGGCGGCCGGGGCGGCCCGAACTGGTGCTGCTCTGCGATGTCTCCGGGTCCGTCGCGGGGTTCGCCAACTTCACGATGCTGCTGGTGCAGGCGCTGCACGACCAGTTCAGCAAGGTGCGCGTGTTCGCGTTCGTCAACCGGGTCGACGAGGTCACCGGCCTCATCGCGCGGGGCACGGCCGACCCGGAGGGGCTCGGGGCGCGGATCGCCGAGGAGGCGGTGCTGACGGGGTGGCACGGCAGCAGTGACTACGGGTCGGCGTTCCGGGAGTTCGTGGAGCGGTACGGGGACGCCGTCGGGCCGCGGTCCACCGTGTTCGTGCTCGGGGACGCGCGGTCCAATCAGCAGGAGCCCGGGGTGGAGGCGTTGCGGTGGGTCGCGGGGCGGGCGGCTCGTGTGCACTGGCTGAATCCGGAGCCGCGGGGGCTGTGGGACACGGGGGACTCCGTCGTCTCGCTGTACTCCCGGGTCGTGGGGGTGCACGAGTGCCGTGACCTCCGGCAATTGACGTCCCTCATCAGCCGCCTCCTCCCGGTGTGACCCATCGGGCGAGGCCCCCTGAAGCAACCGATCGCGCAGTTCCCCGCGCCCCTGGGTGGGCGGGCGACTCCGGCCGGTGGGTTTCCTCGACCTTCGTCATGGTTGCTCGCGCAGTTCCTCGCGCCCCTGAGGTGAGTGGGTGGCTCCAGCCGGTGGGTTTCCTCGACTCTCGTCGTGGTTGCTCGCGCAGTTCCCCGCGCCCCTGGGTGGGTGGGTGGCTCCGGCCGGTGGATTTCCTCGACTTTCGTCGTGGTTGCTCGCGCAGTTCCCCGCGCCCCTGGAGGGGCGACTGCGTCGCCACCTCCATCGGGGGAAGCAGGGGCGAAGCCCCGCTTCCCCCAAGGGGAAGCTGCACGAAGTGCATGCTTCAGGGGCGCGGGGAACTGCGCGAGAAGCCCCACCGGGCCGCAGACGACGGACCACCCAGGCGCGGGGAGCTGCAAGGGACGGGGGCGATATCAGGTGCGGAGGCGGGTCGCTTCTGCTCGGAGCCAGGACGGGCGGGCCATTTCCACGTTGGCCCCAGTGAACCGCGCCGCCCGCTCAAGGGCCCCCGCCGCCCCGCCCCCGTCGGCCAGGACAACCGCCCGAGCCGCCTCCGCCAGCGCGACAGCTGCCCCCGCCTCCGTCGCCCCCGCCAGCCGAAGCTGCGCCCCGGCCCGCTCAGCCGCGTCCCCCGCGAGCCCGTACCGCCCGCAACTCCAGTGCGCCCACGCGATGTTGTACAGGCACACCCCCTCCGTGCGCGGGTTCTCCATGACGGTCGCCGCCGCGAGCGCCGAATCGAGCGCGGCCAGCGCCTCGTCCCCCCGCCCGAGGGCGAGCAGCGCGACACCCTGCGCGTTGTACGCGTAGTCCGTGGCCTCTTGGATACCGGCGTCGGCGTAGGCGCGTACGGCCCGGTCCCCGGCGTCGAGGGTCTCCTCCCACCGGCCGAGGGTGAGGAGCGCGGTGAAGCGCGCGTTCCAGGAGCGCGCCTCGGTGAGCGTGTCGCCGGTGGCGCGGGCGACGGCGGCGAGCCGGTCGGCGCCGGCGAGGGCGGCCTCCCCGTCGCCGAGGGTGCTGTGGGCGAGGCTGAGCCCGAGCAGCGCGTGCACCTCGGCCTCGGTGTCGCCGTGCTCGTGGGCGAGGTCGGCGGCGCGGGCGAGGGGGCCCATCGCGGCGTCCAGGTCGCCGAGTTGGCGGTGGGCGTCGCCGAGACCGAACAGGGCCTGCTGCGCGGCGCGCCCGTCGCCGAGCCGGTCGGCGAGCGCGACGGCCTCGGCGAACAGGCGGGCCGCGTCGCCGAGCGGGCCGCCGCTGAGCCGGGCCCGGCCGAAGCTGATGAGGTGCGCGAGGCGCGCCCGGTCGTCACTCACGTGGTCCTCCAGGGTCAGGTGCAGGGAGATCGCCGCCAGTACCGAACCGTGCCACACCATCCACTCGCTGACCGACGCGAGCAGGAGCGCCGCCTCGTCGAAGTCGCCTGCCCGCACGAGGTGGTCGACGGCTCTGCGGTGGGGCTCGATGTCGTCGAGGCCGCGCCAGGTGTCGCGGGGCGGGGCCTGGCGTACGTACCAGGCGGCGGCGCGGCGTTCCAGGGCCCGCCGGCCGCGCTCGCCGCCGGTGGGCAGGGCGCCGTAGGCGAGGTCGGCGTCGAGGGGGTGCAGGGCGAAGGTGCGGGTGGCGCGGTCCACGGACAGCATGCGGATGCGCAGCAGGTGCGCGAGGACGGGCGCGACGGCGAGCCCGGGCGCGACCCCGGCGGCGATCCATTCGACGGCGTCCTGTCCTACGGGGGTGCGCAGCACGGCGAGGATGTCGAGGACGGCGCGGTCCTCGGGCCCGAGCCGGGCCTGCCGGTCCTCGGCGAGGCCGCCGACGACGTCACCGCGGAGGGTGAAGTCGGCGAGGACGTCCTGGAGCGTGGGCAGGGCGAGGGTGTCGTCGGCCATGGCGCCGACGAGCAGTTCCAGGGCGCGGGGCACGCCGTGCACGTGGACGGACGCCTGGAGGAGCTGATCGTCGCTGAGCCGGGCGACGCCGAGGCTGCCGTCCTGGTCGAGTTCGCGCAGCAGGGCGACGGCCTCCTCGGCGGGCAGTCCTTCGGTGAGGGGGACCTCGACGGCGAACCGGCGCAGTTCGGGGGGCAGGTGCGGCGGTACCTGGGAGGTGACGAGGAGCCGGGGCGTGCGGCGGGCGCGGAACACGCAGTCGAACAGGACGCTGAGGTCGTCGTCCTCGTCGAGCCGGCCGTCGTCGTGGAGGCGGTCCTCCAGGTTGTCCATGAGGATGACGACGAGCCGGTCGCCCATCGCGGCGAACAGCTCGCCGAGCTTGTCCTGGGCGCTGCGCGAGGACGCCCACACGTCGAGCAGGCGGGCCTCGTCGGCGGGGCCGAGGACGCGGGCGCAGTCGAGGAAGACGCGTTCCAGGGAGATGCCGGAGGTACGGGTGCTGAGGTTGACCAGCGCCCAGGGCGGGGCGGCGGGGATCTGGCCGGGCCACACGCCCTGTTCGAGCAGCTCCATGACCTTGGCGGCGACGGCGCTCTTGCCCATGCCCCTGCGGCCGGTGACGGTGACCATGCGCACGGCCGGGTCGGCGAGGTGGCGGCCGATGCGCTCGCGGGTCTTGACGCGGTCCTTGAACAGTTCCAGGCCGTGGGTGACCGGCAGGCCGATGACCTGGGCGGCGGCGCGCCGGGCGGGCGGCACGGCCGGCCGCTCCGGCGCGTGGCCGTGCGCGTACGGCAGTGCCGTGGGGTCGGGGACGGCGAGGAGCACGGCGAGCCGGTCGTCGCCGCGGGCGGCGGCGTGGCGCAGGGCGTGGTCGACGCGGACGGCGGTGAGGCGGCCGAGGCCTTCGCCGCGATGGTGTTCGGCGACGACGCCGACGATGTGCTCGCCCGCCCAGACGGCGGCGCCCGACATGCCGGACCAGGGCGAGACGGCCGGGTCGGGGTCGGCGGCGGCGACCGGCACGGTGATCTCCAGGGTGCCGGTGCGCAGGTTGGACAGGGCGGCGACGGTGCCGTCTGCCTGGTGGAGTTCGCGGAAGGTGCGGCCCGCTCCGCGCTCGCGGCGCTTCCACAGCGGGAAACCTGCCGCGTGTACGGCGACGACGGCGTGCCGTTCGTCATCGATGCGGCCGAACGGGGCCGCGGCCGGCGCCTGTTGCCCTTCGGGCGGGGTGAGGGTGAGGACGGCGAGGTCGGTCGCCGGGTCGCTCCAGGCGAGTTCGGCGGGCGCGGTCCACTGTCCGGGGCGGTCCGCGTCGAACCGGACGCGTGTCTCCCGGGCGCCGACGAGGACGTGATGGGCCGTCAGAACGGTGTGGGGGCCTATGCGGTAGCCGGAGCCGCGCCGGCCGCCGCGGGCCGTGGTGACGATGATCTCCGCTATGCGGTGCGGGTCGAGTCCGCCGGGGGCGGCGGCGCGGTCAGTCCTCACCGGTCAGCTCGTCCCCGGAGATGAGGACGCCGCCCTGGTCGGGGGCGTCGGCGGCGACGGGCTGGAGGGTGAGCGTGAGGCGCTGGGTGGCGGTCGCGGCGCGGCGGGCGGTGGCGCTCGCGTCGAAGACCCAGAACCGCACCTTGACGCCCGGCTCGGTGGACCGCTCGACGCCGACGGTCAGTTCGAGTTCGACCTTCTCGGCCTTGAACCGGAGGGCCGCGCCGTCCCCTTCGGCCATCGCCCGGCCCAACTCGTGCCGCAACTGCGCGATCATGTCCGCCAGTTCCACCGCGTCGTCCACCAGCGCACTCCCCCGCCGCTCGTCACCCGTACCGTCTGCGTCAACTGCCGTCATGGCAGGGGGACATCATCCCTCATCGACGGCGGTGGCGTTCGGCGGAGTGTCTGTGCGGCGGGCCGGGGGTTCACAGGGTGGGCCTGTGCGGCGGACCGGGGTTCACAAGGTGGGTTCGCCGCGCAGGGTGGCGATCAGCTCGTCGAGCAAGGCAACGTCCTCGGCGCTGTCCAGAGCGATGGCGTCGGCGAGGGCGCGGTGGGCGCGGCGCCAGGCACGGGCGGCGCGGCCGTCCGCGCGATCGAGCAGGGCGAGGGCGTAGCCGGTGACGCAGCGCACCCACAGGTCGTCGCGGGCCTCGGGTGCGGCGAGGGCGCGGCGGACGCTGCGGCGGGCCTCGCGGGGGTCGGTGCCGAGCTGGTGGCGGGCGAGCGCGGCCCAACTGGCGGCGGGCGGTGGCCCGTACAGGGGCTGGGAGGGGATGAGCTGGACGGCGTCGCGCAGACAGGCGATGGCGGCGCGGGTGTCGCCCCGGGCGGCCTCGTGCGCGGCGGCGGCGTCGGCGACCTGCCCGACGAGCGCGGTGTCGCCCGCGGCGAGCGCGGCGCGGGATGCCTCGGTGAGCAGGGCGGGGGCGTCGGGGCTGGTGGTCTCGGCGGCGAGGCGTCCGGCCAGCCACAGTCCGCGCGCGTGCAGGGCGTGGTCGGGGCTGGTGCGGGCGAGGAGCCGGCGCACGAGCGCGAGGCCGCCCTCGGCGCGCCCGCACACGCTCCACCAGAACCACAGGTCGACCATGAGGCCGAGGGCGTCGCCCGCGCCTTCGCCGGTGCCGGCGGCGTGGGCGAGGCAGGCGCGGATGTTGTCCTCGTCGGCGCGGATCATGCGCAGGGCCTGTTCCTGTTGCCCGCTCCACCACAGTTCGGCAGCGGCGTCCCCGATGCCGCAGTACCAGGTCAGACGGCGGTCGGCGGCGGTCTCCCCCTCCCCCGCCGCCCGCAGCCGGCCCAGGCCGAAGTCGCGGGCGGCGGCGGTCAGCCGGTAGCGGGGTACGCGGACGCCGCCGGGGTCGCCGACGGGTTCCAGGACGCTGGCGAGGACGAGCCGGGCGAGGTGGCCGGGGACGTGGTCGGCGCCGATGCCGGAGCTCATGCACACGAACACGGCCGCCGACTCGTCGAACTCGCCGGGAAGCACGCTCAGCCTGGCCCAGGTGACCCGGACGGGACGTTCGAGGAGCCGGTATCCGGCGCCGACCGCGTCGCGCAGGGTGCGGTGGCGGGTGGCGGGGCGGGTCTCGTCGGCGCCGAGCCGGCAGGGCCCGGCGGCGACGAGCGCGGCGACCTCCTCCAGCGGGCGGCGTGCGGTCTCCTGCGCGGCGAGGATCAGCGCGAGGGGGTGACCCTCGGCGCGGGCGCAGACGTCGGCGACGGCGCGCCGGGAGGCAAGGTCGTCGCCGAGGTCGCGGTCGTAGAGGCGGGCGTGTTCGAGGAACAGCCGGACGGCCGGCCCCGGCGGTGCGCTGTCCGCGCTGACCAGCGGCAACGGCCCGACGCGCAGGACCGCTTCCTCGCCGAGTCCCAGCGGGCGGCGGCAGGTGACGACGACGCGGAGCGCGGGCACCCGCTGGAGCAGATGCTGGACGAGTCCGACGCAGGCCCGGTGCACGGGGTCGACGTCGTCGAGGAACAGCAGCGGTGCCCGCCTGCGCCGCAGCCGGGCGACGACCCCGTTCAGAACGGCGTCCCTTCCCGCGGCCGCGTCGGCATCGGCGTCGGGCAGCCCGAGCGCACGAGCAAGACGAAGCAACGGGTCGGGCGCGGACCCGCCCCGCGTCGGCAGAGGCCCCCCGTCAGTACGGGGCACGGGCCCGGGCCGAGCCGACGCAGGCCCACCCTCGCCGCCAGACGCGGACCCGGGCCGAACCGACGCAGGCCCGTCCCCGTCCCCGGCGCTGGCGCCGGCGCCGGACGCAGGCGCGACGGTCCCGGGGGCCGGCCACCGCCCTCCCGCCGCTGGATGCCCCGCCGGCCACCCGAACTCGCCCGCCACCTCCTCCCCCGAGATCCCCTGCGCCCCGCCTTTCCCGTCACCGACGACACCGCCGACAGCCCCGGCACCCTCGTCCCCGCCCCCCGGACCGCCCGAGGCCGCCCGAGGCAGAACCGATTCACCGGCTCCCCGGCGCCCGAGACCCCCCGAAGCCCCACCGCCCCCCGCCCGGGAAACCCCCGCCACCCTGCCCGCCCCCGGCGCGGACCGCCCCGCCCGTCCCGCAGGAGCCGCCCCCTGCTCCCAGAAGCGGAGCGTCAGCGCGCGGGCACCCGTCTCCGCCACGGCCGCCGCCGCGAGGACGCTCTTGCCGATGCCCGCCTGGCCCGTGAGCGTCACCAGGCGGTTTGCGCCGAGGAGGCGTGGGATGTCGAGGAGTTCCCGTTCGCGGCCCACGAGCCGCGCGGGTGCCGGCGCGGCCGGCGCGCGTCGCCGGCCGCCTGTCGCTCGTACTGGTCCGCCCACTCCTGCTTCCCCGTTCACAGCCTCGAACGGTGAGCCCACCGCTGCGGAACTCACCGGCATTCTTGACGGCATTCTCGACGGCAGGAACGTTCCTGCGACGCGAACAGCCATGCAGGGAACAGACGGCGGAGCGTTGTGGTAGCGGCCACCGGCCCGCGCTCACGCGCATCGGTGACGCGGCGCGCGCCTGTTCGGCCCGGAGCCGAACACCGGAGCCGAACACCGGAGCCGGGCCGCGCCGGATCAGGCGGAGCCGGTGGCGCGGCGGCGGTGGGCCGCTTCCTCGGCCTCGCTGGTGGCGAGGTGACGGACGGCCAGCTCCTCGACGGCCGCCACGTCCCGCGCCTCGATCGCGCGGTACAGCGCCTCGTGCTCGTCGGCGACGGCCGTGAAGTCGTCGTGCTGCCCGAGCAGCCACCGCATGCGGCTGCGCAGGGTCGTGTACAACTCGCTGAGCAGCGCGTTGTCGGCCAGTTCCGTGGCCGTCTCGTGGAAGTCGGCGGCGGCCCGCCGCGCCCCCGGCCCGTCCCCGCGCGCGGCCGCGGCCTGTTCGGCGTCGAGGTCGGCGCGGAGCTTGGCCAGCCCCGCGCGGGTGCGGCGCTGCGCGGCGAGCCGGAACCCCAGGGTCTCCAGCGCGGAGCGCACCTCGCCGAGGTCCGCGATGTCCGTGGGGGTGAACTCGCGCACCACCGCCCAGGTCCGCGGCCGGGGCGTGACGAGCCCCTCGTTCACGAGGTCGCGCAGGGCGTCGCGGACCGGGAGGCGGCTGACGCCCAGCTCACTGGCGATCTCCCGCTCGACCAGCTTGCTGCCGGGCTTGCGGGTGCCGTCGATGATCTGGTCGCGCAGGGTGCGTACGACCCGCTCCGACTCAGGGGTGAATTCCTCAACGCCAGTCATGCCGCCATCTTCCCCCAGCCCCCGCCCCCACCCGCACTACGCTCGACCCTCCGACGCCCACGCCCATACCCGCGCCCCCTGCCGCCCGTCCGCCACCCGGAGGTGCCCGTGCCGCCCGATCCGTACCCCACTCCCGACCCGTACGCCGAAGGGATGCTCGACGTCGGGGACGGCAACCGCGTTCACTGGGAGACATGCGGCGACCCGGCGGGCAAGCCCGCGCTGGTGCTGCACGGCGGCCCGGGGTCGGGGGCAGGACCGTTCTGGCGCGGGCTGTTCGACCCTCGGGCGTACCGGGTGGTCCTGTTCGACCAGCGGGGCTGCGGGCGCAGCACGCCGGACGCGGCCGACCCGGCGACGGACCTCTCGGTGAACACGACCGCGCATCTCATCGCCGACATCGAGCGGCTGCGTCGCCATCTCGGGATCGAGCGCTGGCTCGTCCTGGGCGGCTCGTGGGGCACGACGCTGGCCCTCGCGTACGCGCAGCGGTTCCCCGAACGGGTGTCGGAGCTGGTCCTGTTCAGCGTGACGAACACGACGCGCCGCGAGGTGGAGTGGGTGACGCGGGACATGGGCCGGGTCTTTCCCGAGGAGTGGGCCCGCTTCCGGGACGCGGTGCCGCCGGCGGAGCGCGACGGGAGTCTCGTGGACGCGTACGCGCGGCTGCTCGCCGACCCGGACCCGGCCGTACGGGAGCGGGCGGCGGGCGCGTGGTGCCGGTGGGAGGACGTGCACGTGTCGACGCACGCCGGTCACCGTCCCGACCCGCGTTTCGCGGATCCGCGTTTCCGGCTGCGGTTCGCGCGGCTGGTCACGCACTACTGGCGCCATCACGCGTTCCTGGAGGACGGCGAGCTGCTGCGTGGCGCGTCCCGGCTCGCGGGCGTGCCGGGCGTCCTCGTGCACGGGCGGCTCGACATCAGCGGCCCGCCGGACATCGCGTGGCACCTCGCGCGGGCCTGGCCGGACGCGCAACTGGTCCTGGTCGACGACGAGGGCCACGGCCTCGGCGGCCCGACGATGCTCGAAGCTGTCCTGAGTGCCACGGACAACTTCCGCCCGCCACACAAGCATTGACGCCCCATCTACCATGCACGCACACCCGCACCACCCTCACACGCTCGTACGTCACTGCCCGCACCGCCCGCCTCACCGGTGGACGGTGCGGGCTTTCGCGTACGTCCGACGCGGGAGCGACACGGTCGTGAAGATCGTCGGCGGGCCTCGCGGGGAGGCGGGCGGACAGGGCAGGCTGGGGCGGTGACCACGTTTCCCCCACAGCCCCGCAGACCCCGGACGTCCCTTCCTGCTGCCGGTGGCGAGATGATCGTGTGCGGTGACGACGCGCTGGCCGAGCGGCTCGCGGCGGAGCTGCGCGACGTGTACCGCGCGCGCGTCACCGTCGTCGTGCCCTCGCCGCGCGCCGCCGACCGGCCGCGCGCGAGCAGCGCCGAACGCCGGTGGGCCGCCTCGTTCCTGAGCCGGATGCAGGCCGTGGTGAACCGGGCGCAGGCCGCCGAACCCGCGGGCGGCGCCGACGACTCGCTGTCCGGGATCGCCGCCCCGCGCGTCATCGAGGCGCCGCTGCTCGACGAGGCGACGCTGACGGAGGCGGGCGCCGAGCGGGCGGCGGCGCTGGCGCTGGTCCACGACGACGACGAGACCAACATCCGGGCGGCGCTCGCCGCGCGGCGCCTCAACCCGCGGCTGCGCCTGGTGATCCGGCTCTACGACCGGCGGCTCGGCCAGCATCTCGCGCAACTCCTCGACCAGGCCGCCGCGTTGGCCTCGCCGGGCGTGGACCTCGACGAGCTGGACACGTCGACGACCGTGCTGTCCGACGCGGACACGGCGGCGCCCGCGCTCGCCGGGACGGCCGTCGCGGGCACCAGCAAGGTCGTCCAGGCCGACGGGCTGCTGCTGCGCGCCGTGGAGCGCACGCCGGCGGGCGGCGGCGAGGTCGCGGACCCGGGCCTGTGCACGCTGGCCCTGCTGTCGGCGACGGCCAACGACCCGGCGGGCGCGGAGGGTTCGGACGCCTCCGGGCACGAGAGCCCGCTGCTGCTGCCCGACGCGGAGACGGTCGCGGCCGCGCGGGGCCGGGGCATCGTCGCCCTCCAGACGGTGACGCCCGCCGCCGACGCGGCGCACCCCAAGCGACCGCGCACGGGCGGCGCGTTCCCGATCGGGTCGTTGTTCTCGCGGCGGCTGCGCTGGTCCCTGGCCGGTCTCGTGGTGTGCGTGCTCGGGCTCGCGCTGGCGACCTGGGCGACGACGGAGGACCAGCCGCTGCGGGCCGCGTATCTGACGCTGCTCGACCTGTTCGCCATCGACGACCCGGCCATCGGCGAGCCCGCCGCCCGGCAGATCCTCCAACTGCTCACCGGGTTCGCCGGGTTGCTGCTGCTGCCGGTGCTGCTGGCCGCCGTGCTTGAGGTGCTCGGCACGTTCCGCACCGGGTCGGCGGCGCTTGAGGAGCGGGGGCTGGGGCAGCGCCCCAGAGTGCCGGGTGCGTCGTGGCTGGGCGCGCAGTTCCTCGCGCCCCTTACGGGGCTGCCAACCCCGGCACTTCTTCGGTGCCCGCCGCCTTGGGCAGTCTGCCGCCTGGGGCGGCACGGGTGGGCAAGGCGGCACCCCAGCGCCGGGTGCGTGAAGGTTGTGCCTCGGGCGCAGCCCCGGTGGGGCTTCTCGCGCAGTTCCCCGCGCCCCTGACGGGGCTGACCTCAGCGCCGGCTCCCGGCCTCCGGCCCTGACGGGCTGGCCTCAGCGTTAACTCCCAGCCTCTCCGGCGCTTGAGGAGCGGGGGCTGGGGCAGCACCCCAGAGTGCCGGGTGCGTCGTGGCCGCTCGCGCAGTTCCCCGCGCCCCTGAGGGGGCTGACCTCAGCGCCGGCTCCCGGCCTCTGGCCCTGACGGGCTGGCCTCAGCGCCAACTTCCAGCCCCTCCGGCGATTGAGGAGCGGGGGCTGGGGCGGAGCCCCAGATTGCCGGGTGCGCCGGGGGTTCAGGTTCGCGGGGCGGCGCGGTAGAACACGCGGGATCCGGCACAGACGTCCCCGGACGCGAGGAGCGCGCGTGAACGACACCCTGGACGGCCCTCCCCCGGCCCACGACCCCGTACGGGACTTCGCCGGGCGGGAGGGGGTCGCGCTGGTCGCGGGCGGCACGGGCGGCATCGGCGCGGAGATCGTACGGATGCTCGCCGCGCGGGGCAGCGCGGTCGCCTTCACGTACCGGACGAACGCGGACGCGGCCCGCGCCCTCACCGAGGAGCTGACCCGGCAGGGCGTCCCCGTACGGGCGTTCCGGGCGGATCTCGGCATCGAGGCGGAGGCGGAGCGGGCCGTCGCGGGGGCGCTCGGCGCGTTCGGGGCGCTGCACACGCTGGTCCACGCGGCGGGGCCGTACGTGCCGATGACGCATCTGAGCCGGGTGCCGCCCGCCCGGTACCGGGACCAACTCGGGGCGGAGGCTGCCGCGTTCTACAACCTCGTCCACCCGGCGCTGTCCGCCCTGCGCGCGAGCCGGGGCAGCGCGGTCGCGGTGACGACGGCGGCGACCCGGCGCTTCCCGGTGCGGGACGGCCTTTCGGCGGGCACCAAGGCGGCCGTCGAGGCGGTGGTGCGGGCGCTGGCCGCCGAGGAGGGCCGTTACGGCGTGCGGTTCAACTGCGTGGGCCCCGGCATGCTCGGCGACGGGATGGCCGCGCGGCTCATCGCCGACGGTGAACTGGACGCGGAGGCGCTGGAGGTGGCCCGGCGCGCCATTCCGCTGCGGCGGTTCGGGCGGGCGCGGGACGTCGCGGAAGCGGTGGCGTTCCTCGCCTCGGACCGGGCCGCGTTCGTGACCGGCCAGCATCTGGCGGTGGACGGCGGGTACAGCGTGTGAACCCGGCGGGAGCGGGGGTGCCCCGTTCCCGCCGGGCCGGGGTCAGGCGCGGGCCGGGGCGCCGTCCTCGACGGCGCTGCCCTCGACGGCCTCATCGGCGGCGGTCTTGCGCAGCGCCGGGATGAGGGAGGCGACGGCGGCGGACGCCAGGGCGACCCCGCAGCCGATGAGCAGACCGGTGCGGAAGCCGCCCTCGGAGGGGATGGTGAACCCGCCGAGGGTGACGGTCATCTGGGCGAGGACGACACCGACGACCGCCGAGCCGATGGTCGTGCCGAGCGAGCGCATCAGGGTGTTGAAGCCGTTGGCGGCGGCCGTCTCGGAGCGCGGCACGGCACTCATGATGAGCGCGGGCATGGACCCGTAGGCGAGGGCGACACCGCTGTTGATGACGATGCCGGCGAGCATGATGCCCCACGCGGTGCCCATGAGCGGCAGGGCGAGCGCGTAGCCGGCGGCGATGACGAGGGCGCCGAGGACGAGGGCGGCCTTGGGGCCGCGGGCGTTGATGAGCTTCCCGCCGAGCGGCGAGATCAGCATCATCATGACGCCGCCGGGCGCGATCCACAGGCCGGCGGCCAGCATGGACTGGCCGAGCCCGTAGCCGGTGGCCTCCGGGAACTGGAGCACCTGCGGCGCGATGAGCATGAAGGCGTACATGCCGACGCCGACGAGGATCGACGCGGCGTTCGTGAGCAGGACGCGGGGCCGGGCGGTGGTGCGCAGGTCGATGAGCGGGTCGCGGGTGCGCAGTTCGTACGCGCCCCAGACGAGCAGGGTGACGACGGCGACGGCGAACAGGCCGAGCGTGGTGCCCGAGGCCCAGCCCCAGTCGGCGCCCTTGGAGATGGCGAGCAGCAGCGAGACGAGCCCGATGGCGAGGCCGACCGCGCCGGGCGCGTCGAAGCGCTGCCCCTTGGCGGCCGCCGGGGAGTCGGGGACGACGGCGAAGATGAGCGCGCCGACGGCGAGGGCGAGCACGGCCGAACCCCAGAACAGGACGCGCCAGTCGGCGTACTGGGCGACGGCGGCGGCCAGCGGCAGGCCGATCGCGCCGCCGATGCCCATGGAGGCGCTGACGAGGGCGATGGAGCCGCTGAGCTTCTCGGCCGGTACGACGTCCCGCAGCAGGGCGATGCCGAGCGGGACCATGCCCATGCCCATGCCTTGCAGTCCGCGTCCGACGATCATCGGGACGACGGACGAGGACAGCGCGCACACCACCGAGCCGGCGACGAGCGGGATCACGCAGACGAGGATCATGCGCCGCTTGCCTATGAGGTCGCCGAGGCGGCCGGAGACGGGGACGCAGACGCCGCCGACGAGGAGCGTGACGGTGACGACCCACGCGGAGTTCGACGAGGACGTGTGCAGGATCCGCGGGAGTTCCGCGATGAGCGGGGTCACCAGCGTCTGCATGATCGCGGCGACGGTGCCGGCGAGCGCGAGGGTGGCGACGATGCCGCCCGCCCGGCCGCTCGACTGGGGGGCATCCATGGGCGGACTCCTCAATCTCTTCAGATGTGTCAGCAAGCGATGTGCATCATACATACTCCATGCATCGCACACATTCCATGCATGGGCCATATTCTGTGTATCGCCCATATGCTGTGCGGGACGCATAGTCTGGGTCGTGACGCCCCTGCGATACGGTCGGGCCGGGAGGACGCACGTACATGGACAAGCCATCGCATCTGGTGGAGTTCGAGCACATGGTGCTCGGGCGGCATCACCTGAGCACCTCCAAGCGGCTGCATCAGCAGGGCCGCCTGGAGCGCAGCACGTACATCATGCTCAGCCGCATCCGGATGCAGGGGCCCATGTCGATCGGGCAGATCAGCGAGGCGTTCGCCCTTGACGCCTCGACCGTGAACCGGCAGACGGCGAGCGCCGTGAAGGCCGGGCTCCTTGAGCGCATCCCCGATCCGGACGGCGGCATGGCCCGTAAGTTCCGGCTGACGCGGGAGGGTGAGGCGCGCCTCGACCACGAGCGTGAGACGCATGTCCAGGAACTGGACAAGGTCTTCGAGGACTGGTCGGCGCAGGACGTCGAGACGTTCGCCCGCTACCTCCAGCGGTTCAACACGAGCGTGGAGCGGCTGAGCGGCCAGCCCTGGCCCCGCGACTGAGCCTTTGGCGGGGGCGGGTTTTCGGCGCGGGGTGCTTGTACTGGGCGTGTGCGCGGTTCCTCGCGGGGGCCTCCCGGCGGGGTCCCTGGGTGCAGGGGGCTGGCCTCTTCGTGCGCGGTTCCTCGCGCCCCTCGGCGGGGTTCCTGGGGTGCAGGGGGCTGGCCGCCTCGTGCGCGGTTGCTCGCGCCCCTTTGCCGGGGTTGTCCCGGCGCCGGCCGGAGGGGGTGGGGCATGAGGTGGGTGGGGGTGGGTACTCCGCGGCGTGTGGTGAGCAAGATCGCGGCCGGCGGACGCCCCCGGTGGCGGGTCGGCGGCTGTCGGCCGACGATCGAACCGACCCCGTACGTGAGGAGCAGACGGTGACCGACCCCAAACAGGAGCAGCGTGACGCGGCGCGCGCGGAGGATCCCTCGACCGGACCGCTGACCACCGATCAGGGGGTACCGGTCGATCACACCGACGACTCACTGGCGGCGGGCGAACGCGGCCCCACCCTGATGGAGGACTTCCACTTCCGGGAGAAGCTGACCCGCTTCGACCACGAGCGCATCCCCGAGCGTGTGGTGCACGCCAGGGGCGCGGGCGCGTACGGGTACTTCGAGCCGTACGAGTCGTGCGCCGAGTTCACGCGCGCCGCGTTCCTCCAGGACCCGTCCGTGCGCACCCCCGTGTTCGTCCGGTTCTCCACCGTGCAGGGCCCGAAGGGGTCGGCGGACACGGTGCGTGACGTGCGCGGCTTCGCCACGAAGTTCTACACGTCCGAGGGGAACTACGACCTCGTCGGCAACAACTTCCCCGTGTTCTTCATCCAGGACGGCATCAAGTTCCCGGACTTCGTGCACGCGGTGAAGCCGGAGCCGGACACGGACATCCCGACCGGCGCCTCCGCGCACGACACCCTGTGGGACTTCGTCTCGCTCCAGCCGGAGACGCTGCACGCCATCATGTGGCTGATGTCGGACCGGGCGATCCCGCGCAGCTACCGCATGATGCAGGGCTTCGGCGTGCACACGTTCCGGTTCGTGAACGCCGAGGGGCGCGGTACGTTCGTCAAGTTCCACTGGACGCCGAAGCTCGGCGCGCACTCCCTGGTGTGGGACGAGGCGCAGGAGTGCCAGGGCCGCGACCCGGACTTCAACCGGCGTGACCTGTGGGACATGATCGAGGCGGGCGAGTACCCCGAGTGGGAGCTGGGCGTCCAGCTCGTGCCGGAGGAGGACGAGTTCAACTTCGACTTCGACCTGCTCGACGCGACGAAGGTCATCCCCGAGGAGCAGGTGCCGGTGCGGCCCATCGGCCGGATGGTCCTCAACCGCAACCCCGACAACTTCTTCGCGGAGACCGAGCAGGTCGCCTTCCACACGGCGAACGTCGTGCCCGGCATCGACTTCACCAACGACCCGCTGCTCCAGGCCCGTAACTTCTCCTACCTGGACACGCAGCTCATCCGGCTCGGCGGCCCCAACTTCAGCCAGATCGCGGTGAACCGGCCCGTCGCACCCGTACGCAACAACCAGCGCGACGGCTACCACCAGTCGCAGATCCACACCGGCACGAACTACACGAAGAACTCGCTGGGCGCCGGGTGCCCCGCGCTCGCGGGCGACGCCGGCTACAAGCACTACGCGGAGCGCGTCGACGGCGCGAAGATCCGGCGCCGCAGCCCCAGCTTCGAGGACCACTACAGCCAGGCCGCGCTGTTCTGGAACAGCATGAAGGACTGGGAGAAGGAGCACATCGTCCAGGCGTTCCGGTTCGAGCTGGGCAAGGTGAACGCCCTCGCGGTGCGCGCCCGCACGGTCGAGCAACTGGCGCAGGTGGACCTTGAGCTGGCCCGGGACGTGGCGCGCGGCGTCGGCGTGCCCGAGCCCGAGGACGGCGTGGCGCCCGGCACGTACAAGGGGCAGTCGCCCGCGCTCAGCCTCACGGCACTGACCGGCGACGGCTCGATCCGCACCAGGCAGATCGCGGTGCTCGTCACCGACGGCATCGACGCGGAGCAGGTCACCTCGGTGCGGGAGGCGCTCGCCGCGCAGGGCGCGGTCGTCGAGGCCATCGCCCCGACCGACGGCACGGTCACGGGCGCGGACGGCGAGAAGTACCAGGTCGACCGGGCGCTGCCGACGGTCGCCTCGGTGCTGTACGACGCGGTGCTCGTCCCGGGCGGTCCGGTCGGCACGCCCCCCGTGGCGAAGGACCCGGACGCGATCCGCTTCATCCGGGACGCCTACCGGCACGGCAAGCCGGTCGGCGCCCTCGGTTCCGGTGTCGGCGCGCTGACGCCGGTCGTGCCGGAGGACGTACGGGTGGCGACACAGCAGGGCAGCGTCGTCTCCGACCAGGGCGTGGTGACGGACTCGTCGCCGGGAGCGGCCGGGGAGGAGTTCGTGCGGGCGTTCACCGAGGCCGTGGCAGCGCACCGGCACTGGGGCCGTCCGTCGGTGCGCGCATGAGCGGCAAGGGAGACGGCCGGGCCGCGCTGTTCGACGTGGACGGCACGCTCGTCGACACCAACCACCTCCATGTGACGGCCTGGTGGGAGGTCCTGCGCCAGGCCGGGCACCGCGTGCAGATGCACGAGGTGCACCGGTCGGTGGGGCTCGGCGGCGGCGACCTCATCGAGCGGCTGCTCGGCCCCGACCGGGACAAGGACCAGGACGACGCGCTGAGCGCCGCGCACAAGACGCTGTACGCGACGTACTTCGAGCGGCTGCCCGCGTTCGAGGGCGCCGGCGACCTGCTGCGGGCGCTCGCGGAGCGCGGGCGGCGGATCGTGCTGGCCACGTCGGCGGGCGGCTCCGAACTGGGGGCGCTGCGCCGGGCCATCGACGCGGACGACGTGATCGCCGGGGTGGCCAGCGCCGACGACGTGGAGGAGGGCAAGCCCGCGCCCGAACCCGTCGAGCACGCGCTGGAACTGGCGGAGGTGCCCGCCGAGCGGGCCGTCTTCGTCGGCGACACCGTGTGGGACATGCGGGCGGCCGCGCACGCCGGGGTCGTCCCGGTGGGGCTGCTGTGCGGCGGCATCCCGGCGGAGGATCTGCGGGCGGCGGGCGCGCGGGCGCTGTTCCGTGACCCGGAGGACCTGCTGCGGCACCTGGACGAGAGTCCGTTCGCCGACGGGGGCGCCTCCGGCTGACGGCGGCGTACGAGCTGCCTCACGCGCGTGTACGGCCCGGACCGATGACTTCGGTCCGGGCCGTCGTGCGTGTGTGCCGTCGTGCGTGTGTGCCGTCGTGCGTGTGTGCCGTCGTGTGTGTGTGCCGTCGTGTGTGCGTGTCGGCGGTACGTGGGGGCCGTATACGGGGTGGAGCGGGGCGCGGGTCGGTCGGTGCGCCGCGGGACGTCCGGGAGGGCGTCAGTCGGTGCGGCGGGGGGTGGGCTTGGCGCGGCGGTGGCTGGTGTCGCACCAGGGGTAGCGGCGGCTGCGGCGGCAGGTGCAGATGGCGACGAGGAAGCGGTCCGAGGACGCCACGGTCCCGTCGTCGAGCGTCACCTCGACGGGACCCTCGACGAGCAGCGGCCCCTCGGCCCGCCGGGCGGAGATCCGGGTGACATCGCGGTGACCTGCGGCGATGCCCTCCGACTCCGGCGCCGGGCCGGGGCCGGCGGCGGGGGGCGGCGGGTCAGTGGGGGCGTTCGGCACGGATGACCACCAGTCCTTCCTTCGTCTGGTCGGGGGCGAGGAGTTCCTGTTCCCGGAACCAGGACTGCCGCTCGGTGACGACGGGCCCGAACGGGATCCAGCGGCGGCGCACCAGCGCGGGCCGCAGCCCGTGCCCGTCCAGGAGGTCCATCGTGCGGTCGGGGCCGCTGAGCACGGAGTGGACGAGCAGCAGCGTGCCGCCGGGCCGCAGCAGGCCGGGGGCGCCCCGGCAGATCCGGTCCAGGACCAGCCGCCCGTCGCGGCCCGCGTCCCAGGCCCGCGCGGGCCCCCTGCGCGGGACGCGGGCGGCGGGCGCGGGCACGTACGGCGGGTTGGCGAGGACCAGGTCGAAGGTGCGGTCCGCGACCGGCGCGAAGAGGTCGCCGCGCAGCACCCGCAGCGGCAGCCGGGACAGGCGGGCGTTGAGGCGGGCGGTGAGGACGGCGCGCCAGGAGACGTCGACGGCGGTGACGCGGGCGCCGAGTTCGGCGGCGGCGAGGGCGACCGCGCCGGTCCCCGTGCCGATGTCGAGGACGTCGGCGCCGGGCGGGAGGTCCTCGCGGCGCAGTTCCTCCGCGAGCAGCCGGGTGTCGTGCTGCGGGGCGTACACACCGGGCAGCGTGAACAGCGAGGTCAGCGGCGTCAGGGGCAGGGTCACAGCGCGCCTCCCGCGCTACCGGCCCACTCGGGGCGCAGGGACGTGACGCCGGACTCCCAGGCGGGGCGCAGGCGGCCGGCGAACCGGTCCTCCAGCCAGCCCGTGGCGTCCGCGCCGAACGCGATGTCGGCGTCCAGATGGGGTTCCTCGGCGAGCAGCCCGTCGACGATCTCGTGCCGCACGACCTGCTCGTGCACCGCGTCGGCGGAGACGTGCTCGTCGTAGAAGAAAGCGGCCCGCTCCCCCGCGTCGCACCGCCGCATGGCCTCGGCGAGCCGCCGGGAGCCGGGCGAGGAGGTGATCTCGACGGCGGCGAAGTGCCCGACGAGCGCGCCACGCAGCGAGCGGTGCAGCCCGAACAGGGACATCTGGTTGACGAGGGCGAGGGCCTGTGCGGGCGCCGCGTCCACGTAGTGGCCGTAGTCGGTGACGAGGCCGAGGTCGTCCATGAGGTCGGCGAAGAGCTGGGCGTGCACCCGGTCGGCGCGGCCCCCGCCGAACTCGTCGAACTCCACGGCCGCCATCCCCGCCTTCGCGCGGCCCCAGAGCCGGGGCAGCACCCAGGCGTGCGGGTCGGCTTCCTTCAGGTGGTACAGGGAGCGGTGGACCGCGTACTCGCGGAGCTGCCACAGTTCGCCCCGCTCGCGCAGGAAGTGACTGAGCCCGTCGCCCTCCGCGTCCGGCGGCTCGATCAGGAGTTCGGCGATCGCGTCCTGGGCGCGGTCGTGGCGGGTGGCACCGGCGCGCAGCTCGCGCAGGAAGCCGCGTTCGAGGTGGGCGCGGACCCGCAGCAGGTCGGGGTCCCACTCGCGGGCGTCGGGTACGCCGTCGAAGCCCCGGTAGTGCAGTTCGTAACAGGCGTAGAGCGCGAGCTGCGCGTCGTCCCCGAGCGGGTCGAGGGCGGTGGTCGTCGCGGCGTCGGGCAGCGGGGCGCGCGCGTCGCGCAGATAGGCGAGGACGGCGGCCGAGACCGGTCCCCTCGGCGCGGGCGGGGCCGGCGCGCGCTGCCCCCGGGCCGTGGTCGTCGTCGTGTCGGTACGCATGGCGACCGAGTACCCCCATCCTCCCGAGCACCACCTGTCACCTGCGTGTTTGGTTCGCATCCGGGTGGGGAACCCGGTGCGCTCCCCGCTGACCGACCGATCATGAAAGGACGCCGCATGCCGCGTTTGCCGGGGTCCGCGCTCCTGGTGCGGGAGGCACAGAACGTCGCGCACTCCGCCCGGCTGGCCGTGACGACGTCGGGCCCCGAACGGGCCACGGCCGTGCAGGCCCTCAAAGCCGCCGGAGCCGCGATGCTCGCGTGGACCATCGCCGGCTGGTGGTGGAACGCCCCGCTGGCGCTGCTCGCGCCCTGGACGGCGGTCGTCCTCGTCCAGCGCACGGTGTACCGGTCGCTGCGCTCGGCGGTGCAGCAGTTCGTGGTCGTCGCCGTCGCCACGCTGATCGCGGCCGGTTCGATGGCGCTGACGAGGGACGTCCTCGCGGCGATGGCCATCGCGCTGCCGATCACGGTCTTCCTCGGCTCGTACGGGCGCTTCGGCGACCAGGGCTGGTACGCGCCGACCGCCGCCCTCTTCGTCCTGACGTACGGGTCGTACGCGCCGATCGAGATCGCCCACCGCCTCCTGGAGACGCTGCTCGGTGCGGTGATCGGCATCGGCGTCAACGCGCTGGTGCTGCCGCCCGTGCACACCGACGAGGTACGGCGGCTGCGGGCCCGCGTGCCCGCCGAGTGCGCGCGGCTGATGCGGGACGCGGGCGACGGGATCGACGCGGGGTACGGGGTGGCCGACGCCGAGGAGTGGCACGGGCGGGCGCTGCGGCTCGGGGCGACAGTCGCGGAGCTGCGGGCGGCGCGGGGGCGCGCGGACGAGGGGCGGCGCTTCAATCCGGGGCGGCGGTTGCGGCGGGGGGCGCCGTTGCCGCCGGAGGGGCCGGTGGCGTGGGAACGGGTGACGGATCATCTGGCGACGGTGTTGCGGCCGCTCGCGGAGACGGCGCGGGACTCGCCGCCGTTCACCGCGCCGACCGCGGGGGCGCTCGCGGAGCTTGCGGGGCTTTTGCGGGCTGCGGCGGAGGTGTGTGAGGCCGACGCGGAGTGGGTCGGGGGGCGGGAGCCGGATGACTCGGGGCGGGCTGAGAAGGCGCTGGATCAGGCCCGGGGGGCGGCGGGGCGGCTCGGGGCGCTCCTTGAGGACCCTTCGCAGGGCGCGTCCGCGTCCCTCGGCGAGCTGACAGCGGCGGCCACCCGCCTGATCACCGACCTGACCCCTTCCGCCCCGGCCCAGCCGAAGTAACCGCCGTGCGGAGTTCCCCGCGCCCCTGAGGGAGCGGGGCTTCGCCCCAGCTCCCCAGGGGAGGAGGTGGCGACGCTGTCGCCCCGACAGGGGCGCGGGGAACTGCGCGAGAAGCCCCACCCACCGGTAGACAAAGAACCACGGGCAGGCCCACCCACCCAGGGGCGCGGGGAACTGCGCGACCAGCCACCCACCGGCATGCAGGGGAACCGGCACCCCGGGGCGTGAGCCCCGTTTCGTGGGGGACTCGGGTCACATGACCCAGAACGTGAACGACCCCCCACGCTCCTACTGGATCGAGTCCACCCCGGCCCCACCCCACCCCGCCCTGGACACGGACCTCACCGTGGACGTCGCGGTCATCGGCGCCGGCATCGCCGGCCTGAGCACGGCGTGGGAACTGACCCGCGCCGGCCTGGACGTAGCCGTCCTGGAGGCGAACCGCGTGGCGGAAGGCGTCACGGGCCACACCTCGGCCAAGCTCACCGCGCAGCACACCCTCGTCTACGACCGCCTGCGCCGCACCCAGAACGCCGAGGCCGCCCACCTGTACGCCCGCTCCCAGGCCGCCGCCGTCGAACACGTCGTGGAGATCGCCGCCGAGCTGGGCGCGGACTGCGACATCGAACGCGCCGACGCCTACACGTACGCCACCGGCGAGGACCTCGTACCGTCGCTGCTCGCGGAGGCGGAGGCGGCGCGGGAGGCGGGGCTGGCGGCGACGTTCACGACGGAGACGGATCTGCCGTTCCCGGTGGCCGGGGCGGTGCGGGTGAGCGGGCAGGTGCAGTTCCACCCCCGGAAGTACCTGCTGGCGCTCGCCCAGGACCTCCAGGCGCGCGGCGCACACGTGTTCGAGCACACGCGGGTGACGGGCCTGGAGGAGCGGCACAGCCCGTGCGTGCTGACGACGGAGGGCGGCGCCCGGGTACGGGCCAGGGACGTCGTGGTCGCCACGCACTACCCGATCTTCGACCGCGCGCTGCTGTTCGCGCGGCTCGCCCCGCGCCGCGAACTGGTGGTGGCCGCCCCCGTGGACGCGGCGGAGGCCCCGCGCGGCATGTACATCACGCCGGAGAACGACACGCGGTCGATGCGCAGCGCCCCGTACGGGGACGGACAGCGGCTGCTCGTGGTGACCGGGGAGAAGTTCACGCCGGGCACCGGGGACACCGCGCACCGCTTCGAGACGCTGACGAAGTGGGCCCGTGAGCACTTCCCCGGGTTCGAGCCGCGCTACCGGTGGGCGACGCAGGACACGTTCCCGACGGACACGGTCGCGCTGGTCGGCGCGCTGCATCCGGGGGCCCGGCACACGTACGTGGCGACGGGGTTCGGCGGCTGGGGCCTGAGCGGCGGGGTCATGGCCGGTTCGCTGCTGACGTCGCTGATCGTCGGCAGCGAACCGCCGCCGTGGGCGGGCCTGTACGATCCGCGCCGCCTCAAGCCGCTGCTGCGCGAGGCGCCCCGCCTGCTCGGCCAGCAGGCGGAGGTGGCCCAGCACTTCGTGGGCGACCGGCTGCGCCCGCCGGAGCTGGACGACGTCGCGGACCTGGCGCCGGACAGCGGCGCGGTCGTCCGGATCGACGGGCACCGTACGGCGGTGTACCGCGACGCGGCCGGGGAACTGCACGCTGTGTCGGCGCGCTGTACGCACCTGGGGTGCCTGGTCGCGTTCAACGCGGCGGAGCGGGCCTGGGAGTGCCCGTGCCACGGCTCCCGTTTCGACACGGACGGCAAGGTCGTCCAGGGGCCGGCGGTCGAACCGCTCGCACCCCGCGACCTGTGAGCCACGGCGAGCGAAGTCCCGTACCACGACGAACTACTGAGGGAGTGTCATGACGGCGGACAAGCGTCACGAGCAGGGCGGCGAGAAGCCCGAGACGGCGGTGGAGAGCGTCCTCGAAGGGATCGAGAAGGACCAGCGGGACCCGCGCCCGGCGCCCGAGAAGGACCGCCACGACGGCGAGAGCGGCGACGCCGTCACGCCCAACGAGGAGGCGCAGGAGGAGTCGCATGGCAACTGAGGGGGAGGACGAGCCGGACAAGCCGGCGACACTCGCGCCCGACGACGCGCCCGACGCCCCGACCGAGCTGCCCGCCCGGTCCTGGGGCGCGGTGCTGCGCCGCACCGGCAAGGAGTTCCTGGACGACGACCTGCCCGACAAGGCGGCGGCACTCACCTACTACGGCGTGCTGTCCCTGTTCCCGGCGCTGCTCGTCATGGTGTCGCTGCTCGGCGTCATCGGCGAGAGCGCGACCCGGGCCGTCCTGGCGAACCTGCGCCACCTGACGCCCGGCCCGGTACGGGACCTGCTGGGCCAGGCCGTGCTCCAGTTGCGGGACAAGGGCGGCGCGAGCGGGGTCGTCGCGGTGGTGAGCCTGGTCGCGGCGGTCTGGTCGGCGTCGAGCTATGTCGCCGCGTTCATCCGTACCGCGAACGCCGTGTACGACCTGCCCGAGGGGCGCCCGGTGTGGAAGCTGACGCCGCTGCGGCTCGCGCTGACGGTGACGCTGATGGTGCTGCTCGCGGTGAGCGCGGTGATCGTCGTGTTCACCGGGCCGCTGGCGCGGCGGGCGGGCGAGGCGGTCGGCGCGGGCCACGCGGCGGTGCTGACGTGGAACATCGCCAAGTGGCCGGTGCTGCTCGTGCTGGTGGTGGTGATGGTGGCGCTGCTGTTCTGGCGGGCGCCCAACGTCCGCGGCCCGGGCTTTCGCTGGCTGAGTCCGGGCAGCTTGCTCGCGGTCGTGCTGTGGCTGGTGGCGTCGGGCGCGTTCGCCCTGTACGTGGCGGGGTTCAGCTCGTACAACAAGACGTACGGCGCGCTCGGCGGTGTCGTCGTGTTCCTGATCTGGCTGTGGCTGTCGAATCTGGCGATCCTGCTGGGCCTGGAGTTCGACGCGGAGCTGGCGCGGCAGCGGGCGATCAGCGGCGGGCTGCCGGAGGGCGAGGAGCTGTATGTGCAGCCGCGTGACACGCGGACGTGGCCGCCCCGGCTGCGGCGCAGGCTCGCGCGCCTGAACCGCGCCGCCGGAGACGACACCGCGTAGGGCCGGTCCGCGCCGGTGACGACACCGCGTAGGGCCCGTCCGCGCCGGTGACGACACCGCGCAGGGCTGGCCCACCGCTCAGGCCGCCGCCTCGCGGACCTCCTCGGCGATCTTCTTGTCGAGGGCGGCCCGCACCAGGGCGGCGGCGCAGCGGGCCGGGTCGGCGTCCCCGGCGGCGCGGGCGAGGGCGTCGGCGTCGTCGGGCAGGCCGAGCTGCCGGGCGCCCTGGAGCGCCTTGGCGTCGAAGTGCGGCGCGTACTCGGGCCAGACGCCCTGGACCTCGCGGACGAAGATGTCGGCGCCGGCGGGCCCGATGCCGGGGGTTTCGGTGAGCAGGCCGCGCAGGGTGGCGAAGTCGCCGTCGGCCTCTCGGCGCAGCCGGCGCAGGTCGCCGCCGTGGTCGCGGAGCAGGAGGGCGGCGCCGTCGCCGAGTTGGGTGGCGGTGCGTTCGTCGTAGCGCCGGTAGCCGCCGCGCCCGAGGGCGTCGACGCGTTGCTGCCAGGTGGCGTCGGCCATCTTGCGGGGCGTGTTCATGCCCGCGTCGAAGAGTTCACGGGCGGCGGCCACGGCGACCGAGCCCCGGATGCGGGCGCTCAACAGGTCGGCCAGGACAAGGAGTTGGTAGAGGGGTTGCGGGGTGTCCCGCAGCCGGATCCCGGCTTCCCGCGCATAGGTCTGCCCATGCCGGTCGAGGAGCGCCCGCAGGAGGGCGGACGCCTTCGCGGAGGTGGTTCGCTCGGACATGCGCGCCGAGTACCCCGGCATACGTGGATGAACCGGGCGGATGTCACCCACTCCCCCGGCGCGCGGGACGCCGGTGCGCGCCCCGTCGTCCCGGAGCGCCTTCCCGGGGCCTCAGGCGGCGCCCACCGCGCTCCCCGCGAGCGGTGCCGTGGGCGCGCCCGCGCCTTCCCGCAGGCCGCGCAGCAGTTCCTCGACGGCCTCGACGGCGGTGTGCTCGGGCCGCCAGCGCAGCACGGCCGCCGCCCGCCCGCAGTCCATCAGCGGCAGCCGCAGCACGGCGTCGAAGAGCTGCGGCGACGCCTGCACGAGGTGCATCCCGTACGCGGCGGCGAGCGCCGTACGGGCCGCCCGGCGCGGCAGCCGCACCGCCCGCGCGTGGAACAGCTCACCGAGCCGCTCCGCGTCGAGGACGGGCTCGGCGGCCAGATTGAACGGGCCGCGCGCGTCCTCGTCGAGCGCGGCGAGCACGAACGCGCGGGCCGCGTCGTCGGTGTGCAGGGTCTGCACGCGCAGGCCCGGTACGTCGGGCAGCACCGGCAGCCACTCGGGCCGGGCCAGCTGCCCGGGCAGGAACCGGCCGCCGAACAGCCGCCGCTGCTCGCTGGCCGCCTCCTCCTTGAAGAGGAACGCGGGCCGCATACGCGCCACCCTGACCTCGGGGTGGGCCTGCTCGAAGGAGTCGAGGGCCCGCTCCAGATACGCCTTCTCGCGGCAGTACGCGGCACCGGGCCAGCCGTGCGTGGGCCACGACTCGTCGACCAGGCGGTCCTTGGGCCCCGGCGAGTACGCGCCGACCGACGAGGAGTGCACGAACGCGGGGACGCGGGCGCGCGCCACGGCGTGCAGCACGCGGACGCTGCCGAGGACGTTGGTGTGCCAGGTGACGGCCGGGTCCCGGGTCGGCTGGAACCGCCAGGCCAGATGGATCACGGCGTCGGCGCCCCGGAAGCAGTCCGCCAGGTCGTCCATGTCGGTCAGATCGGTGGCCCGCCACGCCGTCTTCGGCGGTGACCACTCGGGGACCCGGCGCGCGAGGCCCAGGACCGAGCCGACGCGCGGATCGGTGGCCAGGTGCCGGACCACGCTCGTGCCCACGTTCCCGGTCGCGCCGGTCACGACGATCCGCTTGCCCTGCGTGGTCATGGCGTACCCCTTCCGTGATGCTCCGGCGTCCGGTGTGCCGGAACGTGACACGCGACGTGTGCCCATGTCAGGCATGGGTACACGGCCGCTCCGTACCCACAACCCCTAGGAGCCGCTGTGCCCGATACCGCCGCCACCGCCCGTCGTCGGAACGTGTTCGTGCTCGGCCTCGACGAGGCCAACCTGCCCGCACTGCGTGCCGTGCCCGGCGCCGACGGCGTCCGTTTCCACCCACTCCTCGGCATCGACGAGCTACAGCACGGGGAGGTGAGCGTGCCCGACCTCATGGCGCGTGCCTGCCGGGTCCTGGACGCGTTCGAGGAGCCGATCGACGCGATCGTGGGGTACTGGGACTTCCCCGTGAGCACGCTCGTCCCCCTGCTCGGCGAGCGCTACGGCACCCGGGCCACGAGCCTGGAGTCGATCGTCAAGTGCGAGCACAAGTACTGGAGCCGGCTCGTGCAGCAGGAGGTCGTCACCGAGCACCCGCGCTTCGGCCGGGTCGACCTCGACGCCGATGACCCGCGGCCGCCGGAGGGCGTGCGCTTCCCGATGTGGCTCAAGCCGGCTCTTTCGTACTCCTCCGAACTCGCCTACGGGGTCGAGGACATGGACGGGTTCCGGGAGGCCGTCTCCCGGATCAAGGAGGGCATCGCCCGGGTGGGCCGCCCCTTCGAGTACATCCTCGACCAGCTCGAACTCCCGCCGGAGATGGACGGGGTGGGCGGCCAGGTGTGCCTCGCGGAGGAGAAGCTGACCGGGGTGCAGGTCGCCGTCGAGGGCTACGTCCACGACGGCGAGGTCACCGTCTACGGCGTGCTCGACTCCATCAACTACCCGGACTCCACGAGCTTCTTGCGCCACCAGTACCCCTCGATGCTGCCCGAGCGGGTGCAGCAGCGGGTGCGGGAGGTCGCCGAGCGCGTGATGCGCCAGGTCGGCATGGAAGGGGCCACGTTCAGCATCGAGTTCTTCCACGACCCGGGCACCGACGAGACGAACGTCCTGGAGATCAACCCGCGCCACTCCCAGTCGCACGCCGAGCTGTTCCAGTACGTCGACGGGGTTCCGAACCACCACTGCATGCTGGCGCTCGCCCTCGGCGGCGACCCCGAACTCCCGCACCGGCAGGGCCCGTACAAGCTCGCCGCGAAGTGGTACTACCGCTGGTTCACGGACGGCGTGGTGCACGAGGTGCCGCGTGACGAGGAGATCGCCCGGATCGAGAAGGAGATACCGGGCGTACGGGTGGACGTCGTGCCGCACGAGGCGCAGCAACTGACCGACATCGACCAGCAGGACAGCTACAGCTACGAGGTGGCGCACATCTTCACCGGCGGCGACAGCGAGGAGGAGCTGCGGGAGAAGTACGACCGCTGCGTGGCCGCCCTGCGGCTCGCGTTCGACCCGGCGGACGGCGAGCAGCCCGCCTGACCCGCACCCCCGACCGGCCCCCTGAGGACCCCGAACGGAGATGAGCCACCGCACCATGCGACACGTCGACAACCTCCCCCACCCGACGAAGGAAGAGAACCACGTCCGCATCCCCCTGTCGGACGGCGTCGAGCTGTCCGCCCGGCTGTGGCGCCCGGTGACCTCCGACACCGAGCCCGTGCCGGCCGTCCTGGAGTACATCCCGTACCGCAAGGGCGACCTCAGCTCGGTCCGCGACTCGATCCACCACCCCTACATCGCGGGGCACGGCTACGCGTGCGTGCGGGTGGATCTGCGCGGCACCGGCGACTCGGAGGGGGTGCTGACCGACGAGTACCTGGAGCGTGAACAGGCCGACGCGGAGGAGGTGCTGGCCTGGCTCGCGGCGCAGCCGTGGTGCGACGGGACGACGGGCATGATGGGCATCTCGTGGGGGGCGTTCGCCGCGTTGCAGGTCGCCGCCCGCCGGCCGCCGAGCCTCGGCGCGATCGTCATCTCGTCGTTCACCGACGACCGGTACGCCGACGACATGCACTACATGGGCGGTGCGCTCCTCTCCGACAACCTCGCCGAGTCCGGCACGATGTTCGCGTACTCGACGTGCCCGCCGGACCCGGCGGCGGTCGGCGACCGGTGGCGCGCGATGTGGCGGGAGCGGCTGGAGGCGGTCGAGCCGTGGGTCCTGCCGTGGCTGCGCCACCAGCGCCGCGACGACTACTGGCGGCACGCGTCGGTGTGCGAGGACTACGGCGCGGTGCGCTGCCCGGTGCTCGCGTCCAGCGGCTGGGCCGACGGCTACTCGAACGCCGTGACGCGGCTGCTCGGGCGGCTCGACGTGCCGCGCAAGGGCCTGATCGGGCCGTGGTCGCACACGTACCCGCACCTGGGTGAGCCGGGGCCCGCGATCGGCTACCTCCAGGAGGTGGTGCGCTGGTTCGACCACTGGCTCAAGGGCGCGGACAACGGCGCGGCCGACGGGCCGATGCTGCGGGCGTGGATGCAGGAGAGCGTGCCACCGTCCACCGCGTACGAGGAGCGCCCCGGGCGCTGGGTGAGCGAACCGGAATGGCCCTCGCAGCGGATCGGGCCCGTCTCCTACGCGCTGCGCGACCACCGGCTCACCCCGCCGGACGACGCGGACGGCGCGCGGGGCGCGGGCACGGCGACCGTGTCGTCGCCGCTGAGCGTCGGGCAGTTCGCCGGGAAGTGGGCGTCGTACAACGCGCCGCCGGACCTGCCCTACGACCAGCGCGAGGAGGACGGCGGCTCCCTCGTCTACGAGACGGAGCCGCTGACCGAGCGGCTGGAGATCTTCGGCTCGCCCCGCGTCGAACTGGAGGTCAGCTCCGACCGGCCGGTGGCGCAGGTCGCCGCGCGGCTGTCCGACGTGGCGCCGGACGGGCGCGCGACCCGGGTCACGTACGGGATCCTGAACCTGACCCGGCGCGAGGGCGCCGACGCGCCCGACCCGCTGGAGCCGGGGCGGCGCTACCGGGCGACCGTGGAACTGAACGGCGTCGCGCAGGCGTTCCCGCCCGGTCACCGGGTGCGGCTGTCCCTCTCCACCTCGTACTGGCCGCTGGCGTGGCCGCCGCCGGAGCCGGCGCTGCTGACGGTGCACGAGGCGGACTCGCGGTTCGTGCTTCCGGTGCGGCCGGTGTGCGAGGAGGACACCGCGGAGCCGTTCGGGCCGCCGGAGGGCGCGGAGCCGCTGGTCACGTCCCGTACGGAGCCGCCGGAGCAGCGGTGGCAGGTCACGCGGGACCTCGTCGACTACGGGCAGAAGCTCGACATCGTCAAGGACCGGGGCACGGTCCACTACGACGCGATCGATCTGTCCGTCGGGTGCCGGGCGCACGAGTGGTACACGTCGACGGCCGACGACTTCGCCTCTCCGGCGGGGACTTCGGCGTGGACCATGCGGTTTCGGCGGGGCGAGTGGGATGTGGAGGTGCGGACGGGGACGACGCTGCGGTGTGACGCGGGGATGTTCTACGTCGACGCGACGCTGGATGCGTATGAGGGGGGCCGGAGGGTGTTCTCCCGTACGTGGAATGAATCCGTCCCCCGAGACGCGCTCTGACGCTCCGCTGAGCGGGGGTCTTCATCCTTCGCCGGGTGGTGGGCTGATCGCGCAGTTCCCCGCGCCCCTGGGTTGTACGTCGTGTGCGGGTGGGTGGGGCTTCTCGCGCAGTTCCCCGCGCCCCTGGAGGCGGGGCTTCGCCCCAGCCTCCCCCGATAGAGGTGGCGACGCAGTCGCCCCTCCAGGGGCGCGGGGAACTGCGCGAGCAACCACGACGAAAGCCGAGCATCTCCACCCGGCTGAGGCCACCCACTCACCTCAGGGGCGCGGGGAACTGCGCAAGGCGGTCACTGCAAGCGGCCCCCGCCGGAGAACTCCCCAGGGGCGCGGGGAACTGCGCGATCAGCCACGACGAATGTCGAGGAAACCCACCGGCCGGGGCCCCCCCACTTACCCAGGGCGACCATGGATCCGGCCCCCGCTCCCGCGCAACGGCACACCAGTCCCACCCCGCCGCACGGCAACCACCTCCGCCCCGATGGAGATCGCCGTCTCCTCCGGCGTCCGCCCACCCAGATCCAGCCCGATGGGCGACCGCAGCCGCGCCAGCTCCCCCTCCCCGAGCCCCGCCTCCCGCAACCGCGCGAGCCGCTCCTCGTGCGTACGCCGCGACCCCATCGCCCCGACGTACGCGACCGGCAGCCGCAACGCCACTTCCAGCAGCGGCACATCGAACTTGGCGTCGTGCGTCAGCACACACAGCACCGTCCGCTCGTCGGTCTCCGTACGCCGCAGATACCGGTCGGGCCATTCGACGACGACCTCGTCGGCGTCGGGGAAGCGCGCGGCCGTGGCGAACACCCCGCGCGCGTCGCACAGGGTGACGTGGAACCCGAGGAGCTTGCCCACGCGGACCAGCGCCCCCGCGAAGTCGACCGCGCCGAACACGATCATCCGGGCGGGCGGCACGCTCGACTCCACGAACAGGGTGACGTCCCCGCCGCAGCGCGCGCTGTCCTCGGGGACCGCGCACGTGCCGGTGCGGCCGAGGTCGAGCAGCGCGCGGGCCTGCCGGGCGAGCGCGTCGTCGTCCGCGGAGCCGAGCCCGCCCTCGTGGGACCCGTCGGAGCGCACCGCCAACAGGCCGCCCTCGAGGGCGAGTTCGCCCGGCCCGTCGAGGACGCGGGCGAGTGCGACGGCCTCCCCGCGGGCGGCTGCGCCGAGCGCGGCGACGGCGGTGTCCCGGGCGGGTGAGCCGATCCGCAGCGGTACGACGACGACCTCGACCTCGCCGCCGCACGTCAGGCCCACGGCGAACGCGTCGTCGTCGCTGTACCCGAACCGCTCGCGCCGCACGGCCCCGTCCGCGAGGGCGTCGGCGCACAGTTCGTACACCGCGCCCTCGACGCAGCCGCCGGAGACCGAGCCGATGACCTCGCCGTCGGCGTCCACGGCGAGGGCCGCGCCGGGCGGCCGGGGCGCGCTGCCGCTCACCGAGACGACGGTGGCGACGGCGAACTCCCGGCCCTGCGCGGCCCACGCGCTCAGTTCGGCGGCGAGGTCAAGCATCCCGCTCGTCTCGCCCGGCCTCGCCGAGCAGGACCCGGTCGGGGCGGATGGGCAGTTCCCGGTGGCGGACGCCGGTCGCGTGCCAGACGGCGTTGGCGACGGCGGCGGCCGTGCCGACGATGCCGATCTCGCCGACGCCCTTGATGCCGACCGGGTCGTCGGGGTCCTCGTCGGGCACCCAGTCGGCCTCGATGACGGGCACGTCCGCGTTGGCGGCGAAGTGGTACCCGGCGAAGTCCGCGCCGACGTGCCCGCCGCTCGCCTCGTCGCGTACGGCCTCTTCGTGCAGGGCCATGGACAGGCCCCAGGTCATGCCGCCGACGAGCTGGCTGCGGGCGGTGAGCGGGTTGATGATGCGGCCGGCCGCGAACACGCCGAGCAGCCTGCGCACCCGCACCTCGCCGGTGCTCACGTCGACGGCGACCTCCGCGAACTGGGCGCCGAAGGAGTACCGCTCCTTCTCGGACAGCGCCGCGATGAGGGCGCCGGTGTCGGTGGTGGCGGTGAGCCCGTCGGCGGGGATGTCGCCGCCGGCGAGGGCGAGCTTCTCGCGCAGTTCGCGGGCGGCGGCGATGACGGCCCAGCCCCAGGAGCGGGTGCCCATGGAGCCGCCCGCGACCCAGGCCGCGCCGAAGTCGCTGTCGGCGATGCGGACATGGACGCGCTCGGGCGTCGTCTCCAGCGCGTCGGCGGCGATCAGGGTGAGCGCGGTGCGGGCGCCGGTGCCGACGTCGGCGGCGGTGATCCGCACGGTGTACGTACCGTCGGGTTCGGCGGTGACGGACGCCGTGGAGGGGATCGACCCGGCCGGGAAGAGGGAGCCCGCGACACCCGTGCCGAGCAGCCAGCGGCCCTCGCGGCGCACGCGCGGGCGGAAATCGCGACCCGCCCAGCCGAAGCGGCGGGCGCCTTCCTCGTAGCAGGCGAGGAGGTTGCGGGTGGCGAAGGGCAGGCCGGACAGGGGCCCGCGGTCGGGCTCGTTGCGGCGGCGCAGCTCGATGGGGTCGAGGCCGAGCTGTTCGGCCAGTTCGTCCATCGCGGCCTCGACGGCGAAGGAGCCGGGTGCCTCGCCGGGGGCGCGCATCCAGGTGGGGGTGCCGACGTCGACGGGCGTGACCCGGTTGACGGTGTGATGCGCGTCGGCGTCGTACATGATGCGGCCGAACCCGGCGCTGCCCTCGACGAACTCGCGCAGCGTCGACGTCCAGTTCTGGTTGTCGTGCGCGAAGGCGCGCAGTCTGCCGTCCGCGTCGGCGCCGAGGCGGACACGCTGCACGGTGGGGCTGCGGTAGCCGGTGATGGCGAAGACCTGGCGCCGGGTCAGGGCGATGCGGACGGGCCGCTGGAGTTCGGTGGCGGCCATGGCGGCGGCCACATGGTGCGAGCGCAGCCCCTTGGAGCCGAAGGCGCCGCCGACGTGCTCGGAGCGGACGCGCACGGCCGTCAGGTCGAGGGAGAACAGCCGGGCGAGGTCGTCGGCGATCCACTTGCTGCCCTGGTTGGAGTCGAAGACCTCCAGGCGCCCGTTGTCCCAGTGGACGGTGACGGTGTGCGGCTCCATGGCGCTGTGGTGCTGCTCGGGCGTGGTGTAGGTGGCGTCCAGCACCGTTGCCGACGCGGCGAGTTCGGCTTCCAGGTCGCCCTTGGCGCTGGCCTGGCCCTCGGGGACGTACGTGCCGTCCTTGCCGGGCGCGAAGCCGATGTCGTGGGGCTCGGTGTCGTAGGTGACGACGAGCCGTTCGGCGGCCTCGCGGGCCTGCTCGGGGGTCTCGGCGACGACGAGGGCGACGGGCCAGCCCGCGTGCGGCACGCGGTCGTGCTGGAACACCTCGACGATGGGGTCGGGGCGGCCGAGGGCGCCGACGACGTCGTCGCGTACCCGTGGCGCGTTGCCGTGGTGCAGGACGGTGACGACGCCCGGCATGGCCCGTACCTCGGCGTCGGCGATCTCCCGGATCCGGCCGCGCGCGATCGTGGAGAGCACCAGCCAGCCGTGGGCGAGGTCGGTGAAGGGGATCTCACCGGCGTAGCGGGCGGCGCCGGTGACCTTCTCGACGCCCTCGACGCGGGTGTGCGCGACGCCCACCGACCGGGGGGCCGTCGTGGTCTGCGCTGTGGTCATCGGGTCGCCTCCTGCGCGAGTTCGGTGAGCAGTGCCACGACGAGGTTGCGCAGCAGCGGCACCTTGTAGGCGTTCTGGGTGAGGGGGCGGGCGGCGGCGAGTTCGGCGTCGGCGGCGGCGGCGAACGCCTCGGCGTCGGCGGGCCCGCCCAGCAGTGCCCGCTCGGCGGCGCGGGCGCGCCAAGGCCGGGAGGCGACGGCGCCGAACGCGAGCCGCACGTCGTGGACGTGTCCGTCGCGGACGTCGAGCGCGGCGGCGGCCGAGCCGATGGCGAAGGCGTACGAGGCGCGCTCGCGGACCTTGCGGTAGCGGGAGTGGGCGCCGACGGGCGCGGGCGGCAGCGTGAGGGAGGTGATGAGCGCGCCCGGCGGCAGCGCGGTCTCCAGGTGCGGGGTGTCGCCGACGGGCCGGTAGAAGTCGGTGAGGGCCAGCTCGCCGGGCCCGTCCGCGCTCTCGTACTGGACGACGGCGTCGAACGCGGCGAGCGCGACGCCCATGTCGGAGGGGTGCACGGCGACGCAGGAGTCGCTCGCGCCGAGGATCGCGGCGTTGCGGTGCTCGCCGGTGACGGCGGGGCAGCCGGTGCCGGGCTCGCGCTTGTTGCACGGCTTGGTGACGTCGGTGAAGTAGCCGCAGCGGGTGCGCTGGAGGAGGTTGCCGCCGACGGTCGCCATGTTGCGCAGCTGCCCGGAGGCGCCGGCGATGACGGCCTGGGTGAGCGCCGGGTAGCGGCGGCGGACCTCGGGGTGCGCGGCGAGGTCGCTGTTGGTGACGGTGGCGCCGACGCGAAGGCCGCCGTCTTCGGTGGACTCGACGCGGTCCAGGGGCAGTTCGGTCACGTCGACGAGGGACGAGGGGCGCTCGACGCCCGCTTTCATCAGGTCGACGAGGTTGGTGCCGCCGCCGAGGAAGCGGGCCTCGGGGTCGGCGCCGAGGACGGCGACGGCGCCGCTCACGTCGGCGGCGCGCTGGTATCCGAACTCCCTCACGCGACGGGCTCCTTCGGCTCGTTCGTCTGCTGGGCGGCGGCCTGGGCGACGGCCCGCACGATGGACACGTACGCGCCGCAGCGGCACAGGTTGCCGCTCATCCGCTCGCGGATCTCTTCCGGGGTGAGCGGCGGTGGCCCGGCCTCGGGGCGCACGTCCTCGGTGGCGGCGCTCGGCCAGCCGGCGGCGTGCTCCTCCAGGACGGCGAGGGCGGAGCAGATCTGGCCGGGGGTGCAGTAGCCGCACTGGTAGCCGTCCAGTTCGACGAACGCCTCCTGCACCGGGTGCAGCCGGCCGTCCTGGGCGACGCCCTCGATGGTGGTGATCTCCCGGCCCTCGGCGGCGACGGCGAGCTGGAGGCACGCGACGGTCCTGCGGCCGTCCACGAGGACGGTGCAGGCGCCGCACTGGCCCTGGTCGCAGCCCTTCTTGGTGCCGGTCAGGTCGAGGCGCTCGCGCAGGGCGTCCAGGAGGGTGGTGCGGTGGTCGACGGGCAGCGTGTACTTCTCTCCGTTGATGTGCAAAGTGATCGCGCTGGAGGTGGAGTTGCCCGCTGGGGCCATGAGCAGCCTTCTTTCACGTGTCCGGTGCGTGGAGAATCAGCGCTGTACGCGGGAGGGGCGGCGGTCTCGGCCGGTGGCGCCGCTAGGGTGGCCGGACCGAAGTGGACAGTTGTCCGCTCTGCGGCGACGAACGTAACGGACAACTGTCCGTACGAGCAAGGACGTTTACGCGCCACGGCCGAGGAGGACGCGTGCGGGACCCGGACAGACAGGCGGCGCTGCGCACGGACGCCCAGCGCAACCGCGCCCGCATCCTGGAGGTGGCCCTCGCCGAGCTGACCCGCTCGTCGGGGACGCCGCTGAGCGCCATCGCGCGCAAGGCGGGCGTCGGACAGGGCACGTTCTACCGGAACTTCCCGAGCCGGGAGGCGCTGGTCCTTGAGGTCTACCGCTACGAGGTGGCCCAAGTCGCCGAGGCCGCTGCCGAGTTGCTGTGTACGCGGCCGCCCTGCGAGGCGCTGCGCGAGTGGATGGACCGGCTCGCCCGGTACGCGATGGCCAAGGCGGGGCTCGCGGACGCGCTGCGCGAGGTGACGGGTGTGCGCGGCACGATGAAGCGCCTCGGGCACGGCCCGCTCACGGAGGCGGTGACGCTGCTGCTGCGGGCGAACGAGGAGGCGGGCACGATCCGCCCCGGCGTCGACGCGGACGACTTCATGCTGGCCATCGCCGGCCTGTGGCTGATCGACCCGCACGCGGCCGACTGGCGCGAGCGCGCGACCCGCCTGATGGACCTCGTCATGGACGGCCTGCGCGCGGGGGCCCCGGGCTGACGCCTTTCCTTCGGGTCAGGCCGGCCCAGGCCGAGGCCCAACGGCAGGGCACGGCGGGACGGGCGGGTCAGGAGCGGCGGCGGGGCTTGCCGCGCTTGGCGGGCTGGGCGCGGCCGCCCTTCTTCGCGGTGCCGCCGGCCTTGGAGGCGCCCTTGGCGGCCGGCTTCCGGGGCTTCTGGGGCTTCTGGGCCGCCTTCTTGGCGTCCTTGCCCTTCTGGCCCTGCGCCGCCTTGCCCGCGTCGGCCGGAGCGGTGCGGCCCCGGGAGCTGTTGACCGTACGGCCGCGCACGATGCCGATGAAGTCGTCCACCTCGTCCGTGGTGCGTTCCTCGGGCCAGGCGAGCGCGACGGTGGACGCGGGCGCGTCGGTGACGGGCCGGTACGTCAGGTCCCTGCGGTGGTGCAGCCGGGCCAGCGACTGCGGCACGATCAGCAGGCCGACCCCGGCGGCGACCAGTTCCACGGCGTCGGCGGTGGTCGCCGGCCGTTCGAACGCGGGCTGTCCGGGCGGCGCGTCCGGCCAGTCGAGCACGTCGTCGAGGGGGTGCTGGACGATCTCGTCGGCGAGGTCGGCGAGCGTGACCTCCTCGACGGCGGCCACCACATGGCCCTTGGGGACGAGGACGACGGTCGTCTCGGTGTAGAGGGGGATGGCGCTGAAATACGTACGGTCCACGGGGAGCCGGACCAGGCCCGCGTCCGCGTCGCCCGCGCGCAGCACCGCGCCGGCGTCGGCGGCGGCCACCTGGAGGAGGGCGAGCGGGGTCGCGCGGTGCCGCTCGCTCCAGACCCGCGCCCACTTGGCGGGGGTGGCTCCGGGAACGTACGCGAGCCGGAAGCCGGGGGGCGGAACGGGGGTGTCTTGCGTGCCTGTCACCCCGCAAGGCTACCCGCCGTGGTCGGACCTCTCCCCCGCGCTCGATACCCTTGACCTCATGAGTTCGCACCAGAGCACCCAGACCATGAAGCCCGCCACGGCGGCGAAGAAGCTGGGTGTGCTCCTCGACGCCACGCCCTCCGAGTTCCAGGAGGGCGTCGTCTCGCGCGCCGAGCTGTCCGCGCTGCAGGCCGACCCGCCGCAGTGGCTGACCGAGCTGCGCGCGAACGGCCCGCACCCGCGCCCGGTGGTCGCGTCGAAGCTCGGTGTCTCCATCGCGGGCCTGGCCCGGGGCGGTGTCACCGAGCCGCTGACCACCGAGCAGATCGAGGCGCTCAAGGCGGAGAGCCCCGAGTGGCTGGTCAAGGAGCGCGCCACGCAGGCCGAGGTCCGCAAGGAGAACGTCCGGGTCAAGAAGCTGCACGCCGAGCAGGCGGAGCGGCGCGCGGCCCGCGCCGAGGACTGACGGACACGGCACACCGCTGACGAGGCGGCCGGGGCACTTCCGCCCCGGCCGCCTCGCGTTTCCCAGCCCGTAGGAGAGTCCTCCCAGCCCGTACGAGAGCCCTCCCAGCCCGTACGAGAGTCCGTACGAGGATTCCCTGCCCGTACGAGGATTCAGGCCGCCCCGCGCGCGCGTCCCGGCGCGAGGGTGACGAGCGCGGCGAGCAGCAGTGCCGCGAGGACCGCTCCGGCCGCCGCCGCCCAGTCGCCGGCCGTCAGCAGGGGCGCGGCGACGGCGGAGCCGACGACCCCGGCGAGGAAGTAGAGCAGCAGGTAGACGCCGCTGAGGCTGCCGGAGCGGGCGGGGTCGACGGCGAGGACGCGGGTCTGGTTGGCGGCCTGCGCGGCGAAGCAGCCCGCGTCGACGAGGGCGAGCCCGGCGGCGGTGACGGCGGGCCGGTCGAGCCCGGTGTACAGCAGCGCGGCGCCCGCGGCCGCCACCGCGAGGGAGCCGCGCACGACGGCGAGCGGACCGTACCGGTCGCCGAGGCGCCCGGCGAGCGGCAGGGCGGCGAACCCGAGGGCGCCCGCGAGGCTGTACAGCCCGATGGCGGCGGCGTCGAGGCCGTACGGGGGCGCGGCGAGCCGGAGCGTGAGCGCCACCCAGACGAGGCTGAACGCGAAGTACCACAGGCCGCCCGCGAGGACCGCCCGGCGCAGGGTGCGGTGGCGGCGCAGCAGTCCCGGCGCGGCGGCGAGCGTGGCGAGGTAGCCGGCGCCGGGGACGGGCCGCTCGGCGGGCAGCAGCAGGCGGGCGGCGAGGGCGCAGGCGAGGACGAGCGCGGCGAAGGCGAGCAGCATGCCGCGCCAGCCGACGGCGTCGGTGAGGGCGCCCCCGACCAGGCGGCTCAGCAGGATCCCGGCGGACATCCCGGCGGCGACGAGCGCGACGGCGCTGCCCCGGCGGGCGGGCCCCGCGCCGCGTCCGGCGATGGTGGAGGCCATGGCGCTGACGCAGGCGCCGGCGCCCACGACCACGTACGCCACGAGCAGGGCGGGGAGGGTGCGGGCGCTCGCGGCGAGGAGCAGCCCGGCGGCGAGGACGGCGAGCTGGGCGGGGACGAGGCGGCGGGGCGCGGTGCGGTCGGCGAGCGGCAGCAGGAACGCGAACCCGGCGATGCAGCCCGTCAGCGCGGCCGTGGTGACCAGGCCGACGGCGGCGGCGGGCGTGCCGGTGTCGCGGGCGATGTCGGCGAGGGCGGGCTGCACCGCGTAATTGTTGGCGAGGGCCACCCCGGCGGTGCAGGCGAGCAGGGCGTTGGCGCCGCGCGGCAGGCTCACGGGGCCGTGTCGCGGACGAGGACGACGGCGTAGCGGCAGGCGCGGTCGTTGGCGTTGACGAAGACGCAGGGGGCTGGCGGGCCGAGGGCGACGGTGTCGCCGGGGCCGAGTTCGTGGACGAGGTCGCCCTCGTGGAAGGTGAGGTGCCCGTCCAGGACCCAGACGGTCTGCCGGTGGAAGGCGAACGCGGCGCTCGGGTACGGCACGCGCGCGCCCGGAGGCAGCCGGATCTCGGCGACCTCGGCGGGGAAGCCCGGGGCGGTGATCTGGCGGCGCTCGTAGCCGGTCGCGGGGTCCTGCCACAGCGGTGCGTCATCGGCGCGGCGTACGCGCTCGGGCGGTGCCTCGGGGTCGAGGAGGGTGGCGACGCTGAGCCGGAACGCGGCGGACAGCTTGCCGAGGACGACGGCGGTCGGGCTGCTCTCGCCGCGCTCCACGCGGTGGATCATCGCCCGTGAGACCCCGGAGTGCTCCGCGAGGTCCGCGAGGGTCCAGCCGCGCCGGTCCCGCTCGGCGCGGACGCGCGCGCCGATCCGCTCCACGAGGGGGTCTACGATATTGGACATGGATCTAGCATATGAGACGGGACGCGGGGAGGTGACCGTCCGCCCGGCGCGGGCCGACGACCTCGACGCCGTGCTCGCCATCCGCAACCACGCCATCGCGCACGGCACCGCCCTGTGGACGGACACGCCGCAGACGCGCGCGGAGGGCGCGGCCTGGCTCGGCGCGCATCTGGCGCGGGGTTCGGCGTACGTGGCCGAGCGCGGCGGCGCGGTCGTCGGGTTCGGGGTGTACGGGCCGTGGAAGGACTACTCGGGGTTCGCGCACACCGTGGAGAACTCGGTGTACGTGGCCGAGGGCGCGCACGGCGCGGGCATCGGCTCGGCGCTGCTGGCGACGCTCGTCGCGTCGGCGCGGGCGGCGGGCCTGCATGTGATGGTCGCCGGCATCGAGTCGGGCAACGCGGCCTCGATCCGGCTGCACGAACGCCATGGCTTCGAGCACGCGGGGACGGTGCGCGAGGTGGGCCGCAAGTTCAGCCGCTGGCTGGACCTGACGCTGATGCGGCTGCCGCTGGAGTAGCGGCGGCACCCCGTGATCGGCTGCCGGCGTGGGGTCACAGGCTCTCCACCGCGCCCGTCCTGGCTCTCGCCAGGGCCGCGTCCAGGGCGATGCGGACCTCGTTGTCGAGCCCGCCGCCGTGGGTCCAGGCCACCAACTGGTCGGCGACGACGCGCAGTTTCGTGTTGGTGTGCTGCGAGACCTCCCGCAGCACCGTCCAGCCCCGGTCGGGGGTGAGCCCGCCGAGGACGATGACGACGCCGATCGCCTGGTCGACGACGGTGTGCGATGCGATGGCCTGGTGGAGTTGGCGCACCTCGTTCTCGAGCACGTCGATCCGCTCGTGTCCGCCTTGCTCCGCCATCAGCACCCGCCCTTCTTCGATGATCTCGTACGTCCCCACTGTCGACGGCCGCTGACCGGCGCGACGACTCGCTGAGCGAACACTTCTGCGGGCCGCGGTCCATAAAACGAAACCGCGCGTGATGTGTACCTCTTTTTCGTTCGTCGCCCGGCTCGACGGCGTCGCCGTACGCTGCCGGACATGGAGACCGTCCACTTCGACAGCAGCGACATCTCAAGGACAGAGGCGTTCCTCTCCGAGGCGTACGCCAAGATGCGCATCGGCAACGGCACTCCCGACAGCAGCCGGGCCCAGATCGTGCGCACGGCCGTACCGGGGCTGAGCATCGACGAGCTCGACCTCGACTTCGACATGCGGTACGCGGTCACGCCGCTCGGCAAGATCTGCCTGTGCGTCGTCCATGACGGCACCATCGACGACCACAGTTTCGCGGGCGTGGAGGACGAGGCGTTCGGACCCGGTGACGTGGTGTCGTTCGCGCCGCCGGAGCTGCCGTACGAGGGGCGGATCCGCGGCGCCCGCTACAACATCACGATGCTGGACACGGATCTGCTGACGCAGGTCGCGGCGAACGCCCCGCAGTCGCCGGCCGGCCCGGTGCGGCTGACCGGGCACCGCCCGACGTCGCAGGCGGCGGGCCGCGCCCTGCACCGCTCGATCGTGCATGTGCGGGACCACGTCCTGGGCGAGCCGGAACTGGCCGCCGAGCCGCTGGTGGTGTCGACCGCGCTCCAGCATCTGGCGGCGAGCGTGCTGGCCGCGTTCCCGAACACCGCGCTGATCCGGCCCACGGGCACCGACCGGCACGACGCGCATCCGGCGACGCTGCGCCGGGCCATGGCGTACATCGACGCGCACGCGCACGAGCCGCTGTCGGTCGCGGACATCGCGGCGGCCGCCCATGTCACCGTGCGGGCGTTGCAGTACGCGTTCCGCCGCCATCTGGACACCACGCCGCTGGCGTACGTGCGCCGGGTCCGGCTGGAGCACGCCCACGAGGAGCTGCGGGACACCGATCCCGTGGCGACCGGCGCGACGGTGACGTCCGTCGCGGCCCGCTGGGGCTTCCACCACCCGGGCCGCTTCGCCTCGCTGTACCGCAGGACGTACGGCCGCCCGCCGCTGCGCACGCTCACCGAGGGCTGAGGGGCCCACGCGCGGGTCGGCGCCTGAGTACGGATACTCAGGCGCCACCCGTCACTTCACCCTCGTGGCGGCGGCGCGGGGCCGCCACGATGAAGCCCTTTCCGTGTCGAGAGAGGGTTTCCATGAGCCGCGACCGCCTGCATGTGCGCAGCGCCACCACCGAGGACCTGGAGTGGGTCCACGAGCTGCGGCACCGGGTGTACGCCCTCGAACTGGGCCAGCACCGGCCGGTCGCCGAGGGCCGGTTGAGCGACGCGCTCGACGGCACGGGCATCGTCCATCTCGTCGTGGCGCGCGGCGCGGAGCGCGTCGGGTTCGTCAGTGTCACGCCGCCGTGGGCGGGCCGCTACAGCCTCGACAAGTATCTGAGCCGGGCGGAGCTGCCGGTGCTGGACGAGGCCGGTGTGTTCGAGGTGCGGCTGCTCACGGTCGAGCCGGGGCGGCGCGCGACGGCGGCGGCGCCGCTGCTGATGTACGCGGCGCTGCGCTGGGCCGCGTCCCGGGGCGCGCGCCGGATCGTGGCGATGGGCCGCACCGACCTGCTCGGCATGTACGAGGCGGCGGGCCTGCGGACGGTAGGGCACACCGTGCGCTCGGGCGCGGTGACGTTCGAGGTGCTGACGGGCGCGGTGCCGGAGCTGACGGCGGGCGCGCTCCGCCGGTTCGGCCCGGCGCTGGACCGGCTGCGGGCGGGCGTGGACTGGGAGCTGGACATGCCGTTCGCGCCCGCGCCGGACGGCTGCGAGCACGGCGGCGCGTCGTTCACGGCGATCGGCGCGGACTTCCGGACGCTGGAGCGGCGCCATGAGATCGTCGCCGCCGATGTGCTGGACGCGTGGTTCGCGCCCGCGCCCGGGGTGGGCGAGGCGCTGGCCGTGGACCCCGCGTGGGCGGCGCGGACCTCGCCGCCGTCGGCCGCGCAGGGGCTGATCGCCGAGATCGCGGGCGCCCGTGACCTGCCGGAGAGTTCCCTCGCGGTGGGCGCCGGTTCCTCGGACCTCATCTTCCGGGCGTTCGGCCACTGGCTGACGCCGGACAGCCGCGTCCTGCTCACGGACCCGGCGTACGGGGAGTACGCGCACGTCACCGAGCGGGTCGTGGGCTGCCGGGTGGACCGGCTGCCGCTGCGCCGCGAGGACGGCTGGCGGATCGACCCGGACCGGCTCGCCGCGCAGGTCGCCGCGCACCCCTATGACCTCGTCGTCCTCGTGAACCCGAACAATCCGACGGGCCGGCACGCCCCGGCGGCCGGGCTGCGGCCCGTGCTCGCGGCGGCGCCCGCCCGCACCCGCTGGTGGATCGACGAGACGTACCTCGGGTACGCGGCGCCCGACGACTCCCTCGCGCCGCTCGCCGCGGCCGACGAGCGGGTGACGGTGTGCACGTCCCTGTCGAAGATGTACGCGCTGTCCGGCATGCGGGCCGCCTATCTCGTCGCCGGCCCCGGCACGGCGGCGGAGCTGCGGCGCCGGACACCGCCGTGGCCGGTGAGCCTTCCCGCGCAGCTCGCCGCCGTCGCCGCGCTGCGCGATCCGGCGTACTACGCGGAGCGCTGGGCCCGTACGCACGCGCTGCGCGCCGAACTCGCGGGGGCGCTCGCCGAGTTGGACCCGGCGTGGGAGGTGGAGGAGTCGGTGGCGAACTTCCTGACGGTGTTCCTGCCGCCGGACGGGCCGAGCGCCGCCCGCCTGGTGGAGCGCTGCCGCCTGGACGGCGTGTATCTGCGGGACCTGTCGCCGCTGTCGGCGCGCTACGAGGGGCGTGCGGTGCGGATCGCGGTGCGCGGCGCCGAGGAGAACGCCCGGACGGTCGCGGCCTGCCGGTCCGCCCTCGCCGCGCTGCGCCCTGCCGCTCATGCCGCTCCGGCCGCTCCGGCCGCGGTGGGGGCCGCGCTGTGACGACGGCGGCGGCGCTCGCGCCGGTCCTCGGCGGGGCACTGGCGGTCGGCGGGGTGGCCGTCGTGGCGTCCCGGCGCCGGGAGCTGATGGTGCGGTGGTGCGCGTGGGCGGTGGGGGTGCCGCTGGTGACGGGCGCGTTCTGGTGGGGACCGTCCGGCGCGGCGCTGGTCGCGGGGGCGGCGGGGGTGGTGGCGGTCGCGGAGTTCGGGGCGCTGACCCGGCTGCCGCGCGCGGACCGGCTGGTGCTGGGCGCGGCCGTGGTGGGCCTGGTGGTGACGGTGTGGCTGGCGCCGGGCCAGGTCGCCCGGGTGGCGGGGGCGGCGGCGCTCGCGGTGGCGGCGGTGCCGTTGCTGGCGGCGGACGCGGAGGACGGGCTGCGGCGGCTGGCCACGGGGCTGCTCGGGCTGGTGTGGCTCGGGGTGCTCGCGGGGCTCGTGCCGCTCGGCGCGGACGGGCTCGCGCTGTTCGTCGCGGTGTCGGTCGCGGACATCACGGCCTACTTCGCGGGCCGCCGCCTGGGCGGCCCGCGCCTGTCGCCCCTCTCCCCTGCCAAGCGCTGGAGCGGCACTCTGGCGGGCGCGGTCGCGGGCGTCGGTGCCCTGGCCGCGCTGTCGGTGCTCAGCTGGCCGGCGGCGCTCGCGGTGGCGGTCGGCGGCCCGGCGGGCGATCTCCTGGAGTCGATGGTGAAGCGCGGCGCCCGGGTGAAGGACGCGGCCGGCTGGCTCCCCGGCTCCGGCGGCCTCCTGGACCGCGTCGACTCCCTGCTCGTGGCGCTGGCGGTGGTGCTGCTCACCCGCTGAGGGTCTGGGCTCAGCGCCCCAGAGTGCCGGGTGCGCTGTGGCTGGGCGCGCAGTTCCCCGCGCCCCTGAGGGAGTCGGCCTCAGCGCCAACTCCCAGCCCCTCCGGCGCTTGAGGAGCGGGGCCTGGGGCAGCGCCCCAGAGTGCCGGGTACGTCGGGGCTGGGCGCGCAGTTCCCCGCGCCCCTGAGGGAGTCGGCCTCAGCGCCAACACCCAGCCCCTCCGGCGATTGAGGAGCGGGGCCTGGGGCAGCGCCCCAGAGTGCCGGGTGCGCTGTGGCCGCTCGCGCAGTTCCCCGCGCCCCTCAGGGAGTCGGCCTCAGCGCCAACACCCACCCCCTCCGGCGATTGAGGAGCGGGGCCTGGGGCAGCGCCCCAGAGTGCCGGGTGCGTCGTGGCTGAGCGCGCAGTTCACCGCGCCCCTGAGGGAGTTGGCCTCAGCGCCAAACATCCAGCCCCTCCGGCGATTGAGGAGCGGGGGCTGGGGCAGGGCCCCAGAGTGCCGGGTTCGCTGTGGCTGGGCGCGCAGTTCCCCGCGCCCCTGGCGGGGTTGGGCTGAGCGCCGAACTTACAGCCTCTCCGGCGCGCGGGGCATGGTGCTCAGCCCGCGTGCCGGGCCATCCACTCCTCGACCTCGGACGAGGAACGCGGCAGGCCCGCCGAGAGGTTCTCGTGGCCGTCCGCCGTGACGAGGAGGTCGTCCTCGATGCGGACGCCGATGCCCCGGTACTCCTCGGGCACGGTCAGGTCGTCGGCCTGGAAGTAGAGGCCGGGCTCGACGGTGAGGACCATGCCGGGCTCCAGGACCCCGTCGACGTACTCGCTGGTCCGCGCCTGCGCGCAGTCGTGCACGTCGAGGCCGAGCATGTGCCCGGTGCCGGCCATGGTGAAGCGGCGCTGGAGGCCCAGCTCGTAGGCCCGGTCGGCGGGGCCCTCGATGAAGCCCCACTCGACGAGCCGGGCGGCGAGATGGCGCTGGGCCACCTCGTGGAAGTCGCGGTAGGCGGCGCCCGGCTTCACGGCGGCGAACCCGGCCTCCTGCGCCTCGTACACCGCGTCGTACACCTCGCGCTGTACGGGCGTGAAGGTGCCGTCGATCGGCAGGGTGCGGGTGACGTCGGCGGTGTAGAGGCTGCGGGCCTCGACGCCCGCGTCGAGCAGGAGCAGGTCGCCGGGGCGGACCGGGCCGTCGTTGTCGGTCCAGTGCATGATCGTGGCGTGCGGTCCCGAGGCGCAGATCGTGCCGTAGCCGACGGCGTTGCCCTCCAGGCGGGCGCGGCGGAAGAACGTGCCCTCGATCCAGCGCTCGGACGTGGCGACGGCGCGGGAGAGTTCGCCGACGACGTCGGTGAAGCCGCGCACGGTCGCGTCGACGGCCTTGCGCAGCTCGCCGATCTCCCAGTCGTCCTTGACGGCGCGCAGGTCGCTGAGCGCCTCTTCGAGTCCGGCGTCGCGGGCGGGGTCGGTGGTGACGGCGGCTTCGAGGGCGGGGGCGACGCCGCGCACGATGCGGGTGGGTACGCCGGTGCTCGCGGCGGCGAGGTCGGCGGCGGCGGTGCGCACGTCGCGGCAGGGCAGCCCGAGGACGCGCTCGGACTCGGCGAGGGAGCGGCGGCGGCCCATCCACAGTTCGGCGTGGGCGCCGGTCCAGAACTCATCGTCGTCACGGCTGTCGCGCGGCAACTGGAAGCAGTACGCGTCGTGCCCGCCGTCCGCGCGCGGCTCAAGTACGAGGGCGCCGTCGCGGGCCTGGTCGCCGGTCATGTGGACGTAGGCGGAGTGCGGGCGGAAGGGGTAGGTGTCGTCGTTGGAGCGCACCTTGAGGTTGCCGGAGGGCACGATCAGCCGCTCGCCGGGGAAGCGGGCGGAGAGCGCGGCACGGCGCCGCGCGGCGTACGGGGACTGCGGCGCGGGCTCCAGGTCATGGCGCTCGGTGTCCGCCCACCCGGTGCGCATCAGCGCGGACAGCTCCGCGGAGATCCCTGCGTACAGCCCGTTCTTGCGGCCCTCTGCCACGGCGTCCACCCTTCTGCGGTCCAGTTCGGTCCCGGGCACCGTACGCCTGCGGGAGCCCGTCCGGCGCCCATCTCTGCCATTGGCACGATTCGGCCACGCGGCGGGCGCGCACCGCCGATAATGCGGACATGACGCAGCGCTCCACCCCGCCTACGACGCCCGCGCCCACGCCCCCGCCCGCCGACCGTCTCGGCGCGGCGCTGCGCCGCCTCGGCGTGGACGCGGACGCGGCCCGCATGTACGCGACGCTGCTGGAACGGGCGCCCGCTCCGCTCGACGAGATCGCGGGCGCGGCGGGCCTGAGCGTCAGGTCGGCGGGGCGGGCGTACGCGGCGCTGGTGGACGCCGGTCTCGCGGGCGCCCCCGACGCCGGTGAGGGCCTGCCCGTACCGCCGGGCGCGGCGCTCGACGCGCTGGTGCGGCGCAGGTCGGCGAAGATCGAGGAGTCGCGGGTCGCGGTGGGCGGCGCGTTCGAGGCGTTCCGGCGGCGCAGGGTCGCCGCGCACGACGCGCACCTCGTGGAGGTCGTCACCGGGGAGGCCGTCGGCCCGCGCATGCGGCAGGCGTGGCGCGGGGCGCGGGAGCAGATCCGACAGTTGGAGTCGCCGCCGTACGTGCCGCTGCCGGGGGCGACCGACGACGCGCTGGAGACGCTGGCGCGGGGCGTCACGCAGCGAGTGGTCTACTCGCGGGAGTCGCTGCACCACCCGGGCCGTCTCAAGGACGCCATCGAGCCGTGCGTCAACGCGGGCGAGCAGGCACGGGTGCTGCCGTCGGTGCCGGTGAAGCTGGTGATCGTGGACGAGGCGTGCGCGCTGGTGTCGCTGGCGCTCGTGGACGCGGACGTGCACCACACGATGCTGGTGGTGCAGCCGTGCGGGCTGCTGTCGGCGCTGATCGCCCTGTTCGAGCAGTGCTGGCGCGACGCGCTGCCCTTCCACGGCAGCACGGCCCTGCCGGGCGGTCTCGCACCCGCCGACCGGCGCCTGCTGTGGCTGCTGGCGGGCGGGGCGGGCGACGAGACCGTGGCGCGGGAGTTGGGCATCAGCCGCCGCACCCTGTACCGGCGCCTTCAGGTGCTGATGACGCGGCTCGGGGCGGCGAACCGGTTCCAACTGGCGTTGCAGGCGGGGCGCCAGGGCTGGCTGTGAGCCCCGGCGGGGCGGCCTGCTAGGGCATGACCCGAAGGACAGGCCCCAGGTCAGTCCGAGGACACGGTCAGGACGAGCTTGCCGCGGGTGTGGCCCTCGGCGTTGAGCCGCCAGGCGTCGGCGGTCTCGGCGAGCGGGAAGACGCGTTCGACGTGGACGGGCAGCTTGCCCCGGTCGGCGAGGTCCGCGAGGGCGGTGAGCCCGTCGTGGTCGGGCCGCACCCACACGTAGTGGCCGCCCGCGCTCGCCGCCTCCGGGTCCACGATCGAGGCGAGGCGCGCGGGGTCGCGCAGCAGGTCGAGGGAGGCGGCGACCGATCCGGCGCCCGCGAAGTCGAGCACGGCGTCCACGCCGTCGGGCGCCAGTTTCCGTACGCGGTCCCCGAGCCCGTCCCCGTACGCGACGGGCTCGGCGCCCAGTTCCCGTACGAAGTCGTGGTTGCGGGGGCTCGCGGTGCCGATGACGCGGGCGCCCCGGTCGGCGGCGAGACGGACGCCGAGGGAGCCGACGCCGCCCGCCGCGCCGTGCACGAGGACCGTGTCGCCGGCGCGGACCCCGACGCGGTCGAGGGACTGGAGGGCGGTGAGGCCGGCCAGCGGCACGGCGGCGGCCTCCTCCCAGCTCAGGGCGGCGGGCTTGCGGGCGATGAGGCGTACGTGCGCGGAGACGAGTTCGGCGTACGCGCCGTGCTGGACGACGTCCTTGCGGACGTAGCCGAAGACCTCGTCGCCGGGCGCGTACTCCTCCACGTCGAGGCCGACGCGTTCGACGACTCCGGCGACGTCCCAGCCGGGGACGAGCGGGAAGTGCGTGTACATGAGCGCGTCGAGGCCGCCGGAGGCGTGCTTCCAATCGACGGGGTTGACGCCCGCCGCCCGCACCCGGATCAGGACCTCGCCGGGCGCGACCTTCGGTTCGGGCAGGTCGGTCAGGCGCAGGTCGTCGGGGCCGCCGTAGGCGTCGAGGGCGATGGCCTTCATGCGGCACCTCCCGCGCGGGCGGGCTCGGCCGCGGTCACGGCGGTCAAGGCGGTCTGGGTCACGGTCATGGGACCTCCTTCGGTCGCGCTTCGGTCCGTGCGGGCCGTACGCGACGACCCCGCACGGAGCACTGCTTGCACACAACCATAGACGCACTACGCGAATGTCGTCATTTGCATTTAACCCGCGCGTGCAAGTAATGTCGTGGCTGTCCGAGGCGCCGTCCCCCGACCGGGGACCGCCGCCTCTCCTGTTCCACCGTGCGCACAGACCGCACCCCCGCACCACCCGGAAGGACCCCCGCCATGGCACCCGCCACCGTCACCCTCAACAACGGCGTCACGATCCCGCAGCTCGGCTTCGGCGTCTTCCAGGTCCCCGACGAGGAGACCACCGCGGCCGTCTCCGCCGCCCTGGACGCCGGGTACCGCTCCATCGACACCGCCGCGATCTACGGCAACGAGGCGGGCGTCGGCCGCGCCCTCGCCGAGTCCGGGATCGCCCGCGAGGAGCTGTTCCTGACGACGAAGCTGTGGAACGCCGACCAGGGCCACGACGCCACGCTCCGCGCCTTCGACGCCTCGCTCGCCAAGCTCGGCGTCGACTACGTCGACATGTACCTGATCCACTGGCCGACCCCGGAGCGCGACCTGTACCGCGAGACCTGGAAGGCCATCGAGCGGCTGGTCGCGGACGGCCGGGTGCGCGCCGCCGGCGTCTCCAACTTCCAGCCGGCCCACCTCCAGCGCCTCCTCGACAGCTCCGACCTCGTGCCGGCGGTCAACCAGATCGAGCTGCACCCCGGCCTCCAGCAGCGCGAACTGCGCGCCCTGCACGCCGAGAAGGGCATCGTCACCGAGGCGTGGAGCCCGCTCGCCCAGGGCGCGGTCCTCGGCGACGAGACGCTGACCGCGCTCGCCGAGCGGTACGGGAAGTCGCCCGCACAGGTCGTCCTGCGCTGGCACCTCCAGCTCGGCAACGTCGTCATCCCGAAGTCGGTGACCCCGGCCCGCATCCGCCAGAACCTCGACGTCTTCGACTTCACGCTGACCGACGACGAGATGGCGGCCGTGGCCGGCCTGGACCGCGACCTGCGCACGGGCCCGCACCCCGACGAGCTGAACTGACCCCGCTCCCCCGCCCGCGCCTCAGCCTCAGTCCCCGCCCCCACCCCCGCCCCCACCGTCAGGCGCTGGCGGGGGTGGCGCGCAGCAGGACGAGCGAACCGAGGTAGGCGGGCCGGCCGCGCAGATGCCCGTACGCCTCGTCCCAGGTACCGGAGCCGAGCGCGCGGCGCAGCGAGAAGTCGAACTCCTGGCGGGCCCGGTCGTCCAGGAAGCTCCAGGCCGGGGACGCCTGCCGCACCGCCGGGTCGAGCAGCAGTTCGGGGCGCCCGTAGTACGCCAGGTCCTCGGCGGCCGCCTCGAGCGCGGTCGCCAGTTGCGCGGGGCGGCGCACGCGCAGGGCCGGTGACGGCTCGACGGCCGTGACGGTGTGCGCGCGGCTCTCGTACGCGCCGACGCCCGCGCCGACGTTCAGGACGGTGTCGGCGTCACCGAGCGCCCGCGCGACGACCCGGGCGATACGGGCGTCGGGGCGGCCGCGGCGCGGGGGGTGTCGGGCGCCGGGGGCACGGGAAGCGGTGGCGAGGCCCCGGGCGCCCCCTTCGTGGCTGCGCATGACCATGGAAGACCTCGCCTCGGGGCCTCGATCCGGCCGGGACGAGGACCCCGCCCCGGACAACTCCTTCATCTTGCATCTGCGAGGCGAATAAGGATGGATGGCTTGCTGATGCTTGGGTGATTACTCAAACAGGCTCGTGTCTGCACCTGTCGTTTTGGACGTTGCGCCGGTGGGATCACGGCTTTTCGCCCCGGCGCGCGATCGGCGGGGCCCCCGGCCCGTATCCGCCGCACTCGGCGGTGGCCCGGGCCCTCGGCCGACCCGCACGATGATCCGGACACCGCAGTCGTGCACCGGGCAGTTCTCCCGGTGGCCGGCGTACTCGTCCGCCCGTCGGCCGGTCCCCGGTGCCGCCCTCTCACCCCGCCGGGCCCCCCCTTGCCCGGCGTGCGCGACCGGGGGCCCGGGCCGGCCGCCGCGCGGACGGGGCGGGTCGTGTCGAACCGACGGCGACCGGCCGCACATCGGTCGCCAGTGACAGGGAGTTGAACGATGAAGGCAGCACGCTTCCACGCAAAAGAAGACCTCCGCGTGGAGGAGGTCCCCGAGCCGAGCCCCGGCCCGGGCCAGGTGAAGCTGCGCAACGCCTACGCCGGCATCTGCGGCTCCGATCTGCACCTGTACTTCTATCCGGAATCCATGCCGTTCGACGTGCACGCGCCGCACCCGGTGACGGGCGCGATGGCGCCGCTGATCGTGGGCCACGAGTTCTCGGGCACGGTCGTCGAGGTCGGCGAGGGCGTCACGGACATCCAGGTCGGCGACCGCTGCGCCGTCTACCCGCAGCAGGTCTCCTGCGGCACCTGCACGGCCTGCCGCCGCGGCCGCCCGTTCATCTGCACGAAGATGGCGGCGCTCGGCGCGAACGTCGAGGGCGGCGGCCTCGCCCAGTACACGGTCTGCGACGCGCGGACCGCGCACGTCCTGCCGCAGAACGTGGACCTGCGCATGGGCGCGCTCGTCGAGCCGATGTCCGTGGGCTGGCACGCGGTGACCCGCAGCGGCGTCGAGGCCGGCGGCAGCGCGCTGGTCATGGGCGCGGGCCCCATCGGCATCGGCGCCTGGTTCGCGTTCAAGGCCAAGGGGGTCGACAAAGTCCTCGTCTCGGAGCCGAACGCGGAGCGGCGCGGCGTCCTCGCCGCCCTCGGCGCGCACGTCGTCGACCCGGCGAACGAGGATCTGGCCGCCGCCGTCGCCGCGCTCACCGACGGCGAGGGTGTGGACGCGGCGGTGGACGCGGCCGGCGCGGGGGCCGCGTTCACCAGTGCGGTGGCCTCGCTGGCGCCGGGCGGTCGCGTCGTCGCCACGGCGCTGCACGAGCATGCGCTGGAGTTCAATCCGACGCCGCTGATGATGCACGAGACCGAGGTCATCGGCTCGGTCGGTTACCGTCCCGAGGAGTTCGACGCGGTCATCTCCGCGATGGCCGAGGGGTTCTACGACACGGCCGGGTGGGTGCGGGAGATGTCGATGGACGAGGCGGTGGACGCCCTGCGTCTGCTCCGTTCCGGGGCAGGCGGCAAAATCCTCCTCACCATCGACTGACCGAGCCCCAGAGTGCCGGGTGCGTCGTGGCCGCTCGCGCAGTTCCCCGCGCCCCTGACGGGGCTGCCAATCCCGGTGCCTTTCGGGCGCCGCCCGCCCCCGCCGCCTTGGGCAGTCTGCCTCCCCCAGACTTCGTCCGGGGGGACCCCCAGGGCGGCACGGGTGGGCAAGGCGGCACCCAGCGCCGGGTGCGTTGATGTTGTACGTCCAGTTAAGCCCCGGTGGGGCTTCTCGCGCAGTTCCCCGCGCCCCTGACGGGGCTCACCTCAGCGCCGGTCAATTCAAGCCCCTCCGGCGATTGAGGAGCGGGGGCTGGGGCGGAGCCCCAGAGTGCCGGGTTCGTCGTGGCTGGGCGCGCAGTTCCCCGCGCCCCTGAGGGGGCTGACCTCAGCGCCGATCCATGTACTAAAAGAAGGAGCCCCGATGCCCGCTAACCCGCCGCGCCCCCCGTTCGACCCGGAACTGGACGCCGTACTCGCCGCCCTCGCCGCCCAACTCCCCCCGACGATGACGGCAGAAATGATCCCGTACATGCGTCAGGCAGAACCCGCCGAGGTCACCGACGACATGCTGAAGGCACGCGCGCTGGCCCGCCGCGACGTCACCGTCCCCGGCCACCTCGGCGAGGACATCACCCTCTCGGTGATCACCCGCGAGGACCACCGCGGCTACGGCCCCGGCATCTACCACACGCACGGCGGCGGCATGGTCAGCGGCGACCGGTTCTCGGGCCTGATCCAGGCGCTGCCGTGGGTCGTGGAGCACGACGCCGTCCTCGTGACCGTGGACTACCGGCTGGCGCCCGAGCACCCGGACCCGTACCCCGTCGAAGACGCGTACGCGGGACTGCTGTGGACCGCCGAGCACGCCCGCGAGATCGGCATGGACCCGCACCGCCTGCTGATCGCCGGCCAGAGCGCGGGCGGCGGCATCGCGGCCGGCGTCACCCTGCTCGCGCGCGACCGGCAGGGCCCGCCGCTGCTCGGCCAGGTGCTCATCTACCCGATGCTCGACGACCGGGACCGCACGGTCTCCGCCGCGCAGTTCGAGGGCATCGGCCTGTGGGACCGCGCGAGCAACGTCATGGGCTGGACCGCCCTGCTCGGCGAGCGGCGCGGCACGGACGACGTGTCGGTGTACGCGGCTCCCGCGCGCGCCACGGACCTGTCGGGGCTGCCGCCCGCGTACATCGACTGCGGTTCGGCGGAGGTCTTCCGCGACGAGGACGTGGCGTACGCGGGGGCGCTGTGGGCGGCGGGTGTGCAGGCGGAACTGCATGTGTGGCCCGGCGGCTTCCACGGCTTCGACCTCACCGCGCCGCACACCGCGCTCGCGCACGCGATGACGGCCGCGCGGAACGCCTGGGTGGCGCGCACGCTGGGCGCCTGAGCCGGCCCGGCGCCGCGTGGCGTGGATCTCGCTAGACTGTGCGAAAGGGCGCAAAGGAGTGCACATTGCACCAGTTGGTGAGGCGGTTGAACGCCCTCGATCCGGAGGCCGGCGAGTTTCTGCGGATCGTGTCCTACTTCGACGTCCTCTTCGCGCGCGGCGCCGGGCTCGACGGGTTGTTGCGCGGCGCGGCGGTGCTGTCCGGGACGGTCGCCGGCGCGGAGATCCGCGGCCGGGTCAGCAGACGTGACCCGGACGGGCGCCTGCTGCCGGCCGCCGCCGAGCCCGAGGCGCCCCACCGCTCCGGCGAGCGCGCGCACGCGGACCGGCGGGTGTGGCTGGAGCGGGAGGGCGAGCCGGGTCCGCACGACGAGATGATCGTGGAGCGTCTCGCGCTCGGCGTGGAACTCCTGGAGGCCCGCCGCCGCCCGGACGGCGGCCTCGACGCCGTCATCGACGCGTCCCGCCCGCTCGCCGAGCGCGTCACGCTGCTGTCCCGGTTCCGCGTGGACGCGGGGACGCGGGTGCGGCTCGTCGCCACGTTCGCGGACTCCCCCGAGTCCGATCCCGGTAAGGGCGCGCCGAGCGCGATCGTGCCGACCCGGTACGGGCTGCTGCGGGCGACGCTCGACGCGCACGGCGGGATCGAGCCGCCCGGGCCCGTCGGCTACGGGACCTGGACGCGCGCCGACCAGGCCCCCGAGTCCTGGGACGCGGCGATCGTGGCGCTGCGCCTGACGGACGCGGAGAACCCGGCCGTCCGGGCGGAGGACCTGGGCGCGATGCTGCTGCTCGCGCAGGCGTACGACGCGCGGACCCCGCACCCGGACGTGCTGGCCCTCGCCGGCCTCGACCCGCGCTCCGCCGCCATCCTCCAGACACTGGTGGAGTCCGACAGCATCCGCTCGGCCGCCGCCGAACTCGGCATGCACCACTCGACCGTGCAGGCCCGCCACGACGCCCTGACCCACGCCATCGGCTACGACCCCCACACGAACCTGGGCCGCATGCGCTACATCGCGGCGGCCCTGCTCCTGCGCCTGACCGACCCGGCGGCCCCGGGCAGCACCCGCGAGGACTGACGCGCGCTCACCCGAGAAAGCTCAGCCGGACCTTGCGGCTCGGATTGTCCACGTTGGTGTCCACCAGGCAGACGGACTGCCAGGTGCCCAGTTCCAGCGCGCCGCCGATCACGGGGAGCGTCGCGTGCGGCGGGACGAGGGCGGGCAGGACGTGGTCGCGGCCGTGGCCGGGCGTGCCGTGGCGGTGCTGCCAGCGTTCGTCCGCCGGGAGCAGGGTGTGCAGCGCCGCGAGCAGGTCGTCGTCGCTGCCCGCGCCGGTCTCGATGACGCCGATGCCGGCGGTGGCGTGCGGGACGAAGACGTTGAGGAGCCCGTCGCGGCCCCGGGCCGCTTCCCGCAGGAAGGACTCGCAGTCGCGGGTGAGGTCGACGACGCGCTCGCTTGAGCCCGTGTCGACGGTGAGGATTCGGGTCGTGAATGCGTCGGACATGCCGTCATTGTCCCCCGGAACGCCCAGCTCACGCCTGTCCTGTCGCCCTGGGCGCGCCCGGCCCGGCACCAGTCCCCCTTCCAGGACTTGCGCCCGCCCCCTGATACGGGCGGTCCACCCGGTGAGACGGCATTGACCGTGCGCCGGGGAACTGGCTACGTTCTGCGGCATGTTGCGTTCAGCCCTGCTCACCACGCGCGGTCACATCGACCTGCTGCGGGTGGCCTCCGCCGCGTGTCGCCTCGGCCGCTGACGCCTTCTCGCGCCTCTTCCGGCCCCCTGCGCAACATCACCCTCACCTCCCTGCCCCGGCTCTCGCCTCCCGTGCGCCCCTCTCGGCACCGGCCCCCGCTCTCGCGCTCCGGGCCCGCCCGCCGCTGAGGTGTGCCGTGCCGCCGTCGCGGCACGTCTGACGCCGGGACGCGCTCCCCCGTCCTGGAGTCCCTTTGAGCATCAGCCATGCTCCACCCGCACGCCCTGAGGCAGACATATCCGCTACTTCGGATACGTCCGCGCCCCGACCGGCGCCCGAACTCGCCCCCCTCGTCCCCTCCTCCGCGCGCCGCACCCGCGTACCGCGCTGGCTCCGCCGTACGTCGGGGCCGCTCCTGCTGCTCGCACTGTGGCAACTCCTCAGCTCCACCGGCCTGTTGACACCGGACGTGCTCGCGTCGCCGGGCACGATCGCCCGGGTGGGCGGTGATCTCGTCGCGGACGGTTCCCTGCCGGGCGCGATGGGTGTCTCCCTCCAACGCGTCGCCCTGGGCCTGCTGTTCGGGGTCGTCGTCGGCGTCGGGCTCGCTCTCGTCTCCGGCCTGTTCCGGGTCGGCGAGGACCTTGTCGACGCCAGTGTGCAGATGTTGCGTACGGTGCCGTTCGTCGGTCTGATCCCGCTGTTCATCATCTGGTTCGGCATCGGCGAGGCCCCGAAGATCGCCATCATCACGCTGGGCGTGTCCTTCCCGCTCTATCTGAACGTGTACGCCGGCATCCGGGGCGTCGACTCCCAACTCATCGAGGCAGGCGAGTCATTGGGCCTGAGCCGCTGGGGTCTCGTACGGCATGTCGTCCTGCCCGGCGCGCTACCCGGCGCCATGACCGGGCTGCGGTACTCGCTCGGCATCGCCTGGCTCGCGCTGGTCTTCGCCGAGCAGATCAACGCGGACGCGGGGATCGGCTTCCTGATGGTGCAGGCGCGGGACTTCCTGCGCACCGACGTCATCGTCGTGTGCCTCGTCGTCTACGCGTTCCTCGGCCTGCTCGCCGACTTCGTCGTCCGTACCCTCGAAAGGCTGTTGCTGCAATGGCGACCGACGTTCACCGGCCGGTGACCCCCACCGAGGCACCCGCCGCCGAGGTCAGTGCCGTGCGGGTCGAGGGGCTGACGCGGTCCTTCGACGGGCGGGCCGTCATCGACGATCTGCGACTGACCGTGCGGCCGGGCGAGTTCGTGGCGCTGCTCGGCCGCAGCGGATGCGGCAAGTCGACGCTGCTGCGCGTCCTCGCCGGGCTCGACCGGGACATCGAGGGCACGGTCCTCGTGCCGCGCCGCAAGGCGGTCGCGTTCCAGGCGCCCCGGCTGATGCCATGGAAGCGGGTCTGGCGCAACGTCCTGCTCGGCCTGCCCGACAAACCCGAACGCGCCGTCGCCGAGCGGGCGTTGGCCGAGGTCGGTCTCGGGCAACGCGCGCTGGCCTGGCCGAAGACGCTGTCCGGTGGTGAGGCGCAGCGGGCCTCGCTGGCCCGCGCCCTCGTCCGCGAGCCCGATCTACTGCTGCTGGACGAGCCGTTCGGCGCGCTGGACGCCCTCACCCGGCTCAAGGCGCAACGTCTGGTGGGTGAGTTGTGGCGGCGGCGCGGCTGCGCGGTGCTGCTCGTGACGCATGACGTCGAGGAGGCGGTCCTGCTCGCCGACCGGGTGCTCGTCATGGACGGCGGCGTCATCGCGCACGAGGTCGAGGTCCCGCTGGAGCGGCCGCGCGAGCTGTCCGACCCGGCCGTGGGCGCGCTCCGCGCGGAGTTGCTGCGGCTGCTGGGCGTCGACCACGACGAACCCGGCGCCCCCGAGTGAGCGCGCCCGCTCGCGGTTCCTCACCCCCGGCTCCGGTCGCGGCCCACCCCGCGGCGACCCGCGCCCCTGGCAGGGCGGCCGCGCCGCCGCCTCCCCCTCTCCCCGAACGGACCGACATGCGACGCCCCCTCCTCGTACCCGCCCTGCTGACCCCGCTCGCGCTGCTTCTCGCCGCCTGCTCCGGCGCGTCCTCCGCCGGCACGACCGCCGCCGCGGGCGTCGGCGGCGGCAGGACCGACGGCAAGGGGTCGCTGACCCTCGACGTCGGTGACCAGAAAGGCGGTTCGGAAGCCGTGCTGCGGGCCGCGGGCGAGCTGGACGATCTCACGTACAAGATCCACTGGTCCACCTTCACCTCGGGCCCGCCGCTGCTCGAAGCGGTGAACGCGAAGGCCGTCGACATCGGCGGCGTCGGCAACACCCCGCCCGTCTTCGCCGCGGGCGCCGGATCGAAGATCAAGGTGGTGGCGGCCACGCACGGCACCGCGAAGGGCGACACGATCCTCGTCCCGCACGGCTCGAAGCTGCGCGCCACCGCCGAGTTGAAGGGCCGGTCGGTCGCCGTCGCGCAGGGATCGTCGGCCCACTACCAACTGGTCGCGTCACTCGAGAAGGCCGGCCTCGGACTCAAGGACGTGCACGTCAAATACCTCCAACCGGCCGACGCGCTGGCCGCGTTCACCGCCGGGAAGGTCGACGCGTGGGCCGTGTGGGACCCGTACACCTCGCAGGCACTGCGGGGCGCGAAGGCCCGCGTGCTCACCGACGGCGACGGCATCACGAACGGGCTCGGCTTCCAGGTCGCCTCCCCCACCGCGCTCGCCGACCGTGCGAAGTCCGCCGCCATCAAGGACTATCTGGCGCGGCTGCGGCGCGCTCAGAACTGGGTCCACCGGCATCCCGAGGCGTGGGCCAAGGTGTGGGCCAAGGACACCGGCCTGCCCTACGAGGTGGCGCTCGACGCCGTGAAGCGGACGAACGGCACCCGGGTCTCCGTCGCCGTCGACAAGGCCGCGGTCGCCTCCGAGCAGCAGATCGCGGACGCCTTCACGGAGTTGAAGCTGATCCCGCGCAAGGTCGACTTCTCCGCGTTCGTCGACACCCGGTTCAACGGCGATCTGCCGCCGTCGTCCACCGCCCCGCGCACGTACCCGAAGGAAGGCTGAGCCATGACCGTCCACCTGCACTGGTTCCTGCCGACGGGCGGCGACGGCCGCACGCTCGTCGACCGGCACGCGTTCAGCGGCGGCGCGCTGGAGCGCACGCCGGGCGGCGGTGTCGCCGGGGTGCGCGCGCCGAGCCTCGACTATCTCGTCCAGATCGCCAAGGCCGCCGAACAGCTCGGTTTCGAGGCGGTGCTCACGCCGACGGGCACGTGGTGCGAGGACGCCTGGCTGACCACGGTGGCGCTCGCGCAGCACACCGAACGGCTCAAGTTCCTCGTCGCGTTCCGCCCCGGCCTCCTCTCCCCCACGCTCGCCGCGCAGATGGCGTCGACGTACCAGCGCCTGACCGGCGGGCGGCTGCTCCTGAACGTCGTGACCGGCGGCGACTCCACCGAGCAGCGCCGCTTCGGCGACCGTCTCGACCACGACCGCCGCTACGCCCGCACCGACGAGTTCCTGTCCGTGGTGCGGGGCGTCTGGGGCGCGAGCGCGGGGCGCCCGTTCGACTTCGAGGGCGAGCACTACCGCATCGAGCAGGGTTTCGGGGCGCTGCCGCCGGACCCGGTGCCGCCGATCTTCTTCGGCGGGTCGTCACCGGCCGCCGGGCCGGTCGCCGCCCGGCACACGGATGTGTATCTGACGTGGGGCGAGCCGCCCGCGCAGGTGAAGGAGAAGATCGACTGGATCCGTGAGCTGGCCGAACGGGAGGGGCGCACCGTCCGGTTCGGCATCCGGCTGCACACCATCACGCGCGACTCGGCGCGCGAGGCGTGGGCGACGGCGGACCGGCTGCTCGACGACCTGTCGCCGGAGACGGTCGCGGCCGCGCAGGCCGCGCTCGGGCGCAGCGAGTCGGTCGGGCAGCGGCGGATGCTCGCCCTGCACGGCGGCCGGCGCGAGGGCCTGGAGGTCTCACCGAACCTGTGGGCGGGCGTGGGCCTGGTACGCGGCGGCGCCGGAACCGCGCTGGTCGGCAGCCACGCGGAGGTCGCGGACCGCGTCGAGGAGTACCACGCGCTCGGCGTCGAGCACTTCGTCCTGTCGGGCTACCCGCATCTGGAGGAGGCGTACTGGTTCGGCGAGGGCGTCATCCCGGAACTGGCGGCCCGGGGCCTCCTCCCGGCGGCCGGGGCCACGGGCCCGCGCCGGGACGTGGCGCGGAGCGCGCCGCTGCTGCTGGCGCGCGGACGCTGAGACCCCGCGGCCCCTCCCGCCGCTTCCGCCTGCGCGGGGGGCCGGGACCGCGCTCGGGTCGCCTCGGGGGCGACTCGGGTCGCCTCAGGGCTGGCTCGGGGGCGGCCCGCGGGCGACTAGGGTCGGCTCGGGGCCGCTCGGGGCCGCTCGGGGCCGCTCGGGTCGGCTCGGGGCCGTTCGCTCTCGTTCGGTCTCGTACGGGAAGAAGCAGGACCCCGGCCGGGTTGGTTAAAGCGTGAACGATTTCGGGGTACGGGATGTGCCGGCCGGCCGCGCGCGTGAGGCGCGGCCGGTCGACGTCGTCGTGATCGGCGCCGGTCAGGCCGGTCTGTCCGCCGCCTACCACCTGCGGCGCGTCGGGTATGTGCCGGAGCGGGACTTCGTGGTGCTCGACCACGCGCCCGCGCCCGGCGGCGCCTGGCAGTTCCGCTGGCCCTCCCTCACCTACGGCAAGGTCCACGGGATGCACGCGCTGCCCGGCATGGAGCTGACCGGCGCCGACCCCGACCGGCCCTCGTCCGAGGTGATCTCCGGCTACTTCGCCGCGTACGAGGACGCCTTCGACCTGCGCGTCCGGCGACCCGTCGAGGTGCGCCGGGTGCGGGAGGGCGAAGGCGGGCGGCTGCTCGTGGAGACCTCCGACGGCACCTGGTCGACGCGGGCGCTGATCAACGCGACGGGCACCTGGGACCGCCCGTTCTGGCCGCGCTACCCGGGGCAGGAGTCGTTCCGCGGGCGGCAACTGCACACCGCGCAGTATCCGGGGCCCCGCGAGTTCGCCGAGCAGCGGGTCGTCGTGGTCGGCGGCGGCGCGTCCGGCACCCAGCACCTGATGGAGATCGCCCCGTACGCGGCACGGACGTACTGGGTGACGCGCCGCCCGCCGGTGTTCCGCGAGGGGCCCTTCGACCAAGAGCGCGGCCGGGCGGCGGTGGCGCTCGTCGAGGACCGGGTGCGGCAGGGGCTCGCCCCGCTGAGCGTGGTCTCGGTGACGGGGCTGCCGGTGAACGACGCGATCCGCGAGGCCCGCGCCAACGGCGTCCTCGACCGGCTGCCCATGTTCGACCGGATCACCGAGACGGGCGTGGCCTGGGACGACGGCCGCGCGATCGACGCGGACGTCATCTTGTGGGCCACCGGTTTCCGCGCGGCGATCGACCATCTGGCACCGCTGAAACTGCGGGAGCCGGGCGGCGGCATCCGCATGGAGGGCACGCGCGCGGCGCTCGATCCCCGGGTACATCTGGTCGGGTACGGGCCTTCCGCGAGCACCATCGGCGCCAACCGCGCCGGACGCGCCGCGGTCCGCGACATCCAGCGCCTGCTGACGCCCCGGGCCGGGGCTGAGGAAGGGTCGGCGGGGCCGGCCGGGGCTGAGGCGGCGGCCGGGGTCACCGCCTGATCGTCCGGTGTACCGGCGCGCCCGGCTCCCCCTCCCCCGGCCGGTCGGTCGTCGGGGCGCGGGGGGCCTACTCGACCGGCGGCCCCTCAGCCGGAGCCGTTCGAAGCGGCCTGGTTCTTGTTGAACTCCTCGACGTTCCTCTTGTGCTGCTCATAGTCCCCGGTGAACCGCGTGTCGCCGGGCTTGACCGTCACGAAGTACAGCCAGTCCCCGTGCGGCGGGTCCAGCGCCGCCTTCATCGCCTGCTCCCCCGGGTTGTCGATCGGCGTCGGCGGCAGCCCCTTGCGCGCGTACGTGTTGTACGGACTGCGGGTGCGGGTGTCCTCGTGGGTGGTGGCGAGCGTGGAACGGCCGAGCGCGTAGTTGATGGTGGAGTCCATCTGGAGCGGCATCCCGCGGTTGAGCCTGTTGTAGACGACGCGGGCGACCTTGCCCATGTCCGCCGCGTTGTCCGCCTCGGCCTCGACGATGCTCGCCACGATCACGGCCTGGTACGCGTTCACCCCGTTGCCCTGGGCGCCCGCTGCGCTCCGCGCGCCCTGGAACTTCTTGTTCGCCGTGTCCACCATGTACGCGAGCAGCGACCTCGGTGTCGACTTGTCGCTGAGCGGATAGGTCGCCGGGAAGAGGTAGCCCTCCGGGTTGCCGCCGGCCTCGGCGGGCAGCCGCAGGTCCGCGTTCGGGACCGCCTTCTTCGTGGTGCCGGGCGGGACGTCCAGCGCCTTGTCGACGGCCTCGTACACCTGCGTCGCGCGCCGGCCCTCCGGGATCGTCAGCGTCCGGGGCCCGCCTGGGCCCCCGCCGGAGAGCAGCAGCGGGACCGCGACGGCGATGGCCACCACGACGGCCCCGATGACCAGCAGGGCGATGCGTCCTCGGCGCGTCAGTCGTGTCCCGCGGCGGCGCGGAGTCTCGTTCACCATGCCGGAACGGTAACCCGACCCCTGCGACAACCCCGACATATCTTCATCCCGGGCCGTCGCCTCACACCACGGTCTCCAGCCTCACGCCACTGTCTCCAGCCGCGTGTCGCGCTGGACGAGTGCCGCGTAGCGCCCCTGTCTGCGCAGCAGTTCCTCGTGGGTGCCGCTCTCGGCTATGCGGCCGCCGTCCAGGACGACGATCTGGTCGGCGTCGCGGATCGTGGAGAGGCGGTGCGCGATGGTGAGCGTCGTGCGGTCGGCGGACAGGGCGTCGATGGCTTCCTGCACGGCGTGCTCGGTGCGGGTGTCCAGGGCGCTGGTCGCCTCGTCGAGTACGAGGATCGGCGGGTCGCGCAGGATCGTGCGGGCGATGGCCAGGCGCTGCTTCTCGCCGCCGGAGAAGCGGTGCCCGCGCTCGCCGACCACGGTGTCGTACCCGTCGGGCAGGGCGGCTATGTGGTCGTGGATCTGGGCCGCGCGGGCCGCCGCGTGCAGTTCCTCGTCGGTCGCGTCGGGCTTGGCGAACCGGAGGTTGTCCGCGACCGTCGCGTGGAAGAGGTACGTCTCCTGCGAGACGACGCCGACCGCGCGGGCCAGGGTGTCGAAGTCCAGGTCGCGCACATCGACGCCGTCGATGGTGACCCGGCCGCCCGTCACGTCGTACAGGCGCGGCACGAGATGGCTGAGCGTGGACTTTCCGGAGCCGGTGGGGCCGACGACGGCGAGGCTGCCGCCCGCGGGGACGGAGATGTCGATGCCGGCGAGCACGGGCCGCTGCCGCGCGTCCTCGGTGTCGTAGCGGAAGTCGACGTCCTCGAAGCGGATCTCGCCCTTGACGGTGTCGAGGTGGACCGGGTCCGGCCGCTCGGTGATGTCGACGGGCAGGTCGAGGTATTCGAAGATGCGCTGGAAGAGGGCGAGCGAGGTCTGGATCTGGACGCCGGTCTGGAGCAGGCTCACGGTCGGCCGGAACAGGCCCTGCTGGAGCGAGACGAACGCGACGAGCGTGCCGATGGAGACGGTCGGGCCGCCGAGCTGGAAGGCGATGCCGGCCGCCCAGTAGATGACGGCGGGCATGGCGGCCATGACGATGCTGATGACGGCCATCCGCCAGCGGCCCGCCATGTTCGACCGGACTTCGAGGTCGACGAGCTGGTCGGACTCCTCGGCGAAGGAGCGGGTGAGGGAGTCGGCGCGGCCCATGGTGCGGCCGAGCAGGATGCCGCTGACGGAGAGCGACTCGGTGACGGTCGCCGCCATGACGGCCATCTGCTTCTGGCGCTGCGTGGCGATCTTCTTGCGCTCGCGGCCGACGCGCCGGGCTATCCACACGAACACCGGCAGCAGGAGCAGTGAGACGACGGTCAGGCGCCAGTCGAGCGCGACCATGGCGACGACGGTGGCGACGACACTCGTCAGATTGGACACGAGGGAGGTCGCGGTGGAGGTCACGGTCGCCTGCATGCCGCCGATGTCGTTGGCGATGCGGGACTGGACCTCGCCCGTGCGGGTGCGGGTGAAGAAGGCGAGCGACATGCTCTGCAACCGGCCGTAGACGGCGGTGCGCAGGTCGTGCATGACGCGCTGGCCGACGGTGGTCGAGATGAGGGTCTGCAGGACGCCGAAGACGCTCGTGACGACGGCGCTGACGATCATGCCGAGGGCGAGCAGGCTGAGCAGCCCTGTGCGGCCCTGCGGGATGGCGACGTCGAGGATCTCCTTGAGCAGGAACGGCGTCGCCACGGTGACCAGGGACGCGGCGGCGACGAGCAGCCCGACGACGGCGAGGCGGCCTCGGTAGGGGCGGAAGAGGGTCAGGATCCGGCGGATCTGGCGCGGCCGGCCCGATGCGGTGGCATCAGGAGGGGGCGTCCAGTCGATGTCTGCGTGGCGCATGGGCCTCCTAGGCGTACGGGACACGGGGCACGGGCTCGGCCGGTACGGAGGGACCGGGCCCGGCCATGAGGAGCATAGCTCATTGTTACCTATACTCACAATGCACGGGGTCCTGATAATGTTCCCGCATGAGTACCCCGGACGCCGACGGCTTCCTCGCCGAGCAGCTCCTGCGGCTGACCCGCCGCCTCTACCGCATCCAGAAGCGGCAACTGGAGCCGGTCGGGATCACGCCCGCACAGTCCCGGCTGCTGCGCACGCTGGTGCACTACGACACGCCGCCGCGGATGGCGGACCTGGCCGAGCGCCTCGAGGTCGTGCCGCGCGCCGTGACCAGCACCGTCGACGGCCTGGAGGCGGCCGACATGGTGCGCCGGGTGCCCGATCCGACCAACCGCCGGGTGATCAGGATCGAACTGACCGAGCGGGGCAGGACCGCCCTGCGGGAGCTGCGCGGCGCGCGCCGCGCGGCCGCAGAGGAGATCCTGGCCCCATTGGACGCGGGCCAGCGCGCGCAGCTCACCACTTTGCTGAACGCGCTGTTCGAAGCCCCGCGCGACCGCGACTGCTGAACTGTGGAGAGGCCATGCCGCTGCTGGAGCCGAAGCCGGAAGCACTGCGACCCGGGAGCCGCCGCGCGGCCCCCGCGCCCGACCGGGTCACGGACGGGCAGGCGGGCGGCACGCCCGAACCGCTGCGCTCGGAGCTGATCCGGCTGCTCGGCGCGGACAAGGTCCTCACCGGCGTCTCCGACCTCGTGCGCTACGCCTCGGACGCGAGCCCGTACCGCTTCGTACCGCAGGTCGTCGTGGTCGCCGAGGACATCGACGACGTCTCGGCGGTCCTGTCGTACGCGCACGGCAAGGGCCGCGAGGTCGTCTTCCGCGCGGCCGGCACCTCGCTCAATGGTCAGGCGCAGGGCGAGGACATCCTCGTCGACGTCCGTAAGTTCTGGTCGGGCGTGGAGGTGCTCGGCGACGGCGAGCGGGCCCGGATCGGCCCCGGCACCACGATCGTCCGGGCCAACGTGACGCTGGCCCGGCACGGCCGCGTCCTCGGCCCCGACCCGGCGAGCGCCATCGCCTGCACGATCGGCGGCGTCGTCGCCAACAACGCGTCGGGCATGACCGCCGGCACCACCCGCAACTCCTACCGCACGGTCGCCTCGCTGACGTTCGTGCTGCCGTCCGGCACCGTCGTGGACACCGGCGACCCGCGCGCCGACGAGGACCTGGCCCGCTCCGAGCCGGAGCTGTGCGAGGGCCTGCTCGCCATCAAGCGGGAGATCGAGGCGGACGCGGAGCTGACCCGCCGTATCCGCGCCAAGTACGAGATCAAGAACACGAACGGGTACCGGCTCGACGCGTTCCTGGACGGTGCGACGCCGGTCGAGATCCTGCGCGGCCTGATGGTGGGCTCGGAGGGCACGTTCGGGTTCATCTCCGAGGTCGTCTTCGACACGCTGCCGCTGGACCGGAAGGTGTCGACGGCCCTGCTGTTCTTCCCGTCGCTGCCGGCGGCCGCGGCGGCGGTTCCCGTGTTCAACGAGGCGGGCGCCCTCGCCGTCGAGCTGATGGACGGCAACACCCTGCGCGCGTCGGTCAGCGTGCAGGGCGTCCCGCAGGACTGGGCGCGGCTGCCGAAGGAGACGACGGCGCTGCTGGTGGAGTTCCGCGCCCCCGACGAGGAGCGGCAGCGCGCGTACGAGGAGGCCGCGGCCAAGGCGCTGGAAGGGCTCGAACTGGTGGCGCCGGTCCCCTCCGTGACCAACGAGTTCACGCGGGACGCGAAGACGATCGCCGGCTACTGGAAGGCCCGTAAGGCGTTCGTGACGGCGGTCGGCGGGTCGCGTCCCTCGGGCACGACCCTCATCACGGAGGACTTCGCGGTGCCGCCGTCGCGGCTCGCCGAGGCGTGTGAGGCGCTGCTGGAGCTCCAGACGCGGCACGGCTTCGACGCGGCCGTCGCGGGGCACGCGGCCCACGGGAACCTGCACTTCCTGCTGGCGTTCGACGCGGGCGACCCGGCGGACGTCGAGCGGTACGCGGCGTTCATGGACGACTTCTGCCGCCTGACGGTCGAGCGGTTCGACGGCTCGCTCAAGGCCGAGCACGCGACCGGGCGGAACATCGCGCCGTTCCTGGAGCTGGAGTGGGGCCCGCGCGCCACCGAACTGATGTGGCGTACGAAGCAGGTCATCGACCCGGACGGGGTGCTCGCGCCGAGGATCGTGCTGGACCGGGACCCGAAGGCGCATCTGCGCGGCCTGAAGACGATCCCCAAGGTCGAGCTGATCGCCGACCCGTGCATCGAGTGCGGGTTCTGCGAGCCGACCTGCCCGAGCGAGGACCTGACGACGACGCCCCGGCAGCGGATCGTGCTGCGGCGCGAGATGATGCGCCAGCCCGCGGGCTCGCCGGTCGAGGACGCGCTGATCGACGCGTACGGCTATGACGCGGTGGACACCTGCGCGGGCGACTCGACGTGCAAGCTGGCGTGCCCGGTCGGCATCGACACGGGCGCCTTCATGAAGGGCTTCCGGCACGCCCGGCACTCGCCGCGCGAGGAGCGGGTCGCCGCGCTGGCCGCGAAGAACTTCAAGGCGGTCGAGGCGTCCGCGCGGCTCGCGGTGGCGGCGGCCGACAAGATCGGCGACCGGCTGCTGACGGCGGTCACGGGCGCCGCCCGCAAGGCCGTGCGCCCCGATCTGGTGCCCGAGTGGCTGCCGGAGATCCCGGGCGCCGCCGCCCGCAAGCTGCCGCGTACCGAGCGGGTGGGGGCCGCCGCCGTGTACTACCCGGCGTGCGTGAACCGCATCTTCGGCACGCCCGGCGATGTGACGCTGCCGCAGGCGGTCGTCGCCGTCTCCGCGCGCGCGGGGAAGCCGGTGTGGATCCCCGGGGACGTCGCGGGCACGTGCTGCGCCACGATCTGGCACTCGAAGGGCTACGACGAGGGCAACACGGTGATGGCGAACCGGATCGTGGAGGCCGCCTGGGGCTGGACCGCGGGCGGCCGGCTCCCGCTGGTGGTCGACGCGTCGTCGTGCACGCTGGGCATCGCGCACGAGGTGGTGCCGTACCTCACCGACGACAACCGGGCGCTGCACGCGGAACTGACCGTCGTCGACTCCATCGTGTGGGCGGCGGAGGAGCTGCTGCCCGAGCTGACGATCCGGCGCACGGTCGGGTCCGCCGTGCTGCATCCGACCTGCTCGATGGAACACCTGGGCGACGTGGCGCAGTTGAAGGCGGTCGCCGAGGCGTGCGCGGACGAGGTGGTGGTGCCGGACGACGCGGGCTGCTGCGCGTTCGCGGGCGACCGGGGCATGCTGCACAAGGAGTTGACCGAGTCCGCGACCCGCAAGGAAGCGGCGGAGGTCACCTCGCGCGCGTACGACGCCCATCTCTCGGCGAACCGGATGTGCGAGGTCGGCATGGACCACGCGACGGGCCGCTCCTACCGGTCGGTGCTGTTGGAGCTGGAGCGCGCCACGCGCCCCGGCCGTCGCTGACCACGGGGGCCTCTACGGTCCATCAGCCCCGGCCCGTACGGAACAGACCGCACTGGACAGACCGTAAGGACCCGACCGCACACGACAGACCGTAAGGAACAAGCCAAGGGGCGGTAAAGGAAGTCCAAGTACTTCTTCCTTTCCGTCCCTTGCGCCTGTCCCGTACCGCCTCCAGGGTGGCTGCCGTTCGACCGGCACCGCACCCACCACCGTGGAGGTTCGATGCACGACCACGAGCACGTCACCCACACCGGCGCCCCTGCCGACGCTCCCGCCGATAGCGGTCACCCCGGGGACATCGGGCACGCCGGGCATGCCGGGCACGCCGACATCGGGACAGGGAGCGGCCGTTCGCGGCGGGACGTCCTGCGGACGGCCGGGGTGGCCGGCGCGGGCCTCGGCCTCGCCGCGTTCGGGGGCTCCTCCCCCGCGACGGCCGCACCGCAGGCCGCCGGGGCGGGCCAGGCGGAGGCGAGCGCCATGGCCACGCCCGCGCGGCAGGGCCGGACCATGGTCGGCGTGCCGTTCGAGCGGCGCTCCACCGTGCGCGTCGGCATCGTGGGCCTCGGCAACCGGGGCGGCGGCATGATCGACCTCTTCCTGGCCATGCCGGGCGTGCGCGTCGTCGCGCTGTGCGACCCGGTGAAGGACAAGACGCAGCGCGCGGCGGCGAAGGTGACGGCGGCGGGCCAGCCGGCGCCCGCGACCTATGTCAAGGGCGAACACGACTTCGAGAACCTGTGCAAGCGCGGTGACCTCGATTTCGTGTACGTGGCGACGCCCTGGGACTGGCACTTCGAGATGGCGAAGACGGCCATGCTGAACGGCAAGCACGTCGGCGTCGAATGTCCCGTCGCGCTCCAGCTCGACCAGTTGTGGGAGCTGGTGGACCTGTCGGAACGTACGCGCCGCCACTGCATGCAGTTGGAGAACTGTTGTTACGGGCGCAACGAGATGCGTGTCCTGCGCATGGCGCACGCGGGCAAGTTCGGCGAGCTGCTGCACGGCGCGGGCGCCTACAACCACGATCTGCGGGGCCTGATGTTCGACCCCGACTACTACGAGGGGCCGTGGCGCCGGTTGTGGCACACGCGGCTGCGCGGCGACCTCTACCCGAACCACGGATTCGGGCCGGTCGCCTCCTACATGGACGTCAACCGGGGCGACCGCGTCACGCACATCTCCAGCTTCGGCACGCCCGCGCTGGGCCTCGCCGCGTACCGCGCGGAGCACATGCCGAAGGGCGACCCGAGTTGGAAGGAGACGTACATCGAGTCGGACCGCACGATCAGTCTCCTCCAGACGGCCAAGGGGCGCGTGATCCGTCTGGAGCACGACGTCAGCACCCCGCACCCGTACTCGCGGATCAACCAGCTCGGCGGCACGAAGGGCGTGTTCGAGGACTACCCGGCGCGGATCTACATCGAGCCGGACCACTCCGACGACGAGTGGGGCGACTTCGCGCGGTACGCCGACTGGGACCACTGGCTGTGGAAGGAGCACGCGAACCCGCCCGGCGGCCACGGCGGCATGGACTACATCATGGTGTACCGCCTGATGCAGACGATGCGCCTGGGACTCGTACCGGACTTCGACGTGTACGACGCGGCCACCTGGACCTCGCCGGTCCCGCTGAGCCATCTGTCGATCAAGGCGCAGGGCGCGCCGCAGCAGATCCCCGACTTCACGCGCGGCGAGTGGAGGCACGCGCGCCCCGGACTGGACTCCGAGAAGCCGCAGGAGGCGTAGCGGCCCGGCCTCCCGTCCCCGGTCGCGTCGCGTGGTGTGGCGCGTCCGGGGGCAGGAGGCCGTCATGTCCGGCCGGCGGCCCGGGCTCAGGCGGCCTGCACGGAAGGGGTCCGCGTCTCGGCCCGTTCCGTGCGGCGGCGCGCCGCCGGGCCGGGGTCCAGCGAGGGGACCGCGGCGAGGAGTTGCCGGGTGTACGGGTCCCGCGGTGCCGCGTACACCGTCTCCGCGTCGCCCTCCTCCACGATCCGGCCCGCGCGCATGACGGCGACCCGGTCGCTGATCTGGCGTACGACGGCCAGGTCGTGGGCGATGAAGACCAAGGCGAGTCCCAGCTCCCGCTGCAACCGGCGCAGCAGGGCGATGACCTGTGCCTGGGTCGTCACGTCGAGCGCCGACACGGCCTCGTCGCAGACGATCAGGTCCGGGTCCGCGGCCAGGGCGCGGGCGATGCCGACCCGCTGGCGCTGGCCCCCGCTGAACTCGTGCGGGTAGCGGTCGTAGTGGCCGGGATCGAGGCCGACGCGTTCGAGCAGGTCGCCGACGCGGGACCGGATGGCGTGCTCGTCGCGCCCGCCCGCGGCCCGCAGCGGGTCGGCGACGGACTCGCCGATGGAGCGGCGCGGGTTGAGCGAGGACTGCGGGTCCTGGAAGACCATCTGGACGCGTGCCCGCCGCAGCAGACTGCCCGATGTGGGGGCGAGCAGCCCGACGAGCATGCGGCCGAGCGTGGTCTTGCCGCTTCCGCTCTCCCCCACGACGCCCAGCACCTCGCCCGGGCGGACGGTCAGGGAGACGCCGTCGACGGCGGTGTGGGCGGCCGCGCCCTTGCCGAAGACCCGTACGACATCGACGGCCTCGACCAGCGGCGCGCCCGCGCCCCGCGCGTCCCCGGCCGCCGGCGCCCCGTCGCCCGCCGCCGTGGTCGCCCCGGCGTCCCCCGCGTCCCGCACGTCCCCCACGCCCCGCGCCGCGACGGCGCTCCCGGGGGCCGGGATACGCGGCACCGCCGCCAGCAGCGCCCGGGTGTACGGCTCGCGGGGCGCCCGCAGCACGTCCTCGACCGGGCCGCGTTCGACGGCTTCGCCCGACTTCATCACGAGCACGTCGTCCACGGACTCGGCCGCGACCGCCACGTCGTGCGTGACGAGGAGCAGGCCCATGCCGGTCTCCGTCCGCAACTGGTGCAGCAGGTCCAGGATCTGGGCCTGCACCGTCACGTCGAGCGCGGTGGTCGGCTCGTCGGCGATGAGCAGCCGGGGTTCGCAGGCCAGCGCCATGGCGATGAGCGCCCGCTGGCGCATGCCGCCGGAGAACTCGTGCGGCCTGGACCGGGCGCGCCGCGCCGCGTCGGGGATGCGGACCCGGTCGAGCACCTCGACGGCCCGCGCCCGCGCCGCCCGCCGGGAGACGCGGTGGTGCGCCCGGTAGACCTGCGCGATCTGGTCACCGACCGCGTAGTACGGGTCGAGCGAGGACAGCGGGTCCTGGAAGACCATCGCGGCGAGGCCGCCGCGCAGCTCCCGCAGTCCGGCCGCGTCCGCCGCGTTCACGTCCACGCCGGCGACCCGGACCGCGCCGCTGACCTCGGCACCCGTACCCCGGTGCAGGCCGAGGAGGGCGTACGCCGTGGCGCTCTTGCCGGAGCCTGACTCGCCGACGACACCGAGCGCGCGGCCCGGCTCAAGCGTGAACGACAGGTCGTGGACGGCGCGTACGTCACCGAACGCGATGGAGAGACGGGAGACATCGATCAGGCTCATGCGAGCACCACCCTTCGGTCGGCGAGCGCGTGCAGGACGTCCGCGACGGCGTTGGCGAGGACGACGAAGAATCCGGTGGTGAGGACCAGGCCGACGACGACCGGGAGGTCCACCTTCTTGACGGCTTCCACGAGTTCGCGGCCCACCCCGGGGATGCCGAACAGGGACTCGGTGAGGACCGCGCCGCCGAACATCGCGCCCACGTCGAGCGCGGCGAGGGCGATGACGGGCGCGAGGGCGCCGCGCAGGGCGTGCCGTCCGACCAGCGTCCGTTCGCTGATCCCGTACGCGCGGAAGGTGCGGATGTGGTCCTCGGCCAGCGTCTCCAGCATGGCCGAGCGCGTCATACGGGCGTAGGGCGCGGCGGAGACGAGAGCGAGCGCGATCCACGGCAGCAGCAGGTTCCACGCCCACTGTTCGGGATCGTCGGTGAAGGGCACGTAGTCCGGAAAGGGCAGGATCTGCAGCCAGGTCACCGCGAGGATGATGAGCAGCAGGCCGATGACGAACACGGGCGTCGCCATGCCCGCGAGGGTGATCCAGGTCAGGACGCGTTCGGTAATCCGGCCGCGCCGCCACACCGACAGGGCGCCGGTGCCGACGCCGAGCAGCATCCACAGGACGAAGGCGCCGGCGACGAGGGAGGCGGTCGCCGGGAGCTTGGCGAGGATGAGTCCGGTGACCTGCTGGTCGCTCTGGTACGAGAGGCCGAGGCAGGGCGCCGGGCAGTGCGTCACGCCGGTCCCGGTGGAGTAGTCGCGGCCCGTGAAGAGTGCCTCGACGAAGTGGGCGTACTGGACGTACAGCGGGTCGCCGAGGTGCAACTGCTCGCTGACCTGCGCGACTTGCGCGGGCGAGCAGCGCGGCCCGCACGCGATCTGCGCGACGTCACCGGGAGCGACGTAGAACGCGGCGTAGACGACCATGCTGAGGGCGACGAGGACGAAGACCGCGCCGCTCGCGCGCCGGAGGAGGAAGCCTGTCATGCGCCGGCCTCCTTCGCGCGCGTGCCGCGTCCGGCGCGGCCCGTGCCTCCGGTGCCTCCCGTGCGTCCGGTGCGTCCGGTGCCGATCCGCAGCCGGGACTCCGCGCGCGGGTCGAGCGCGGTGCGCACGCCGTCACCGAGGACGGTCAGCGCGAGGACGGTGCCGAACAGGAGCAGGGCGGGGATCAGGAGATAGCCGGGCGCGGCCTGGTACCAGGCGTCGGCGCTGCTGAGCATCTGCCCCCAGGACGGTGTGGGCGGTTTGATGCCGACGCCGAGGAAGGACAGGGCCGCCTCGACCACGATGTTGGCGGGGAAGAGGAGCACGGCGTACGTGAGGACGGGCGTGGCCAGGGCCGGAAGCAGCTCGCGCCGGGCGACCTGCGGGCCGCTCCAGCCGCTGAGCCGGGCGGCGGCGACATGGTCGAGGGACTTGAGGGCGAGGGTCTGCGCCCGCACGATCTTCGACGTGCCCGACCATCCGACGAGGCCGATGATCAGGGCGATCAGGACCGGGCGCGGGAAGGACGCGGGGACGACGGCGAGCGCGCCGAGCGCGATGACCATGGTGGGCAGGGCGACCATGACGTCGGTGACGCGGCTGAGGGCCTGGTCGACGAAGCGGTTGCCGAGTCCGGCGGCGAGCCCGACGGCGACGCCGACGGCCACCTGGACGAGGGTCGCGGCGAGCGCCACGCCGAGCGAGACGCGCGCGCCGTACACGACGCGGGCGAACAGGTCGCGGCCGGTGAGGGGTTCGACGCCGAGCCAGTGGTCGGCGCTGATGCCGCCGAACGAGCCGAGCGGGACGCCTCCGGTGGCCGAGTCGACCAGGGCCGGGTGGTAGGTGGTGGGGTCCTGCCCCTCCAGCGCGGTGAGCAGGGGTGCGGCGAGGGCGACGAGGACGAGGAGGGCGACGGCCGCGCCCGCGACGAGGGCCGCGCGGCGCTCGCGCAGGCGCCGCCAGAACGAGCGGCCCCCGGCGGCGGGGGCCGCGTGCACGGCCCCCGCCGGTTCCGTCTCCTCGGCGAGGAGTGTCTGTGTCATGGCTACTTGACCGCCACCTGCGAGATGTCGAGCACGCCCGTCCAGTCGCTGATCACGATGTTCTTGACGGACTTGCCGTACAGCCGCTTGTAGACCGGGTGGAACAGCGGCACGGTCAGGGCCTTCTCGCCGGCCTTCTTGTCGAGCGCTCCCCATCGCTTCGCGGCGGCGCGCAGGTCGGTCAGCTTGTTGATCTCGTCGATCTCCTTGTTGACCGAGGGGTCGTTCAGGAAGCCCGAGTTGAAGTTGTAGCCGTCCTTGACGATCTGCCGGCCGTCGAAGACCGGGGCGAAGAACGGGCCGCCAGAGGGCCAGTCGGCGCCCCACCCGGCGAGGAAGAAGCCGGGCTCGCGCTTCACGTCGTGGATGGTGTCCTGGTAGTCGTTGTCCTCAAGGCCGCGCAGCTTGACGGTGATACCGGCCTTCTTCAGCGCCTCCTGGAGCGCGGTGGCGATCTCGGGACTGGTGGCGAAGTCCTTGTCGTTCGAGTGGGTGAGGGTGACGGTCAGGCCCTTCGGGTGACCGGCTTCCTTGAGCAGTTCCCTGGCCTTGGCCGCGTTGCCGGACCTCCCCGCCGGGAAGTGGTCGTAGGGCGTGTACCCGAAGGACTTCTGGTTCGGCAGGAACGTGGTCGCGGGCTCCGCGAGCGAGGAGCCGCCCGCCGCGTTGACGACGGACGAGCGGTCGACGGCGTAGGCGATGGCCTGGCGGACCTTCGGGTCGTCGAACGGCTTCACCTTCGGGTTGAAGGCGATGTAGTTGGTGTAGCCGAAGTGCCCGGTGCCGACGCGGGCGGCGAGCTGCTTGTCGCCGCTGACCTTGGCGAGTTCGGCCGGGCCGAGGTTGGTGTCGGTGGTGACGGCGGCGGCGTCGGTGCCGCGCGAGGCGGCCAGCCGCTGGTTGATGACGGCGGAGTCGAGCCCGGAGCGGACGTCGACGCGGTCCGGGTACGCCTTGCGCTCGTCGTCGGTCGCGGCCGACCAGTGGGGGTTGCGGGCGAGGACGAGCCGTTCCCCGTCGCCCTCGTTCCTGACGACCTTGTACGGGCCCGAGGACAGCGGGTGCTGCTCGTACTTGGTGCCCTTGTCCTTGGCCTTCGGCACCGGCGTCGTCTGCGTCTGGGTGGCGAGGTACGGGAACTCGCCCTCGGGCTTGTTCAGATGGAACACGATCGTCTTCGCGTCGGGCGTCTCGATCGAGTCGAGGCCCTTCTTGTCCTTGTACGGGCCCTGGTAGTCGGCCCCGCCGATCAGCCAGTCCCGCAAGTAGGGGGCACCGCCGGAGAGTTCGGCGGCGAAGGACCGCTCGATGCCGTACTTGATGTCGGCGCTCGTGATCGGGGTGCCGTCCTCGTACTTCAGACCGTCCTTGAGCGTGTACGTCCACACGGTGGCGTTCTTGCTCGGCTTGCCGAGGTCGGTGGCCAGGTCGGGGACGACCTTCGCGCCGGCGGCGCCGTCCTCGCGGTGGCGGGTGGTGAGCGTACGGAAGACGAGGGAGGGGACGTTGCCGCCGCCGGAGGTGTAGAGGCGGGCGGGGTCGAAGTCGGTCTGCGGGCTGCTGTTCAGGACGGTGAGCGTGCCGCCCTTGTGCGGCGTGCCCGACGCGGCGGCGCTTTCGCTCTTGCCGTCCTGCGGGCCGCAGGCCGTCGCGGCGGCGCCCACGACGAGGATGGCGGCGGTGGTGGCGGTGAGGCGGCGGGATATGAAGGGTGGTTGACGCATCGGGACATGACCTCTCGGGCTGCGGCCAGCGCGGAATGCTGACAGAACGGGATGAATCCGCGCAGGCGGCACCGAGGAGTCGGGGGGTGGTGCTGGGACACCGGGGTTGTCGCGCCTGCGAGGGGAGGGGGTGCGGGTACGCAGTCGGGAACGGCCTCGGCGGGGCCGGCTCAGGCCCCCGGAGGGATCACGTGACGGGTACGCCGGCAGGCGTCAGCAACAGTGGACGTCGGAGACGCAGAGCCCGGTCACGCCGATGAGCGCCAGCCGGATGGCGGCGTTCGTGGGGGTGAGGGGGTTGCGTGACATGCACAGGAATATGGATCACGCTGGTCGGCGATGTCAACGCGGGGGTGAGACGGGGTCTCAGGATCCGGACGGGGTCGCTGGGCGCTGTGCCAACCCGGTCCTGGTGAGCTGGCCTCGCCGCCGACTCGGGGCCGGGGCGGAGCCCCAGAGTGCCGGGTGCGTCGTGGCCGCTCGCGCAGTTCCCCGCGCCCCAGACGGGGCTGCCAACCCCGGCACTTCTTCGGCGCCCCCCGCCACCTTGGGCAATCTGCCGCCTGGGGCGGCAGGGTGGGCAAGGCGGCACCCCAGCGCCGGGTGCGTGATCGTTGTACGTCCAGTACAGCCCCGGTGGAGCGTCTCGCGCAGTTCCCCGCGCCCCTGACGGGGCTGGTCTCAGCGCCGGTCAATCCAAGCCCCTCCGGCGATTGAGGAGCGGGGCCTGGGGCGGAGCCCCAGAGTGCCGGGTGCGTCGTGGCCGCTCGCGCAGTTCCCCGCGCCCCTTACGGGGCTGATCTCAGCGTCCCCTCCCCAGCGGCAGCGTGCCCGCGCCCCTGACGGGGCTGACCTCAGCCCGTGAGGGTCTGCGCTGCGCAGTAGTCGCGTACCCGCACATACTCCCGCGCGGACTCCGGCCGATAAAGCCACGGCGCAGTCCCGACAAACCCGTCCACCACCCGGAACTGCTCCAACGCCTCCTCATACCGGTTCTGCCAGTACAGGAAGTACCCGAGCATATGCCGGGCAGGCGGAATGTCCCGGTCCTCCGGATCCTTCGCATGCGCCGCCGCCACATCCGCAAGCGCCACATCCGTCGCCGAGACGATATGCGGCTGCCGGTAGTAGGCACCGGGGTTCAGCTTGTCGTCCGCGATCTCGTACTCGAAGTACGCGGTCAGTATGATCGTGGTCAGCAGCTCCCCGGGGACGCCCTTGGCCGCGGCCGCCTCCCCGAACGCCTCCGCCGCCTCGTGCGAGCCCCGCCACTTGGCGCACCAGTACTGGAGCGCGGAGTGGTGCGCGGCCAGATTGTGGGGGTCGCGGCGCTCGACCTCGGCCCAGATCGCCCCGAACGTCTCGTGGTCGTACCCGAGCCCCATGGCCAGCGGCATCTCCGCGACGTACGGGCACGGATCGTCACCCGCGAGCGCCTGCGCTTCGGCGAACGCCTCCCGGGCCCGCGCCAGCACACTGTGGAACCCGGCGAACTGCTCACGGCTCGTCGCGGAGGCGCGCCGCCCGCCCCGGATCTCCCACGCCAGATCGACCAGGGAACGCGCGTTGACGAGCGCCGCGTTGGGGTCGTCGCGCCGGGCGGTGCGCCAGGCGAGCAGCCAGCCGTCGTCCGTGACGGCCTCTGCGGCGAGGGCGTTGGCGCGCCGCCCGCGCTCGGCCCAGTCGCGGCCCGCGTCCTCCAGAAATGCGGCCGCCGCCTCCCAGTTCCCGGCGCGGGCAGCCGACTTGGCCTCCTCGGTGCGCGGGTCGGGGGCCATGGCCGCCTTGGCGTCGATCTCCTCCATCGGGACGAGACCGAGCTCGCGTGCCGCCGCCGTCAGCCTCTTGTTGCTGAACGACCCGAGACGGTTCGGGCCCGCCCCGCGCCTCCTGCCGAAAATGCCCATCAGATCGTCTCCCGCTCTCGGTCGCCGGCCGGCGAAGGGGCCGGTGTCATCAACTTCTTCAGCCCGGCGGTCTCCGGGACGTCCGCGACTGCCGCGTCGAGTGCCTTGCTCAGTTCGTCGTCGGTGGCGTGGTGCAGCCGCAGCAGCGCCGAGTCCGTCCAGGACAGTTCGAAGTGCGCGCCGCCGCGGGCGACCAGTTCGGCGACGGTCAGGTCGCGGAGCATGTCGTGCAACCGGGGGCGGGCGATCTCGCGGGCGGCGCGGCCCTTCGCGGCCTGTGCCTGCGGCGACTTGGGGAGCCGGTCCGCGATCTGCCACAGCGCACCGGCGTCGATCGCCGCGACCACCGAGTCGAACGACCCGTCCGTGCCCGTCACTTCGCGCACCGCCGCGCACAACGGCTGTGCGGCGCCGCCCGCGTAGGTCGTCATCGATTCGTGGACGAGCTGCTCCCAGTCCCCGGCGCGCCGCATCTTGAGCGCCTCGGGGGTGAGCGCCACCTGTTCGAGTGCGGCGAACGCGGCGGCCGGGTCGTCGAGCAGACCGAGCGCGGGCCCTGCTGCGTCCGACGCGCGTCTGTCGTCGGGGAGTTGCTCGATGCGGGCGACCCGGTCGGCGATCGGCGGGTGTGTGTCGTACGCGGAGTGCTCCTCCTCGGGCATGTCCCGGCGCAGTTCGTCGAGTTCGGCGGCGCGCGCGTCCAGCAGGCGGCGCAGGCCGCCGTAGACCTCGCCCGGGGGCGGCAGCAGGCCCGCGTTGGCGCCGAGGCTCGCGTAGGACCGCATGTAGAAGGCGAACGCGGTGTCCAGAACGGGGATCTCGCGCAGCGCGGACGCCATGGGGGCGCGGCCCGCGATCCGGGCGGCGGTGAGGTCGGCGGCGTACTCCTGGCGGCGCATCGTGCCGTGCATGCAGCGCACGTAGAACATGCCGTACCAGAGGAACGGCTTGGCGGCGAGGCGGTAACTGAGGCCCGCGGTGCCGGTACCGGTGCCGGCCGGCCGTGGCTTCTTGCCCTTGGCGAGGCGGCGCGCCTGCTGCTCCTCCGCCTTCGCGCGCACGTCGTCGACCCTGGCCGCCGAGCGCCGCATGAGCGTGTCGACGGTACGGGATATCTGCTCGAAGCCGCGCCGGTTGATCGCGCCGAGCCGGGTGTCGGAGTTGGAGTAGTGGCCGAACTCGTGGGCCAGTACGGCGATGAGCTGCGCCTCGTCGAGACCGCTCAGCAGGGGCATGCCGACCAGCAGGACGCGCCGGCCGGGGAAGAGGCCGAGCAGCCGCGACTCCTCGTAGACGGCGGCGTTCACGGCGGGCACGAGATAGATCTCGTCCGGGCCGCGCGTGCCGGTCTGTTCGGCGAGCCGGCGGACGGCGGCCCACAGGCGCGGCTCCTGCCGCTCGTCGACCCGCAGCCCGTCCTCGGGCGGCTCGAACCGGGGACCGCGCAGGGCGAACATGCCCTGGAGGATCGGTACGGCGACGATCAGCGTGACGAAGACGATCTTCAGCGCGCCGATGCTGTGGCTGACGTCCGTGATGAGCCACCAGTCGGCCACGCCGAGGGCGCCGAGCAGCACGATGCCGACGAGATAGAAGCCGAGCAGCAGGACGAGAGCGCGCGCCGCGCGCAGAGTTGAGCCCATCGGGCGGTTCCCCCCACGGGAAGAGAGCCGGCCTCACGAGGGCGTGCCGCGTGCGGGCATGCCGGGGTGAGGGCAGTGGCAGACAAGTGGATAGCTGTGGGGGGAACGGAAGTATGGCACAGGGGCGGCGCGGGGTGCGGCCGGGCCCGGGTCGGCCGCACCCCTGGTCACGGCCGCGTTCCGCTTCCCTTCCCGGCCGGCCGCACCCTGAGCCGTGCCACGGGCCGCACCCCGAGCCGTGCCCTGGGCCGCGTCCGGATGGTCAGCAGCGCAGGCGGTCGAGCGTCAAGGCGCCCTGCTCGGTGCGGAGTTCCCGGTCGTGGCAGACGCCGGGCCCGGTGAGACGGTAGCGCTCGCCGGTGACGCCCACCGCGTGCCGCTGCTCGCGCGGGACGCCGGTGAGGTAGGAGGCGTCGCCGGTGTAGGTGTCGTCGAGCACGGTCGGCCGCCCGCCGTCGCCGGTCACGGCCCGGTCCCCGAGGGTCATCACGGTACGGAGCCTGCCGTCGGCGCCGAGGGTCGTGGCGCCGTCCATGGTGTACGTACGGTCGGCGCGGGCGGTGTGCTTGCCGGTGGTGACGCTCTCGCGGTCGGTCCAGCGGGCGGTGAGCGCGTCGTTGTCCTCGCCGTCGGTCCAGCGGTGGGCCGAGGTGGTGGTGAGGGCGCGGCGGACGGTGGTGATGACACGGCCGTGCGAGGTGTCGAGGTAGCCGCTGACGGTGAGGCTGTGCCCGCCCTCGGTGTCGAGCCGGTGCTGCCGCGTGCCGGAACCGGGCGTGTACGTCGAGGAGTTGGTGAGGTCGCCGACGTGGTGGGCGGTGACGGCGCCGGGGACGTGGGCGCGACCGGCGTCCTGCCAGACGAGCACGTTGACCGGGGTGCTCCAGCCGCTCTGCCCTGCGGGGACGCCGACGACGGAGACCTCGACGCGGTGCGGGCGGCCGTCGTTGAGCAGCCCCGCGTACGGCGTGAGGTCGTACTCGACGGGCTTGACGTCGAAGGCGCGCGGGCCGGGGATCACGTACCAGAGAAACGGATTGGACCAGCCGCCGGTCCAGACGGTGGGGAACGGCGCGGCGATGCCCGCGAGTTGGCCGTCGACCTTGATCTGCACCTCGCGGTACGGGCCGCCGTCCGCCTTGCAGGAGTACGGCGCGGGGTCCGGCACGGCGAGGTACCAGAACTCCTCGCAGCCGCCTCCGGAACCGGTGGCGTACACCTCGGCGACGACGCGTTCGCTGTTGCGCGGGGTCGTGAGCGTGCCGCCGTCGCCGAGGGTGAGGACGCGGTCGGGGGTGTGCGCGGCGGGGGCGGCGCGGCCCGGGGCGTAGAAGGTGAGGGTGGCCTTGACGTCGATGACGCCGGTGTACGTAGAGTCGACCACGTTCCCGATGAGCATCTCGACCGGGCGGGGAGCGCGCAGGGTGTCGCTGTAGCGGGTGACGTCCTTCTCGACGTTCCAGGCGATGCCGTCGGGCGAGGGCTCGGGCGTGGAGGTGCGCAGCACTTCGACGCCGCCGACGCGCAGATAGCCGAGCCGGTCGAACTGGCGGCCCTTCACCTTCCCTTCGAGGCGCAGCACGACCTTGCTCCACCGCTCGCCGCAGCCCTTGGGCGGGGTGTACGTGCCTTGATACGGCGTGAAGTCGCGGAACTGGGCCTCGGCGAGCGTCACGGAACAGGACCGGGTGCGCGGCCGCTCGACGGGCGGGGCGGCGGTCACCGGATCATGCCAGTCGGTGCCGAACTCCGGCGGCGCGGCGGGGGTTTGGGCGGCGGTGCCTGCTGCGGGTGAGGCGGGGGTGGTGGCGGTGGCGGAGGCGGGGTTCACGGCGAGGAGGCTGCCCGCCGCGAGGATCACCCCGGCGAGCATGGACATGACGCGTCTTCTCATGGCCGGTGTTCTACGGGGAGGGGGCACGCCCGCGCAACGGTGCGTGGGGTTCCGCCACCGGACGCGGGCGGGGCGCGCCCCTTGCCCGCGCGGGTGCGTCGGGGCCGCCATCGCTGTACGGGACCGCCCGAACCGGCGTTCAGGCCGCCCGGGTCAGGCGTTCAACCCGGGCAGGTCAGGCATCTGGCTCGGGCCGGGTCAGGCGTTCAACTCGGCCTTGTCGCCCATCACGACGACCGGATGCTGCTTCGGGTCGAGGGTGCGCAGGAGATACTCCATGTCGCCCTTCGACTGGCTCACGCATGCCGACGTACCGCTGCCGTGGTCCATGTGCAGCCAGATGCTGCCGCCCTTGGACTGCCCCTGGGGACGCGTCGGGTTGTTGGGCGGAGTGCCCTTGACACGGTTGTAGTCGATGGCGATGACGTAGTCGAAGTCGTGCCAGTGCGACTTGGCCCAGTAGTGCGGCGCCTGGATCGACGCGGTCTGCGTGTAGGGCAGATGCGCGCCCGGGTCCGCGAGGGCTCCCCCGGCGTCGGAGAGCGTGAACACGCCGACGGGGCTGCGCTTGTCGCCCTCGTGGTGGTCGGTCGTCCAGCCCTTCTTGCCGTTGTGCCCGGACCAGCTCCGCTGCTTCTTCCAGGTGTCGCCGGTCTTGGCGAACAGGGCGATGGTCGAGTCGGCCGAGTCCTTGCCGTCGCCGTAGACCGCGACGACCTGCCGCGCGTCCGCCGGGATCCGGCGCTGGTAGCGGTCCCCGACGCCCGGGATGCGCTTGAGGTCGGCCGTGGCGCCCTCGCCGCCGTGCGCGTCGTCGCCCGAGGGACGGGCCGACGCCGAGCCACCCTTCCCGCCTCCCTTGTCGTCGGCGCCGCACGCCGTGACCGTCGCCAGGAGGACCCCGCATGCCGCCACCGCGACACCCGCTCGAACCGCAACCGCTGTACGCATGCGGTCCATGGTCGCACCCCGCGCGGCGACCGCCCGGCGCGGGCGGGGGCGAGGGTCGCCGGGCGGACGCGCCGTCAGCGGGCGGGCGGGGCCGGAAAACCGGTTGCCCGAAGGCCGCCCGGAGCGCGAACCTTTCACGGTTTGCTCCCTGAATTCCCCCTTCGCCGCAGCCTTCTCAGCCGACTCGTCCCGTTTTGCCATATTCCGTACGCCTTTCTGTCCTGCGTCTTGTCCGCCTTCCCCCACTCCTCTTCCCCTCACCCCTCGCTCCCCGCCTCCCTTCTCCCCCTCCCCTCCCTCCCCCTCCTACTCCTCCGCTTCCCTTCAAGAGCTCTGGGGCGTCATGCAGATCTCCGACCTTCCCTATCCCGATCCGGGCGTGCCCGATGCGCGCTCCGGCCCCCGGTTCCTGCTCTGGCTCGGCCGGAACCAGCTCGGCGGACAGCTCAGATCCCTCGCCTGGGGCCTGCTCCACTTCAGCGCGGTCGCCGGACTGCCCTACGGCGTCGGCTACGCCGTCCAGGCCGTCGTCGACCGCTCCGGAACCCGGCTCGCCCTCGCGGGCGCGCTGATCGTGCTGCTCGGCGTCGGCATCGCGGTCGGCGACACGATGCTGCACCGCACGGCGGTCACGAACTGGATCACCGCCGCCGCCCGCGTCCAGCAACTCCTGGCCCGCAAGACCGCCGCGCTCGGCGCCGCCCTGACCCGGCGCGTCGCGGCGGGCGAGATCGTGGCCGTGTCCACGGGCGACGTCGAGAAGATCGGCTGGTTCGTCGAGGCGCTGTCCCGCTTCGCCGCCGCCGCGACCACCGTGGTCCTGGTCTGCGTCGGGCTCGTCCTCTACCAGCCGGCGCTCGGCGTCGTCGTCGCCCTCGGCGTGCCCGTCCTCGCCGTGTCGGTGCTGCCGCTGCTGCCCCGGGCCACGCGCCGCGCCGACCGGCAGCGGGACAAGGCGGGCCGGGCCACCGAACTCGCCTCGGACACCGTCGCCGGGCTGCGCGTGCTGCGCGGCATCGGCGGAGAGGAACTGTTCCTCGACCGCTACCGGCGCGCCTCCCAGGAGGTGCGGCAGGCCGCCGTGCGCAGCGCCCGCATGTGGTCGCTGATCTCCGCGATCCAAGTCCTCCTTCCTGGCCTGCTGCTCATCGCCGTCGTCTGGTACGGCGTCCATCTCGCCCGCGAGGGCCGGATCGCCGTCGGTGAACTCGTGACCGTCTACAGCGCGGTGATGATCCTCAACTACCCCCTCCGGCACTTCGAGGAGATCGCCAAGGCGTACTCCTTCTCACGCCCCTCCGCCCAGCGCGCGGCGCGCGTGCTCGCTCTGGAGCGCGTCACCGACCCGGCCGGCGCCTCACCCGAGCCCAGCGCTTCGCGCCCTTCCCCGGCGCCTTCCGTGAGCGGCGATCTGTACGACCCGGCGACGGGTCTCCTGGCCCCGGCCGGGTTGCTCACCGCTGTGGTGTGCGGCGACCCGGACTTCGCCGGCCGGCTCGCGGAACGCCTCGGCGGCCATCCCACCAGCGACGACGACCCGCGCGACACGGGCAGTGCCTGCCCGCCCTCCGCGCTGCTCGGCGGCGTCGCGCTCGACGAACTGCCGCTGGAGCAGGCCCGTCCGGCGGTGCTCGTCCAGGACAAGGACCCGGTGCTGCTCTCGGGCACGCTCGCGGAACTCCTCGACGTGCCCTCCTCCGGGCAGGTCCCGCCGCACCGCGCACTGGACGCCGCCCAGTGCTCCGATGTGCTCGCCGCCCTGCTCCAGACCTCGCTCGACGACGACCCGATGAGCGCCCGCATCACCGAACGCGGCCGGTCGCTGTCCGGCGGGCAGCGCCAGCGACTCGCCCTGGCCCGGTCGCTGGTGACGGACCCGGCGGTGCTCGTCCTTGACGAGCCGACCTCGGCCGTCGACTCGCACACCGAGGCGCGGATCGCCCAGGGCGTGCGGGCGCTGCGCGAGGGCCGCACGACGGTGGTGCTCACCTCGTCGCCGCTGCTGCTCGACCGCGCCGACCGCGTCGTGTTCGTCGACGAGGGCGAGGCCACCGCCGTCGGCACCCACCGCGAACTGGTGCGCACCGAGCCCCGGTACCGCGCGGTCGTCACCCGCGAGACCGACGAGGAGTCCGCCGCCGGGCACCCGGGCCCGGGCACCGACCCCGGTGCCGACGCCAGCGCGGGGCGAGCGGACATCGGCATCGACTTCGAGACCGCCATCGACATCGAGGAGACGGCATGATCGGCGTAGCGCCCCCGGCCTACGACCCGGCGGCCCCCACCACCGCCCACACTCTGCCGGTCGGCGCCCCGGCCACGGTCCGCGCCTACGTCCGCGAGCTGTACCGGCGCCACCGGCGCGCCTTCCTGCTCCTGATCGGCGTCAACACCGTAGCCGTCGTCGCCTCCATGGCCGGCCCCTATCTGCTGGGCGGGCTGATCCAGGACGTCTCCGACGGGCCCGGCGGTCTGGGCGCCCTGCATCTGGAGCGGACCATCGCCCTGTTCGTCGTCGCCCTGCTCGTCCAGGCGGTCTTCGTCCGGGAGGTGCAGTTGCGCGGGGCGATGCTCGGCGAGCGGATGCTGGCGGACCTGCGCGAGGACTTCCTCGTACGGTCCGTCGGGCTGCCCCCGGGCGTCCTGGAGCGGGCCGGCACCGGCGATCTGCTGTCGCGGATCACGACGGACGTGGACCGGCTCGCCAACGCCATGCGCGAGGCCGTGCCCCAGTTGTCCATCGGCGTCGTCTGGGTGGCGCTGCTGATCGGCGGGCTCACGGTGACGGCGCCGCCGCTGGCCCCTGCGGTCCTCCTCGCCGTGCCGGTGCTGCTCGTGGGGTGCCGCTGGTACTTCCGGCGGGCGCCCTCCGCGTACCGCTCGGAGGCCGCCGGGTACGCCGCCGTCGCCGCGGCGCTCGCTGAGACCGTCGACGCCGGGCGGACCGTCGAGGCCCACCGGCTCGGCGAGCGCCGCGTCCAGCTGTCCGAACGCCGGATCGCGGAATGGACCTCGTGGGAGCGGTACACCCTCTTCCTGCGCTCGGTCTTCTTCCCGGTGATCAACGCCGTGCACGTCCTCGTCCTCCTGTCCGTCCTCCTCGTCGGCGGTGTCTTCGTCCTGAAGGGCTGGATCGGCGTGGGGCAGCTCACCACGGGCGCGCTCATCGCGCAGATGATGGTGGACCCGCTGGGGCTGATCCTGCGCTGGTACGACGAACTCCAGGTCGCCCAGGTGTCCCTGGCGCGGCTCGTGGGCGTCCGGGACATCGAGCCCGACGCGGGTGACGCCTCGGTGCGTCCGGACGGGCGGGACGTGCACGCGCGGGACGTCCACTTCGGCTACCGCGAGGGCGTCGACGTGCTGCGCGAGGTCTCCTTGAAGGTCGCCCCCGGCACCCGTCTCGCCCTGGTCGGACCGTCCGGCGCGGGCAAGTCGACGCTCGGGCGGCTGCTGGCCGGGATCTACGCGCCGCGCACGGGCCGGGTCACGCTCGGCGACGCGGAACTGTCGCGGATGCGGGCCGAGCACGTCCGCTCCCACGTCGCCCTCGTCAACCAGGAACACCACGTCTTCGTGGGCTCCCTGCGTGACAACCTCCGGCTCGCCCGGTCCGGCGCCGAGGACGCCGAGCTGTGGGCGGCGCTCGGCGCGGTCGACGCCGACGGCTGGGCCCGCGCCCTGCCCGAGGAACTGGACACGGAGGTCGGCTCGGGCGGCACGGCGCTCACCCCGGCGCAGGCGCAGCAGATCGCGCTGGCCCGGCTCGTCCTCGCCGACCCGCACACGCTGGTGCTTGACGAGGCGACCTCGCTGCTCGACCCGCGGGCCGCGCGGAACCTGGAGCGCTCCCTCGGCCGCGTCCTCGACGGGCGGACGGTCGTCGCCATCGCCCACCGGCTGCACACCGCGCACGACGCCGACGTGATCGCCGTCGTGGAGGACGGCCGCATCCGGGAGCTGGGCAGCCACGACGACCTGGTCGCGGCGGACGGCGCGTACGCCGCGCTCTGGCGCTCCTGGCACGGCTGACGAGCGCGGTGGCCGAGGCCGGGGTGACGGTGCCCCCTGCGGTGCGGGTGACGGCGACCCCAGTGGGTGGAGTGGCGTTGCCCCCGGCGGCAGGGGTGGCGGCGATCCCTGTGGCGATCCCGGGGGCGGCGGCGCGGGCGCTGCCCCCGGTGGCGGGGGTGACGGTGGATGGGGCGGTGGCGGTGGGGTCAGATGACGCCGAGTGCCGCCGCGCAGCCCACGCCGCCGAGCAGCATGAACACCGGCATGAGGATCTTCAGCTCGACCCAGCTGCCGGCCCGGAACCGCATCATCTTGGGCGGGCCCACCGGGTACCAGCGCTTGCGGCCGATGGGGATGGGCCACAGGATCGGGCAACCCGAGACCGTGAGCGCGTCGCCGATGTCGTGGACCAGGGCGCCGAGCACGATCGGCAGGCCCAGCCACAGGTACTCCTGGCCCGGGTCGGTGAACAGCCAGTCCGCCCCGTTGCCCGGCTTGTCCAGGACACCGGCGAGGATCCAGGCACTGGTCGCGGCGAGCAGCCACACCAGTATGTCGCTGCTGGAGCCGCGCGCGGCCCGCCACAGCAGGCCCTCGATGGCGAGCACCATGTGGACGAAGAGGATGGCGAGGACCGTCCAGCGCCCGCCGGTGATCGCCGCGACGGACGTGCCGCCGCCGATGAGCACCGCCCACAGCCACGTATGGGTGAGCGTGCGGTGGCCGCCGGAGCGGCGCGGGTCGCCCTTCATTCGGGTGGCCTTGTAGACGCCGTAGGACAGCTTGTCGACGATCTCGCACAGGCCCCGGGAGAGCGGCCCGAAGGCGCGTGAGATGGTCGCGGCCTTGTGGTCGAGGTCGGGGGCGAGCGCGGCGCCCGCGCAGATCAGCGCCCCGACGAGGATCACGGGCCAGGGCATCGGATGCCCGGCGGCTGCCGCTGCCGCGCCCACCCCCAGCCAGGCCGCCGCTCCTGACAGCGAGTGTGCCGGTCCCATCATGGCTGTGATCCGCCCCTGTTCCTGTTGTGCCCGGCGCCTGCGCGGCGGCGGTGTGTCCCATGTGCCGACGTCCTGTCGCCCGGCGGGGTGCACCGGCGTTCTGACGGTTCTGACGGCTCGTCGGCGACTCAGCGTAGCGTTCATGATCTTCGTGCGGGCATCCGATTGCCGGATCGGGACGGAAGGCAGGCAAGATGGTGGGGTGACCCTTATCGATCAGCTCCCGCAGACCGCCGACCCGGACGCCCTCTACGACGCCTTCGAGTCGTGGGCTCAGGAACGCGGGCTGACCCTCTATCCCCACCAGGAGGAGGCGCTGATCGAGGCGGTGTCCGGGGCGAACGTGATCGTCTCGACCCCCACCGGCTCCGGCAAGAGCATGATCGCGGCGGGCGCGCACTTCGCGGCACTCGCCCGCGACGAGGTCACCTTCTACACCGCGCCCATCAAGGCACTGGTCTCCGAGAAGTTCTTCGAGCTGTGCAAGCTGTTCGGCACGGAGAACGTCGGCATGCTCACCGGCGACGCCTCGGTCAACGCGGACGCGCCGGTCATCTGCTGCACCGCCGAGGTCCTCGCCTCCATCGCACTGCGTGACGGCGCCCGGGCCGACGTGGGCCAGGTCGTCATGGACGAGTTCCACTTCTACGCGGAGGCCGACCGCGGCTGGGCCTGGCAGATCCCGCTGCTCGAACTGCCGCAGGCCCAGTTCATCCTCATGTCCGCGACGCTCGGCGACGTCTCGATGTTCGAGAAGGACCTGACCCGGCGCACCGGCCGGCCCACGTCGGTGGTCCGCTCGGCGACCCGTCCGGTGCCGCTGTCCTACGAGTACCGGCTCACGCCGCTCACGGAGACCCTGACCGAACTGCTGGAGACGAAGCAGGCCCCGGTCTACATCGTGCACTTCACGCAGGCGCAGGCCGTCGAGCGGGCGCAGGCCCTGATGAGCATCAACATGTGCACGCGGGAGGAGAAGGACCAGATCGCCGAGCTGATCGGCAACTTCCGCTTCACCACCAAGTTCGGCCGCAACCTCTCGCGCTACGTACGGCACGGCATCGGCGTGCATCACGCCGGCATGCTGCCCAAGTACCGCCGCCTGGTGGAGAAGCTCGCGCAGGCCGGGCTGCTGAAGGTGATCTGTGGTACGGACACGCTCGGCGTCGGGGTCAACGTGCCGATCCGTACCGTGCTGTTCACCGCGCTCACCAAGTACGACGGCAACCGGGTCCGCACCCTGCGCGCCCGCGAGTTCCACCAGATCGCCGGTCGCGCCGGGCGGGCCGGGTTCGACACCGCCGGGTTCGTCGTGGCGCAGGCGCCCGAGCACGTCATCGAGAACGAGAAGGCGCTCGCCAAGGCCGGCGACGACCCGAAGAAGCGCCGCAAGGTGGTGCGCAAGAAGGCGCCGGAGGGCTTCGTCGGCTGGACGGAGAACACGTTCGAGAAGCTGATCGCCTCCGATCCCGAGCCGCTGACCTCGCGCTTTCGTGTCACGCACACCATGCTCCTGTCGGTCATCGCCCGCCCGGGCAACGCGTTCGACGCGATGCGCACGCTCCTGGAGGACAACCACGAGCCGCGCAAGGCGCAGTTGCGGCACATCCGCCGGGCCATCGCCATCTACCGCTCGCTGCTGGACGGCGGCATCGTCGAGAAGCTGGACGAGCCGGACGCGACGGGCCGGATCGTGCGGCTGACGGTCGATCTCCAGCAGGACTTCGCGCTGAACCAGCCGCTGTCCACGTTCGCCCTCGCCGCGTTCGACCTGCTCGACAAGGAGTCGCCGTCGTACGCGCTGGACATGGTGTCCGTCGTCGAGTCGACGCTGGACGACCCCCGGCAGATCCTGCACGCGCAGCAGAACAAGGCGCGCGGGGAGGCGGTCGCGCTGATGAAGGCGGACGGCGTCGAGTACGAGGAGCGCATGGAGCGCCTCCAGGACATCTCGTACCCGAAGCCGCTCGAGGAGCTGCTGTTCCACGCGTACAACACGTACCGCACGAGCCACCCGTGGGTCGGCGACCACCCGCTGTCGCCGAAGTCCGTCATCCGTGACATGTACGAACGGGCGATGTCCTTCACGGAGTTCGTGTCGTATTACGAGCTGGCCCGGACCGAGGGCATCGTGCTGCGCTACCTGGCCAGCGCGTACAAGACGCTGGAGCACACCGTCCCCGACGATCTGAAGTCCGAGGACCTGGAGGACCTGATCGCCTGGCTCGGCGAGATGGTGCGCCAGGTCGACTCCAGCCTGCTCGACGAGTGGGAGCAGTTGGCGAACCCCGAGGTGATGACCGCCGAGGAGGCGCAGGAGAAGGCCGACCAGGTCAAGCCGGTCACGGCGAACGCGCGCGCCTTCCGCGTCCTCGTCCGCAACGCGATGTTCCGCCGCGTCGAACTGGCCGCCCTCGACAACGTCGACGAACTGGGCGAGATGGACGCCGACTCGGGCTGGGACGCGGACGCCTGGGGCGAGGCCATGGACAAGTACTGGGACGAGTACGACGACCTGGGCACGGGCCCGGACGCGCGCGGCCCGAAGCTGCTGATGATCGAGGAGGACCCGGAGCACGGGCTGTGGAAGGTGCGGCAGACCTTCCTCGACCCGAACGGGGACCACGACTGGGGCATCAGCGCCGAGGTCGACCTCGCGGCCTCGGACGCCGAGGGCCGGGCCGTCGTCCGCGTCACGGACGTCGGGCAGCAGTAGATCACGGCGCCGCCGGACGGTAGGGTCCGGCGGCGTCCCCGCGCCGGAGCCGTCCGGCCGCGCATACGAGAGAGAACCACGCATGACGAATCCTGCGGAGCGGCTCGTCGACCTGCTCGACCTGGAGCAGATCGAGGTCAACATCTTCCGTGGCCGCAGCCCGGAGGAGTCCCTCCAGCGTGTCTTCGGCGGGCAGGTCGCCGGGCAGGCGCTGGTCGCGGCCGGCCGCACCACGGACGGCGACCGGCCCGTGCACTCGCTGCACGCGTACTTCCTGCGCCCGGGCCGCCCCGGGGTGCCGATCGTGTACCAGGTCGAGCGGGTGCGGGACGGTCGGTCCTTCACCACACGCCGGGTGACGGCCGTCCAGCAGGGTCGCACGATCTTCAATCTCACCGCCTCCTTCCACAAGCCCGAAGAGGGTGCCTTCGAGCATCAGTTGCCGGCGGCCCGGCAGGTGCCGGACCCGGAGTCGCTGCCGACCATCGCCGACGAGATCAGGGGCCATCTGGGCGCGCTGCCCGAGGCGCTGGAGCGGATGGCGCGCCGCCAGCCCTTCGACATCCGCTATGTGGACCGGCTGCGCTGGACCCCGCAGGAGGTCGAGTCGGCCGAGCCGCGCAGCGCCGTGTGGATGCGCGCGGTCGGGCCTCTCGGCGATGACCCGCTCGTGCACACCTGCGCCCTCACGTACGCGAGCGACATGACGCTGCTCGACGCCGTGCGGCTGCCCGTCGAGCCGCTGTGGGGGCCGCGCGGCTTCGACATGGCCTCCCTCGACCACGCCATGTGGTTCCACCGTCCTTTCCGTGCCGATGAGTGGTTCCTGTACGACCAGGAGTCGCCGATCGCCACCGGCGGCCGGGGTCTCGCGCGCGGCCGGATCTACGACCGCGAAGGCCGGCTGCTGGTGTCCGTCGTCCAGGAGGGTCTGTTCCGGAAGCTCGGCGCGTGACGTCGGCGGGGAGCGAGCGCGACGACCTGCTCGCGCGTGCCGTGCGGCTGCGGGAGTCGGGGCGCCGCGAGGAGGCCCGTGCGCTCCTCCTCGGCCTGCGCGCCCGCTACCCCGACGACGCGGCGATCGCGTACCAGACCGCTTGGGCGCACGACGTGCTCGGCCTGGAGGCGGACGCCGTCCCGCACTATGTCGCCGCCGTCCGGGGCACCGGCCTCGATGCCGACGAACGCCGTGGGGCGCTGCTCGGCCTCGGCAGCACGTACCGCACGCTGGGCCGGTACCCGCAGGCCGTGAGGACGCTGAGCGAGGCCAGCGCGGAGTTCCCCGACGACAACGCCCTCAAGACGTTCCTGGCGATGGCGCTGTACAACGCGGGGCGCGCCCGTGACGGGATGCGGCTCCTGCTCACCGTCCTCGCGGACACGAGCGGGGATGCGGACATCGCCGCCTACCGCGCCGCGATCGAGCACTACGCGCAGGACTTGGACGCCGTCGAGCCGTCCCGGTAGGGGCGCGAGCTCCGAAGGCACCGAGCACACCGAGCGGTCCGCCGTGGCGGGACGTGCCGCGTGACGCGCCTCAGCCGGGTCTGCTGTACAGGCCGATCCCTCAGCCGCGTCCGCCGGGCAGGCGATCCCTCAGCCGCGTCCGCCGAGCGGCCGAGCCCTCAGACGCGTCTGCCGAGCAGGCGCTCCCACAGGCTCCGGGCCGGTTCGGGCCGCCCGGGACGGGGCGCTGCGGGCGTCGAAGCCCGTGCCTCCCGTACCGGCCCCCGCGCCGGCCCGTGTCCCTGCTCTCGTACCCGCGCCGGCGGTCCCCCAGCACGGGCGGAAGACGGCGAGGTCGGCGACTGCGGAGCCGGCATCGGCGGGGCCGGGCGGTCCTCGGAGCCGGACAGCTCGTACGCGGGGCGGCCGCGGCGGGCCTGCGCGAGGCAGAGCAGCAGATTCGCCCTGATCCAGCTCAGTTCGTGCGGGCCGTCGGCGACGAGGATGCGTTCGAGGGGCTTGGCGGCCGGCGAGTCGGGCGCCCCGAACCATGTCTCCTCGGGGCGCAGCCGCTCCAGGCGGGCCCGCTCGTCGGGGTTCTCCACCAGCTCGGCGAGCTGGGCCGGGGCCAGCAGCGTGGCGATGGCAGCGGCCCGCTCCCATGGGTCGTCGCTGCGTCCGAGCAGGTAAGTGGCGTGTCGGGAGCGCCAGTTGCGCGGACGCAGGTCCTCCCCGGTGGCGAGGCGCGCCCGGATCTTCTCCGGCGCCCGCCCGGTGAGCAGCGGGGCGTTCGGCGCGGCCCGCGCGAACTCGACCAGTTCCTCGGCGAGATAGAGCCAGACGACGGTCCGGTAGCGGTTGAGGTAGAACTTCGCCGGGATGAGCAGTCCCGCGCGGGCGAAGCGGGTGAAGCGGCTGGGCGGGATGCCCATGAGCTTCGCCCCCTCGGCCGTGCCGACGACCCGTACCTGTCGGCGCAGGCGATCGGGGAAGCCCTCGGAGTCCCGGATCCGGTCGATCTCCTCCTGGGTCACGCGACGCCTGCCTCCGTCGGACGCGGGGACGGTGCGGATGCGTCCGAGCCGGACGGCGAGGTCGAACTCGGTCCGCTTCAGCCCCAGTTCGCGGGCGGCGCTCCCCTGCGAACGGGTCCTCGTGTGGTCCTGCGTGATGGTGTGCATGCTGGTTCTCCCCCGGTCGGCCGTGCGTCGGTCGATGACGGGCAGTCACTCTCCGTGACCGCCTGGGAAAACCGTAGCCCGGATCGAGAAATCTCGTCCGGGCCTGTGGATAACTTTCGTCCCCGCCACGTCTCCGCAGGTCAGCGCCGCACCATCAAGGCTTGGGCGAGGCGCGTCCGAGCCATGACCGAAGCAGGACAGAGGCGCGGCGGGAAGCGGGAACGTGGGCGCCGATCCGTCCGGTCAGAGGTCTCCGGCGGTTATCCGTCCCGGCTGGCGGGCGTCCACGCCGAGGTGCTCACCGACCCGGTTGACGAGGAGGGTCATCTCGTACGCCACCTGGCCGATGTCGGCCTCGGCGCCGCTGAGCACGCACAGGCAACTGCCGTCGCCCGCCGCGGTGACGAAGAGGACCGCGTCATCGAACTCGATCATGGTCTGCCGCACCCCGCCCGCGCCGAAGTGCCGCCCGGACCCCTTGGCGAGGCTGTGCAGCCCGGAGGAGACGGCGGCCAGGTGCTCGGCGTCCTCGCGGCGCAGTCCCGTACTGGCGCCCGTGACGAGCCCGTCGTTGGACAGGACCAGGGCGTGCCGTACGTGATCCACACGCTCTGTCAGATCGTCCAGCAGCCACCCGAGTTTCGCGTTCTGCACCATGATCCCGTCTCCCCGCTTCCCTGTGGGTCCCCGCCCCGAGGGGATCGCTCCCCTGCTCGGAGGATCTGTCCCGCCAGCCTTACCCACGGTTGCCCTCCGGGCAAGCAGGATGGGTCCATGGCACACAAGATGACCGATGAGGAATGGAAGACCTTCGTCTCCGAAGGCACCCGCACCGCCAAACTGTCGACCGTCCGGGCCGACGGCAGCCCGCACATCGCGCCTGTCTGGTTCGTCGTGGACGGGGACGACATCGTGTTCAACACCGGAAAGGACACGGTCAAAGGCCGCAACCTGGCGCGCGACGGACGTGTCGCCCTCTGCGTCGACGACGAGCGGCCTCCGTTCTCGTTCGTGACCGTGCAGGGGCGCGCAGAGCTGAGCGAGGACCCGGACGAACTGCTGGATTCGGCCACCCGGATCGGCGCCCGGTACATGGGCGCCGAGCGGGCCGAGGAGTTCGGCCGGCGCAACGGCGTACCGGGCGAACTCGTCGTCCGCGTACGGGTGGAGAAGGTCGTGGCCCTGGGCGGCGTGGCGGACTGACCGGCGGCGCCCGCGCGTCAGCCCACGGAGTCGAGCAGCCGGGCGGTGTGCATCCGCCCGGCGTACTCCACCAGCCGGATGAGCACCTCCTTCCCGGAGTCCTTCTCGCGCGCGTCGCACAGCACCACCGGCGTGCCGCTGTCCAGGTCGAGGGCGCGGGCCACATCGCTCTCCCCGTACGCGCGCGCGCCGGTGAAGCAGTTGACGGCGACGACGAACGGGATGCGGCGGTGCTCGAAGTAGTCCACCGCCGGGAAGCAGTCCTCCAGGCGGCGGGTGTCCGCGAGGACGACGGCGCCCAGCGCGCCCTGGGACAGTTCGTCCCACAGGAACCAGAAGCGGTCCTGGCCCGGCGTACCGAACAGGTAGAGCGACAGCCCCGACCTGATGGTGATGCGGCCGAAGTCCATGGCGACGGTCGTGGTCGTCTTGCGGGCGACTCCGGCGGTGTCGTCCACGTTCTGGCCGAGTTCGCTCAACTGCTCCTCGGTGCGCAGCGGCCGGATCTCGCTGACCGCGCCGACCAGGGTGGTCTTGCCCACCCCGAAGCCGCCCGCGACCAGGATCTTCAGGGCCATGGCCGCCGTCGTGTCGGTGGCCATGGCGTCAGAGTGCTCGGAGCCCATCGATGACTTCCCTCAGGATCTTCTCGTCCGGTAGCTGTGCGGGCGGTACCGGCCTGCTGACCTTCACGCAGCCCAGTTCCAGGAGGTCGCCGAGGAGCACGCGGATCACGCCCACGGGCAGATCGGTGCCGGCGGCGAGTTCGGCGACCGTCTGCGTCTCCACCCGGCACATGTCGATGATCGAGCGGTGCTCGGGGCCGTAGGCGGCGTCGTCGTGCGCGGCGAGCACGACGACATCGAGGCTGACCAGGGCGATCAGGTCGAACCGCGCACCCTGAGGGCCGGCAGTGGTGCGCCCGCCGGTCAGGGCGTAGGGCCGTACGAGAGGTCCGGCCTCGTGGTCGAACCACTGGCTGCCCTGGTCCTGGGCGCTGCCGCGCTGCTCCTCGCCGTCGTGGCCGTACGGACCGTGGTGCCCGTCCTCGCGCGCGTAGCGCTGCGCGTACGTGCCTCCGCGCTCGTCGCCGTACCCGTCCGCGTACGCGTCGGTGAAGTCGTCGCCGTACTCGTCGGGGTGGTCACTGTCGCGGTCCGCCTGCCGGTACGCCTCGACGGCCCGGTAGACGTCGGCGAACCTGTCGTCGTTCATGGTGCGGTCCGTGCCCGTCAGCTCGCGGTGGGCGGCTGGCCGGCGAACCTCGACGGCGTGTACAGGTGCTCACCCACGCGTTTGACCAAGCGGGCCATCTCGTAGGCGACCAGGCCGATGTCGGCCGTGACGGCGCTCAGGACGGCGAGGCAGGAGCCGTCGCCCGCGGCGGCCACGAAGAGGAAGCCGTCGTCCATCTCGACCATCGTCTGGCGCACGCCTCCGGTGCCGAAGTGCCGGCCGGTGCCCTTGGCGAGGCTGTTGAAGCCGGAGGCGACGGCGGCGAGGTGCTCGGCGTCCTCCCGGCCGAGGCCGTTGGAGGCGCCCACGGCGAGTCCGTCGTTGGACAGGACGACGGCGTGCCGCAGTTCGCTGACGCGCAGCACCAAGTCGTCCAGGAGCCAGTCCAGTTCGCCGGAGCCGTGGACGGCGCCCGGGCCCGTGGTCGGTTCCTTGATCATGTGAGGTCTCCTTCGGTGCTGTCGCTGCCGGGCCGGCGTCCGCCGCCTCTGACCCAGCCGTCCCGGAAGGACGCCATGCGGGCGCGGGCCTGTTCGGGGGTGCGTTCTCCGAGGTCGGGGACGCGGGTGGGTGCGGGGCGTGCGTCGGGCCGTTCGCGCAGTTGCGGGGCGAGGCTGGCCTGACGCACACGGCGCGGGAGTCCGTCGCTGTCGTCCGCCGGGGCGGGCGCCCGGTCGCCGCCGTCGGCCAGGGGCCTGCGGGTGCGCAGCGCGGTGACGCCGGGCGGGTGCGGGGCTGGTTCGGGGGCCGTCTCGGGTACGGCCTGGGCGAGCGCGGGGCGCGGGTGCGGTGCGGGTACGTGGTTGCCGTTCATGGGCGCTGCTTCGGGTTCGGGCACGCGCGCGTAACGGCGTTCTTCGTCGATGGGCGGGTGGGCGGCGCCGTCGGCGGCGCCGATGCTGTCGGCCGGGGCGGCGGTGTCCTTGTGGAGCAGGGAGGTGGGCAGCAGGACGACGGCCGTGGTGCCTCCGTAGGGCGAGTTGCGCAGATGCACCTTGATGTCGTGGCGGTTGGCGAGGCGGCTCACGACGAACAGGCCGAGCCGGTCGCTGTCGAACAGGTCGAGCGCCTCGGAGTGCTCGATGCGGCTGTTGGCCTCGGCGAGCGTCTCCTTGCCCATGCCGAGCCCGCGGTCCTCGATCTCGATGGCGTATCCGTTGCCGACGACTTCGCCGCTGACGCGCACCTTGGTGTGGGGCGGGGAGAACTGGGCGGCGTTCTCGACGAGTTCCGCGAGCAGATGCGTGAGGTCGGCGACGCCCGCGCCGGCGACACCGGCGTCGGCGAGCTGACGTACCTCCACGCGCGCGTAGTCCTCGATCTCGGAGACGGCGGCCCGTACGACGTTGGTGAGCGGGACGGGCATGCGCCAGGCGCGGCCGGGGGCGGCGCCGGACAGGATGATGAGGCTCTCCGCGTGGCGCCGCATGCGGGTGGTGAGGTGGTCGAGGCGGAAGAGGTCACCGAGTTCGTTGGGGTCCTCGGCGCGGCGTTCCATGCTGTCCAGGAGGCCGAGTTGGCGGTGGACGAGGACCTGGCTGCGGCGGGCGAGGTTGACGAAGACCCCGGAGATGCCGCTGGCCAGCTCGGCGCGTTCCACGGCGGCGTGCAGGGCGGCGCGGTGGACCGTGGTGAGGGCCTCGGAGACCTGGCCGATCTCGTCCTCGGCGGGGGGCCCGAGGGGCGCCTCGGCGGACACGTCGATCTCCTCGCCCGCGCGCAGCTTCCGCATGGTGTGCGGGAGTTTGCGGCGGGCGATCTCCAGAGCGGTGTTGCGCAGGCTGACGAGTTCGACGACGAGGCCGCGGCCGATGCGCACGGAGATGACGAGGGAGGCGGCGACGGCGGCGAGGCCGAGCAGGACGGCGCCGCCGGCCGAGGTGAGCACGCCCCGCGCGAACGGGTCGGCGCGGTCGGCGGCGCTGCGGGCCGCGTCGGAGGCGAGGGTGCGCATGCCGCTCTGCACGGCGCTGTGGGCGGGGTCCCAGGTGCCGGCGGGCGCCTGCTCGATGGCGGGGCGCCCGGCGCGGGTGGCGAGCGCGTGGTCCTCGGCGGTGCGGACGTCACGGTAGGCCCCCGTCCTCACCAGCCGCTCCCAGGCCGCTTGGCCGGGGCCGCGCAGGTCGGTGGCGGCGGTCTCCGCGAGGTCCCGGCGCATCTGGACCGCGCCGGTGAACAGGCGCAGCCGCGCGCCGTCGAGGCCACCGGCGAGGCGGGCGCCGGTGAGCAGCGCGTCCTCGCGGGAGAGCATCTCGCCGGAGCGGCCGAATTCGAGCAGCACGCGCGCGTCGGAGCCGAGCGCTGCGTCCTGGATGCCGGTGAGCGCCCCGTTCACGGCAAAGGCGTCACCGATGGCGGTGGTGTACCGCGCGTAGGCGGTGCTCCAGTTCGCGGAACGGTCGCGTACGGCGGAGCGCACGGTGGTGAGGCGTTCGGCGGTGGTGACGAAGGTGTCGAGCCGGCCGGCGACGGCGTGCGGCAGGTCGGCGCCGTCCGCGACGGTGTTGCCCTTGCCGAGGCGGAGGGCGGCGACGGCCCGGTCGGTGGCGCGGGAGAGGCGCTGGAGGTCGTCGGCGCGGGCGGGCGCGGGCCGGGTCGCGTAGGCGACGGCGGCGGTGCGTTCGGCCTGGAGGGCGGCGACGGCGTCGGCGAGGGGCGCGCGCACGACGCTGTCGACGCGCTGCACCTGGCGCAGCCGCGCGATGTCCTGGGCGGTGCTGACCGTGGCGTACGCCCACAGGGCGAGCAGTGAGACCACGGGCACCATCAGGAGACAGACGATCTTGGCCCGGACGGTACGGGGACGCAGGCGACGTCTGCCCACGCGTGTGGGCGGCACGTCCGGGGCCGTCTCCGCAGCGGGGCGGGCGTCCTCGGCGGCGGGCGGCCCGGCGTGGGCGCGCCGGCCGCGCGGCGGGGGCGGGGCGAGCTGGGGCGGGCCGTCGGGCGGCGAGGTGCGGGGCGGGCGCATGGCCTCCTCGTTCGGGGTCTGGTGCGGGTCGCGGCGTGGGACATCGGCGGCGTCCCCGGCTTCGGGGGCCTGAGCGGCGGGTGGCGTCCTGGCGGTGCGTGGGGCCTGACGGTGCTTGGGGCTGGGCCGTGGGTGGGCCTGTGCGGTGGACAAGGCCTGGGCCGCGGGCCAGGACCGACGAGGCGTCAGACGGCTGGGCCCGGCGACCGGGTTGGGCGGGCGACGTGCTGCGCGGTCAGTGGCTGAGGCTCTCCAGCGGGCGCTGCGCGGAGGCGGACGCCTGTTTCTCGTCGGCTGTCGGGGACAGTGCGACGAACGCGGAGGTCAGGAAGAGGTACGAGCCGAGGCCGACGGCGAGCGGGAAGATGAACTGCATCGCGGTCGCCCCGGGCAGCGTCGTGGCCGAGGGGGTCACGTGGACGCTGACCGCCATCATGCCCGTGTAGTGCATGCTGCTGACCGCGCCGCCCATGACGAGCGAGGCGACCGCGACGGCGGCGGGCGACTTGATGTTGAGGCCGGCCCACAGGGCGGCCGTCGCGGCGACGACCGCGATGACGACGGAGATCGCGACGAGCACCGGGTCGTAGCCGACGCGCCCGTGCAGCCTCAGGGCGGCCATGCCGAGGTAGTGCATGCTCGCCACGCCGAGGCCGGTCGTGAGGCCGCCCACGGCGAGCGCGCGCCCGCGTTCGCGGCTGTAGCCGACGGTGAAGACGCCGACACCGACGACCAGGACGGCGACGACGAGACTGAGGATGGTCAGCGGCACGTTGTAGCGGATCTCGGTGCCGGTGACGCCGAAGCCGAGCATGGCGACGAAGTGCATCGTCCAGATGCCGGTGCCGACAGCGGAGGCCGCGGTGATGAGCCAGTTGCGGCGCGCCCGGCCGGTGGCGGCGAGCGCGCGCACGGTGCAGCGCAGGCCGAGCGCGGCGCCTATGCAGGCCATCACGTACGACAGTGCGGGGGTAAGCCAGCCGAAGGTGGCGTGGTCCAGGTGTCCCATGGCCCCGGGACGCTAGTCGCGGCGGGGGCGCACAAGAGGGGCGCATTTCGAAAGCTGCTGGAATATGACAGAGATGCGTGCCGGAACGATCGTGTCGGGGTCGAACATGTGCACCGCACGCGCATGCGACAGTTTCGGTTCTCCGAGGGATCTTTCGACCAGCGCTCCCCCGTACGGGTCACGCCGGTTGTCAGTGGGGTGAGCAATCATGGAGCACATGAGCGATGACGCCACACGTGTGCAGGAGTTCTTCGGGGCCCGTGCCGCCGGCTGGGACGCCCGGTTCCCGGACGACGGCCCCGCCTACGCCGCCGCGGTGGCCGCGCTCGGGCTGCGCGCGGGCGACCGGGTACTCGACGCGGGCTGTGGCACCGGGCGCGCGCTGCCGCCGCTGCGCGCGGCGGTCGGGCCGTCGGGCGTGGTCGTCGGCGCCGACCTGACTCCGCAGATGCTGACGGCGGCCGTACGGGAGGGCCGGGACCGGCACGGGCGGCTGCTGCTCACCGATGTGAGGCGGCTGCCGCTGCGCGACGGCTCCCTGGACGCGGTGTTCGGCGCGGGTCTCATCTCGCATCTGCCGCACCCGGTGGCGGACTTGGGCGAGTTGGCGCGCGTGGTGCGGCCCGGCGGGCTGCTGGCGCTGTTCCACCCGATCGGCCGCGCCGCGCTCGCCGCCCGCCACGGCAGACAGCTCACCCCGGACGACCTCCGGGCGGAGCCCAACCTCCGGCCGCTGCTGGCCGAGGCGGGGTGGCGTCTGACGTCGTACGCGGACGAGGACACGCGCTTCCTCGCAATGGCGGAGCGGGTCACCTGAGGGCCGCTCCTAGGGTCCGTTGCGAAAGCGGTTCTTGTTCGTTGATCATCAAGTCCGTGGGACGCGGGGATCTGACGAAACGGCCGGTGGGCCCGGCTTGAGCCCCTGCTGCCGACGGGCATCAAGCCGGGTCGGCCGCAGGTATGGCCGCGGCGACAACTGATGGACGGCATACGGTGGGGGACCGAACCGGTGCACCGTGGCGGGACGTGCCCGAACGTCATGGGCCGTCGGAGCGGGTCTACACCGTCCCGGTACCGGCGGACCGGGTCCGCAACCGCCTCAAGCGCGGATCGCGTGCTGGGCGGCCACCGAAGTTCGACAAAGACGACTACAAGCAGCGGCACTCGGTCGAGTGCGGGATCAACCGGCTCAAGCGCCACCGGACCGTCGGTGAGGTCGACTCGGGGCGCCCTGCCGGTGTTTCCACCAGTGGGTTTCCCCGTGCCGCCTCCCGAACCCGGCGTGCCCGTCTCCGGGCACCGGG
>NZ_JBVKBC010000014.1:0-176976 GCF_055639095.1 Streptomyces sp. NPDC107550
TTTCCTCGGGGTTCTGCTCCGCTTTCCGGCCTTTCGGCTTTCCGGCGGTTCCGACTCTATCAGATCCTTTCGGGCCTGATTCCCGGTCGAACGGGATCCAACTTGGTTTGTCTTCCCGGCTGTTGGGCCGTTCCGACCTGTGAGACTTTAGCGGAATCGCGGCTCCCGAGCTAATCGGGGTCCGGTTCTTTCGAACGTGGATTCCTCATTCCGCAAAAGCGCGCACAAAAGCACGACGAAGCTCGCCCTGCTGGTGAGTGGTTCTTGCGGATTGGCTGTCCGGGGACCGACCGGGGTCGGCGCTCACGTCGGACAACTCGGAGAACAGTACGGAGCGGCCCGGGGCGTGTCAACTTCGCGCCCCGGGCGGTCGCTCCCCGTCAGTTCGTGGTGCCGGAGGCCAGTTCGCGGCTGCGGTCGCGGGCGGCTTCCAGGGCGGCGATGAGGGCCGCGCGGACGCCGTGGTTCTCCAGCTCGCGGATGGCGTTGATGGTCGTACCCGCCGGGGAGGTGACGTTCTCGCGGAGCTTGACCGGGTGCTCGCCGCTGTCGCGGAGCATCGTGGCCGCGCCGATCGCGGACTGCACGATGAGGTCGTGCGCCTTGTCGCGCGGGAGGCCCAGCAGGATGCCGGCGTCCGTCATCGCCTCGACGAGATAGAAGAAGTACGCCGGGCCCGAGCCGGACAGGGCCGTGCAGGCGTCCTGCTGGGACTCGGGGACGCGCAGGGTCTTGCCGACGGAGCCGAACAGCTGCTCGGCGTGCGTCAGGTGGGCGGCCGTCGCGTGCGAACCGGCGGAGATGACGGACATGGCCTCGTCGACGAGGGCCGGGGTGTTCGTCATGACGCGGACGACGGGCGTGCCCGCGGGCAGGCGCTCCTCGAAGAACGTCGTCGGGATGCCGGCCGCGCCGCTGATGACCAGGCGGTCGGCGGGCAGATGCGGGGCCAGTTCGGTGAGGAGGGTGCCCATGTCCTGCGGCTTGACCGTGAGGATCAGGGTGTCGGCCTGTTCGGCGGCCTCGCGGTTGGTGACCGGGGTGACGCCGTAGCGGGTGCGCAGTTCCTCGGCGCGCTCCGGGCGGCGGGCCGTGACCAGGAGGTCGGCGGGGGCCTTGCCGCCGCGGATCATTCCGCTGAGCAGGGCTTCACCGATCTTGCCGGTGCCGAGGACGGCGACCTTGTGACGCGGGTGCTGGCTCGTCTGGCTCATGGGGGCATCCTCGCACCGCGCCCCCGGCCGGCCGCCCGGTGTCCGGTGGGCGGGACGGGTCAGGGGGTGCGGCGGCGGAGGGTGGCCGCGCCGAGCGCCAGGACGAGCAGCGCGCATCCGGCGACGACGAGCACGTCCCGTACGTACGCGGTGGTGAGGTCGGTGTGGCGCAGGACCTCGTTCATGCCGTCCACGGCGTACGACATGGGCAGGACGTCGGAGATCGCCGTGAGAACCGGCTGCATGCTGTCGCGCGGGGCGAACAGGCCGCAGAGGAGCAGCTGCGGGAAGATCACCGCCGGCATGAACTGGACGGCCTGGAACTCGGACGCGGCGAACGCCGAGACGAACAGGCCGAGGGCCGTGCCGAGCAGCGCGTCGAGCAGGGCGACGAGGAGCAGGAGCCAGGCGGAACCGGTGACGTTCAGGTCGAGGACCCATACCGCGAGGCCGGTGGCGAGGGCGGACTGGACGACGGCGACGGTGCCGAAGGCGAGGGCGTAGCCGGCGATGAGGTCGCCCTTGCCGAGGGGCATGGCGAGGAGCCGTTCGAGGGTGCCTCCGGTGCGTTCGCGCAGGGTGGCGATGGACGTCACCAGGAACATCGTGATCAGCGGGAAGATGCCGAGGAGCGAGGCGCCGATGGAGTCGAAGGTGCCGGGGCTGCCGTCGAACACGTAGCGGAGCAGGACCAGCATCAGGCACGGGATCAGCAGCATCAGGGCGATGGTGCGCGGGTCGTGGCGCAACTGGCGCAGGACGCGCAGCGCGGTGGCGGTGGTGCGGTACGCATTCATGTCGGGTCCCGGGGCTGGGTGCGGGGGCGGGCGGGGTCAGGGGCGGGCGGTGGTGGCGGCCGCGTCGACGAGGTGCAGGAACGCCTCCTCGACGGTGGCGGTGCCGGTGCGGGCGCGCAGTTCGTCGGGGGTGTCGCCGGTGGGGGCGGCGGTGAGCAGTTCGCCCTCGCGCATGAGGAAGAGGCGGTGGCAGCGTTCGGCCTCGTCCATGACGTGCGAGGAGACGAAGAGGGTCGTGCCGTGGTCGGCGGCGAGGCGGTGGAAGAGGTCCCACAGGTCGCGGCGGAGCACGGGGTCGAGGCCCACGGTCGGTTCGTCGAGGACGAGCAGGTCGGGGGTGCCGAGGAGGGCGACGGCGAGGGAGACGCGGCCGAGCTGTCCGCCGGAGAGGTGGCCGGCGAGGGCGTCGGCGTGGGCGGTGAGGTCGACGGCGGCCAGGACGCGGTCCGTCTCCTCGCGGCGTTCGGCGGCGCGGGCGCGGCCCGGGAGCAGGATCGCGGCGAAGGAGGCGAGGTTCTGGCGGACGGTGAGGTCGCGGTAGACGGAGGGGGCCTGGGTGACGTAGCCGACGCGGGTGCGGAGGGTGGGGTGGCCTGCGGGGTGGCCGAGGACGGTGAGGGTGCCGGTGGCTTTGGCCTGGGTGCCTACGAGGCTGCGCATCAGGGTGGATTTGCCGCAGCCGGAGGGGCCCAGGAGGCCGGTGATCTGGCCTCTCGGGACGGGGAGGGTGAGGTTGTGGAGGACCTTGTTCTGGCCTCGGGTGACGGTGAGGTTCGTTGCCTGTACGGCGGGGGCCTGTGTTGCGGGGTCGGGGGGTTTGGGGGCGCCCCGGGATTTATTCATCGTGCGATGAATATCCTCCGTGGGGGTGCGCTCGTCAAGGGGGTGGGGTGGGGGTGGCTCCGGCCGGTGGGGATCCTCGACTCTCGTCGTGGCTGGTCGCGCAGTTCCCCGCGCCCCTGGAGGGGCGACTGCGTCGCACCCTCCCCCTGGGGAGCCAGCGCAGCGTCAGCGGCGCTTCTTCTTGGAGGGGTTGCCGGTGCGGCGGGTGGCCCGGCGCTCGTACTGGGCCACGGCCTCCTCGTACTCCCGCCGGCGGAGCCCCTCCCCCGGCGCTTCGACCAGGCAGCGCAGCGCGTACGCGAGGAGTACGCCGACGAAGCCGATGGCGAGGAAGCCGCGCAGGGACGCCTGCTTCTCGGGGTCGGGGCGCTCGGAGAAGCCGCCCCAGGTGCGGGTGAAGGCGAGGGCACTACAGATGGCGAACATCGCCACGACCAGGATGTTCACGAACGAGCCGACGTCCGCGAGGGTCAGGCCCTGGTAGGCGAAGCGCAGGACGAAGCAGCCGGCGGCGGCGGCCACGAGCGCGCCGGCGCAGACCGCCGCGCGGCGCAACGGGTAGTGCCCGGAGTGGTCGACCCAGGTCGTCCCGAAGAAACGGATCTCTTCGGGGCGCGGGCCGGGAGCCGGGGAGGTGCGGGGGGTGCCGGTTTCGTCGCTCACGGTTCGATTATCGCCGTACCGCCCGCTTGTCCGGCCAGAAGCAGCGCGGGGCCCTTGGGCGGGCGGGCCTGCCCGTAGCTTCTTCGTCCTCGACATGCGTCGTGGTTGCTCGCGCAGTTCCCCGCGCCCCTGGAGGGGCGACTACGTCGCCACCTCCCCCCTGGGGAAGCTGCACGAAGTGCATGCTTCAGGGGCGCGGGGAACTGCGCGAGAAGCCCCACCGGGCCGCAGGTGGACGACCGTGGAAAGGGGCAGCGCCCCGTCAAGGGCGCCGGGGCTTTCGATGGGCCGCTCCCCGCAGAGGGGCTAGTTGGGGAGGGTGCGGACCGCTCCCTTGTCGGCGCTCGTGGCCATCGCCGCATACGCCCTGAGCGCCGCGGAGACCTTGCGCTCGCGGGACTTCGGCGCGTACACCCCGCCGAGCGCCTCCCGGCGACGCGCCAGTTCCTCGTCGGAGACCAGGAGTTCGATCGTGCGGGCCGGGATGTCGATGCGGATGCGGTCCCCGTCCTCGACGAGCGCGATCGTGCCGCCGGACGCCGCCTCGGGCGAGGCATGCCCGATGGACAGCCCCGACGTACCGCCGGAGAAGCGCCCGTCGGTGACCAGCGCGCACGCCTTGCCGAGCCCGCGGCCCTTGAGGTACGAGGTCGGGTACAGCATCTCCTGCATGCCCGGGCCGCCCTTGGGGCCCTCGTACCGGATGACGACGACGTCGCCCTCCTCGACCTCCTTCATGAGGATCTTCTGGACCGCTTCCTCCTGCGACTCGCAGACGACGGCGGGGCCCTCGAAGGTCCAGATGGACTCGTCGACGCCGGCGGTCTTCACGACGCAGCCGTCCTCCGCGAGGTTGCCCTTGAGGACGGCGAGGCCGCCGTCGGCGGAGTAGGCGTGGGCGACGTCGCGGATGCAGCCGCCGGCCGCGTCGGTGTCCAGGGAGTCCCAGCGCTTGGACTGGGAGAAGGCGGTGGCGGAGCGCTCGCAACCGGGGGCCGCGTACCAGAGGTCCTCGGCCTCGGCCGACGCGCTGCCGCCGCGCACGTCCCACGTGTCCAGCCACTCCTTGATGGAGGCGCTGTGGACGGTGTGCACGTCCTCGTTGAGCAGGCCACCGCGGTACAGCTCGCCGAGGATCGCGGGGATGCCGCCGGCGCGGTGCACGTCCTCCATGTAGTACGTCTTCGAGCCCGCGACGTTGGGCGCGACCTTGGCGAGGCAGGGGACGCGGCGCGAGACCGCGTTGATGTGGTCGAGGTTGTAGTCGACCTCGGCCTCCTGCGCGGCGGCGAGCAGGTGCAGGATCGTGTTCGTGGAGCCGCCCATGGCGATGTCGAGCGCCATCGCGTTCTCGAAGGCCGCGTGGGTGGCGATGTTGCGCGGGAGGACGGACGCGTCGTCCTCGCCGTAGTAGCGGCGGGTCAGCTCGACGACCGTGGCGCCGGCCCGCTCGTACAAAGCGCGGCGGCCGGTGTGGGTGGCGAGCAGCGAGCCGTTGCCCGGGAGGCTCAGGCCGATGGCCTCGGTCAGGCAGTTCATCGAGTTGGCGGTGAACATGCCGGAACAGGAGCCGCAGGTCGGGCAGGCGTTCTCCTCGATACGGAGGATGTCCTCGTCGGAGATCTTCTCGTTGACCGCCTCGGACATGGCGTCGACGAGGTCGAGGGTGCGGACCGTGCCGTCGACCAGGGTGGCGCGGCCGGACTCCATCGGGCCGCCGGAGACGAAGACCGTCGGGATGTTCAGGCGCAGCGCGGCCATGAGCATGCCGGGGGTGATCTTGTCGCAGTTGGAGATGCAGATGAGGGCGTCCGCGCAGTGCGCCTCGACCATGTACTCGACGGAGTCGGCGATCAGCTCGCGGGAGGGCAGCGAGTAGAGCATGCCGCCGTGGCCCATGGCGATGCCGTCGTCGACCGCGATGGTGTTGAACTCGCGCGCGATGCCGCCCGCCGCCGTGATCGCGTCGCTGACGATGCGGCCGACCGGCGCGAGGTGCGTGTGGCCGGGGACGAACTCCGTGAAGCTGTTCGCCACGGCGATGACGGGCTTGCGGCCGATGTCCGCGCTCGGTACACCGGAGGCGCGCATAAGGGCGCGTGCGCCCGCCATGTTGCGGCCGTGGGTGACTGTGCGGGACCTCAGCTCGGGCATCGTCGCTCGCTCCTTCGGGGGGAAAAGTCTCCTCCCGAGCGTACGCCGCCGCTCCAAGATCTGGACAGGCTGTCCGCATGCCGGAACATATGTCTCATCGCCCCGCCGCTCGGAGGGGCGGTCGCACGGCCCGTACGAGGCTGATCAGGGGCCGGTCAGATGGCCCTGGACGACCGGGGCGAGGTGGGCGACGAGGGCGTCGACGGGGGCCGAGGCGAGCGGTTCCGCCTTGATGACGTGGCGCAGCATCGCCGTACCCACGAGCTGGGCGACGGCGAGCGAGACGCGCAGTTCGGCCTCGCCCTCGGGTACGTCGAGGCGGCCCGCGACGCGGGTGAGGACCTGGGCGACGATCAGGCGGCGGAAGACAGCGGCGGCCGTCTCGTTGTTCACCGCCGAGCGCATGATCGCCAGCAGCGGGGCGCGGGTCGCGGGCGTCTCCCACACGCCGAGCACGAACCGGGTCAGGCGCTCGCCCACGTCGTCCAGCGGGCCCTCCCCGACCAGCGCGGGGGCCTGGAGCGCGGGCGCGAACGCGGTCTCGATCGCCGCCTCGAACGTCTGTTCCTTCGTACCGAAGTAGTGGTGCACGAGTGCCGCGTCGACGCCGGCGGCCTTGGCGATGCCGCGTACGGACGTCTTCTCGTAGCCGCGTTCGGCGAACTCCTCGCGGGCCGCGGCGAGGATGCGCTCGCGGGCGCCCGGCCCCTCGGCGGTCTCGGCGCGGGAGGGGCGGCCGCGGCCCCTGCGCGGGGCGGCGGGCTGTGTCATGGACGCGGCACCCGGACCGCGGACGCCAGGTGCAGGCGGGTGAAGGCGAGGGCCTCGGCGAGATCCGCCTCGCGTTCGGCGCTGGACATCGCGCGGCGGGTGTTGACCTCGATGACGACATGGCCGTCGAAGGCGGTCGCCGCGAGGCGCTCCAGGAGTTCCGCGCAGGGCTGGGTGCCGCGGCCGGGGACGAGGTGCTCGTCCTTGTTGGACCCGTTGCCGTCGGCGAGGTGGACGTGGCCGAGGCGGTCGCCCATCCGGTCGATCATGCCCATGGCGTCCGTACGGGCGGTCGCGGTATGGCTGAGGTCCACCGTGAAGTGGCGGTAGTCCTCCTTGGTGACGTCCCAGTCGGGGGCGTACGCGAGCATCTCGCGGTCGCGGTAGCGCCAGGGGTACATGTTCTCCACCGCGAAGCGGACGTCCGTCTCGTCGGCCATGCGCCAGATTCCGGTGACGAAGTCGCGGGCGTACTGGCGCTGCCAGCGGAAGGGGGGATGGACGACCACCGTGGACGCGCCGAGCTTCTCCGCGGCCTTCTTCGCGCGCTGGAGTTTGACCCAGGGGTCCGTGGACCAGACGCGCTGGGTGATCAGCAGGCAGGGGGCGTGTACGGCCAGGATCGGGATGTGGTGGTAGTCGCTCAGGCGGCGCAGGGCCTCGATGTCCTGGCTCACCGGGTCGGTCCAGACCATGACCTCTACGCCGTCGTAGCCGAGGCGTGCGGCGATCTCGAAGGCCGTCGCCGTGGACTCCGGGTAGACGGAGGCCGTCGACAGGGCGACCTTCGCATCCGGGATGCGCACCGCTGGTTCTGCCACCCAGCCAGAGTACGGGCCCGCCCCAACGCCCTCTCCCTCCGGGGGCCCGGGGCACGCAACGATCGGGCGCTGATCTCAGCCCCCCTCCCTCCTCAATCGCCGGAGGGGCTGGGAGTTGGGGCTGAGGCCAGCCCGCCAGGGCCGGAGGCCGGGGGGTGGCGCTGAGACCAGCCCCATCAGGGGCGCGGGGAACTGCGCGAGGAGCCCCACCGGGGCTGCACCCGAGGCACAACCTGTTCGCACCCGGTGCTGGGGTGCCGCCTTGCCCACCCGTGCCGCCCCAGGCGGCAGACTGCCCAAGGCGGCGGGGGCGGGGGGCGCCTAAAAGGCACCGGCGTTGGCAGCCCCGTAAGGGGCGCGGGGAACTGCGCGGGCGGGCACGACGCACCCCGCACTCTGGGGCGCCGGCGGTGATGGCGTGCCCGGTGCTCAAGGGGTCACTGGGGTGGGAGGTGGTCTAGGCGGCGGAGGATTACTCCCTCTCTCAGGGCCCAGGGGCAGATCTCTACGGACTCGACCCCGAACAGATCCATCGCGCCCTCGGCAACAAGCGCCCCCGCCAACAACTGCCCCGCCCGCCCCTCGGAAACCCCGGGCAACTCCGCCCGCTCCCCCACACTCATCGCCGCGAGCCTCGGCACCCAGTCCTCCAGAGACCTCCGTTTCAGCTCCCGCTGCACATACAGCCCCTCCGCCGACCGCGCCGCCCCGGCCAGCCGCGCGAGCTGCTTGAACGTCTTCGACGTAGCCACGACATGGTCCGGCGCCCCGAACCGGGCGAACTCCCCGACCGTCCGCGCGATCTGCGCCCGTACATGCCGCCGCAGCGCCTTGACGTCGGCGGGGTCCGCGGGATCGCCCGGCAGCCAGCCCGCCGTGAGCCGCCCGGCACCCAGCGGCAGCGAGGCCGCCGCGTCCGGTTCCTCGTCGATCCCGTACGCGATCTCCAGGGACCCCCCGCCGATGTCGAGGACGAGGAGTTTCCCGGCGGACCAGCCGAACCAGCGGCGCGCGGCGAGGAAGGTCAGCCGCGCCTCCTCCGCGCCGCTGAGCACCCGCAGCTCGACGCCGGTCTCGGCCTTGACGCGGGCCAGGACCTCATCGGCGTTGGTCGCTTCCCGCACCGCGGACGTGGCGAACGGCAGCAGGTCCTCGACGCCCTTGTCCTCGGCGGCCTCCAGCGCGTCCCGCACCGTGTCGACGAGCCGCTGGACGCCCTCGGGGCCGATCGCGCCGTGCTCGTCGAGGAGTTGGGCCAGGCGCAGATCGGCCTTGTGCGAGTGCGCGGGCAGCGGGCGCGCGCCCGGGTGCGCGTCCACCACGAGCAGATGCACCGTATTCGAACCCACGTCGAGGACACCGAGTCTCATGTACGGAACGCTACTGCGCCCGCTCGGCGCGCTGTGCCCGCAGGGGCCTTCCGCGAGGGGCCGTGGGAGGGGGTGGCCCCCTTACTCTGGAACCGTGCCAAAGACGAAAAAGGCCAAGGCCGACAAGAGCGACAAGAAGAAGACAACGTCGGCGGAGGCGAAGGCGGCGCTGACGCCTGTGGCGGACGAGAAGCCGATCGACTTCCCTCGCGCCTGGGTCGAGTTCCCGGACCCGGCCGACGACGAGCAGGTCTTCCGCTGTGATCTGACATGGCTGACCTCTCGTTGGACGTGCATCTTCGGCAGTGGCTGCCAGGGCATCCAGGCGGGCCGCGCGGACGACGGCTGCTGCACGCTCGGCGCGCACTTCTCCGACGAGGACGACGAGAAGCGCGTCGCGGAGCACGTGGCACGGCTCACGCCGGACATCTGGCAGCACCATGACGTGGGCACGGCGACCGGCTGGGTCTCCACGGACGAGGACGGGGAGCGGCAGACCCGCCCGTACGAGGGTTCCTGCATCTTCCAGAACCGGCCCGGGTTCGCCGGCGGCGCGGGCTGCTCGCTGCACATCCTGGCGCTCAAGGAGGGCCGCGAGCCGCTGGAGACCAAGCCGGACGTGTGCTGGCAGTTGCCGGTGCGACGGACGTACGAGTGGATCGACCGGCCCGACGACACGCGCGTCCTCCAGGTCTCGATCGGCGAGTACGACCGGCGCGGCTGGGGCCCCGGCGGCCACGACCTGCACTGGTGGTGCACGTCGGCCACCTCGGCGCACGGCGCGGGCGACCCGGTCTACGTCTCGTACGGGCCCGAGCTGACGGAGCTGATGGGCAAGGCCGGGTACGACAAGCTGGTCGAGCTGTGCGAGGAGCGGCTCGCGGCGCTGCCCAAGGGCCTGCCGCTGGTCGCCCCCCATCCGGCCGACCCGTCCTGATCCGACCCGGCCCGGCCCTCTTGGTTGCCGGGCCCCCTCTACGACGTGGGCGACGAGTCCCCCGGGCCTGAGGAGCCGCCCGACGGGTCCGAGGGGCTGCCCGAGTCCGTCGGCGTGGGCGTCGGGTCCGGGGTCGGCTCGGTGGTGCCGGGGTCGGTCGGCTCGGGGCTCGTCGGCGTCGGGGTCGGGTCCGGGCCGGGGCCGGTGGGGTCCGGGGTCCCGGGGTGGCTCGGTGTCGGGTCGGGGCTGCCGGGGCCGGGGCCGGGATTGCCGGTGTGCGAGCTGCCGCGCCCTTCGAGGGCGACGACCGCGCCGGACGGGTCGATGCCGATGCGGGCCCGCCAGTGCCCGGCCGGCTCCCTGGAGTGATCGACGTACACCATGATCGTGACGGACTCGCCGGGGCTCAGGGTGCCCGCGGTGCGGGTCAGGTAGAGCCAGGAGGCGTCGGTGTACGCGCGCCAGTGCACGGGCGCGCTGCCGGACGCCGTCAGCCGGACCATGGTCGCGCCGCCGCTCGGCTGGGCCTCGACGGTGAGGCGCCCGGGGCCGCGGCCGGACTTGTCGGGCGGTGAGACGACCTCGACGGACACGTCGTCGCCGTCGGGCGAGCGGCTGCCGGCGGTGAAGCGGGGGTCGGGGGTCGTGCTCGCGTTCCCCGCGTTCTGGTAGGTGTCGCCCGGGTGCTCGCCGCCGAACGCGCCGGGCTCGTCGGCCTCGCCCGCGCTGATCGAACGGCCGTCGCCGCCCTCGCCCGTCAGCGGGCCCCGGTAGGCGGCCCACAGGGCGAGCACCGGCGCGGCGACCACGGTGGCGACGACGGTCGTGGTGACGGCACGCGAACGCAGCCGGTCGCGGCGGGCGGCACGGTCCTTGGGGTCCATCGGGAAACCGCGCCGGTCGAAGCGCGGGGCGCCGGAGTGCGGGGCGTGCATCGCGCGGTGCAGCGCGGCGCGCGGGGCGGTGACCAGGGGCAGCATGGCCGGGGTGACGGAGGTGCCGGGCCAGGTGCCGGGGGCGGCGCGCTCGGCGGTGCGGCGACAGCGGGGGCAGTCGTCGACGTGCCGCACGAGTTCGCGGCGCAGGGCGGCGGAGAGCAGTAGTTGATTGTCGCCGGTCAGGCGGGCGACGCTCGGGCAGGTGCCGGTCTCGACCACGGCGAGCGCGGCGCGGGTCCGCTCGACCTCGCAGGCGGCGGCCGCGAGCAGTTCGCGGGTGGCGCCCGGGTCGGTGCCGAGGGCGGCGGCGACCTCGTGCGGGGTGAGGTGGTGGCGCACCGCGAGTTCGAGCGCTTCGCGCTGCTCGGGGGTGGTGCCGGCGGCCTCGGGCCAGGCCAGCATCGCCAGTTCGCGGCGGCGCTCCTCCTGGGTGAGCGGGTCGGGGACGTCGGCCCCGTCCGCCGCGTCCGGTCCGTCCGGTCCGTCCTGTGCGCCAGGGCCGGGGGGCGTGGCGGGCGGGGGCGTGGGGGCGCCCGCGTGGGCCGCGTGCGCCCCTTGCCTGCGCCGTTTGGCTTCGGCCAGTCGGCGCAGGCAGGACCAGCGGGCCAGGGCGTACAGCCATGCCTTGCGGTCGGACTCGCTGTCGGGCGCGCGCGAGCCGCGCCGCTCGGCGAGCGCCAGCGCGTCCCCGAGGGCGGCGGTGGCCTCGTCGTGGTCGCACAGGACGGACAGGCAGTACGTGAACAAGCCGTCCAGCCAGGGCTCGTAGCGCGCGGGCGGTCGCTGGGCGGCAGCGCGCGGCGCCGGCCGCCGCGACCCGGCGCGGTGCGCCCGGTGTGCGCCGGTGGTGTGCGTGGGAGTTTCCGGCCTGCTGCTCATCACCCGTGCGACCGTAGGCGGCGGGCAGGGGGCCCTTCCGCCCCCTTGAGCACATTTAATCCTTACGGGTGAAACGATCCCTCAAAAGGGGACAGGAACTCTTCATTCCGTGGCCATCACCCTTACGGGCGGCGACCGAAACGTTCGGCCTCGGGGCGGGGGTCGGGGGTGGCTCCGGGGGGCGGGGTCGGGACCGGGAGCGCGGGCGGGCTCGGGGCGGGGGTCGGGGGTGGCTCCGGGGGCGGGGTCGGGCCGGTTGTCAGTGGGGGCGGTTACGGTTCGTGGCATGGCAGCCCGTACGAAGACCGCGAACTCCGGTAAGCAGCGCCCCTCCTACCGCTGCACCGAATGCGGCTGGCAGACGGCCAAGTGGCTCGGCCGCTGCGCCGAGTGCCAGGCGTGGGGGACGATCGAGGAGTACGGCGCGCCCGCCGTGCGCACGACCGCGCCGGGCCGCGTCACGACGTCCGCGCTGCCCATCGGCCAGGTCGACGGCAGACAGGCCACCGCCCGGCCGACCGGCGTGGCCGAGCTGGACCGCGTCCTCGGCGGCGGTCTCGTACCGGGCGCGGTGGTGCTGCTCGCGGGCGAGCCCGGCGTCGGCAAGTCCACGCTCCTGCTCGACGTCGCGGCCAAGTGCGCCTCCGACGAGCACCGCACGCTGTACGTGACGGGCGAGGAGTCCGCCTCGCAGGTCCGGCTGCGCGCCGACCGCATCGGCGCCATCGACGACCACCTCTATCTCGCCGCCGAGACCGACCTGTCCGCCGTCCTCGGGCACCTCGACGCCGTCAAGCCGTCCCTGCTGGTCATGGACTCCGTGCAGACCGTCGCCTCCCCCGAGATCGACGGCGCGCCCGGCGGCATGGCGCAGGTCCGCGAGGTGGCGGGGGCCCTGATCCGCGCCTCCAAGGAGCGCGGCATGTCCACGCTGCTCGTCGGGCACGTCACCAAGGAGGGCACCATCGCGGGCCCGCGCCTGCTGGAGCACCTGGTCGACGTCGTCCTGAACTTCGAGGGCGACCGGCACGCCCGGCTGCGGCTCGTGCGCGGCGTGAAGAACCGGTACGGGACCACCGACGAGGTCGGCTGCTTCGAACTGCACGACGAGGGCATCACGGGCCTCGCCGACCCCAGCGGCCTGTTCCTGACCCGGCGGGCCGAGCCCGTGCCCGGCACCTGTCTCACCGTCACCCTGGAGGGCCGCCGGCCGCTCGTCGCCGAGGTGCAGGCGCTCACCGTCGACTCCCAGATCCCCTCGCCCCGGCGCACCACGTCGGGCCTGGAGACCTCGCGGGTGTCGATGATGCTCGCCGTGCTCGAACAGCGCGGGAAGATCAGCGCCTTGGGCAAGAGGGACATCTACTCGGCGACCGTGGGCGGCGTGAAGCTGTCCGAGCCCGCCGCCGACCTCGCCATCGCGCTCGCGCTCGCCTCCGCCGCCAGCGACACACCGCTGCCGAAGAACCTTGTGGCGATCGGTGAGGTGGGGCTCGCGGGCGAGGTCAGACGGGTCACGGGCGTGCAGCGCCGGCTCGCCGAGGCGCACCGACTGGGCTTCACCCACGCGCTCGTACCGTCCGATCCGGGCAAGGTCCCGGCCGGGATGAAGGTGCTCGAAGTGGCCGACATAGGGGACGCGCTGCGGGTGCTGCCGAGGAGCCGTCGCCGAGAGGCCCCACGGGAGGCGGAGGAGCGCCGGTAGACTTTGCCCTGGTCTCGCCCGTGCGTACGAACGCGACGAACCCCCGGGGCACGGAAGAGTCCGCGACAGAGCCTGCGATCCGGAGGAGTGCAGTGGCAGCCAATGACCGGGCAGCAGCTCCCGGAAAGTCCGGCGGGAGTTCCGGTGCGGACTCTCTGATGCGCGCCTCGCTGAGCGCGGTGGCCCCCGGCACGGGCCTGCGTGACGGTCTGGAGCGCATCCTCCGGGGCAACACCGGAGGGCTCATCGTCCTCGGTTCCGACAAGACGGTCGAGTCGATGTGCACGGGCGGTTTCGTCCTCGACGTGGAGTTCAGCGCGACGCGCCTGCGTGAGCTGTGCAAGCTCGACGGCGGCATCGTGCTCTCCTCGGACCTCAGCAAGATCCTGCGGGCGGGCGTACAGCTCGTACCGGACCCGACGATCCCCACCGAGGAGACCGGCACGCGGCACCGCACGGCCGACCGCGTCAGCAAGCAGGTCGGGTACCCGGTGGTCTCCGTGTCGCAGTCCATGCGGCTCATCGCCCTGTACGTGGACGGGCAGCGGCGCGTGCTCGAGGACTCCGCGGCGATCCTGTCCCGGGCCAATCAGGCGCTCGCCACGCTGGAGCGGTACAAGCTGCGGCTGGACGAGGTCGCGGGGACGCTGTCCGCGCTGGAGATCGAGGACCTCGTCACCGTGCGGGACGTCGTCGCCGTCGCGCAGCGCCTGGAGATGGTGCGGCGGATCGCCACCGAGATCGCGGAGTACGTGGTCGAACTGGGCACCGACGGGCGGCTTCTCGCGCTGCAGCTCGACGAGTTGATCGCCGGGGTCGAGCCCGAGCGGGAGCTCGTCGTACGGGACTATGTGCCGGAGCCCACGGCGAAGCGGTCGCGGACCGTGGACGAGGCGTTGACCGAGCTGGACGCGCTGCATCACGGGGAGCTGCTCGAACTGCCCATCGTGGCGCGGGCGCTCGGGTACACGGGGTCGCCGGAGGCGCTGGACTCCGCGGTGTCGCCGCGGGGATTCCGGCTGCTGGCGAAGGTGCCTCGGCTGCCGGGGGCGATCATCGACCGGCTCGTCGAGCACTTCGGGGGGTTGCAGAAGCTGCTCGCGGCGAGTGTGGACGACCTTCAGACCGTGGACGGGGTCGGGGAGGCGCGGGCGCGGTCTGTTCGGGAGGGGCTTTCCCGGTTGGCGGAGTCTTCGATTCTGGAGCGGTACGTCTAGCCTTCGGCGGGCTGGATCGTTGCGTACCCGGGGTTCAAGTCACCGTCACGGGGCTCCGCCCCGGGCCCCGCTCCTCAAGCGCCGGAGGGGCTGGGAGTTGGCATAAGGGCCCGATCGTTGCGTACCCCGGGTTCACGTCACCGTCACGGGGCTCCGCCCCGGACCCGCTCCTCAAGCGCCGGAGAGGCTGGGAGTTGGCATAAGGGCCCGATCGTTGCGTACCCCGGGTTCACGTCACCGTCACGGGGCTCTGCCCCGGGCCCCGCTCCTCAAGCGCCGGAGGGGCTGGGAGTTGGGGCACCCGGGGCTGGGGGTCAGTCGGACTTTAGGACGAAGGAGGTGCGGCTGTCTGTCAGTTGGGCGCCCTTGACCTCTACCAGGTAGGTGCCCGGCGTCGCCTTCGTTGGCGGGGCCGTGGCGCAGCGGGCGGCGCTCGGGCTGCGGTCCCAGGTGAGGGTGCGGGAGACCTGGTCGCCGGCGGGGACGCGGAGCAGGAGCGTGCCGGTGCCCGCGGGGCAGTCGTCGGAGGCCCAGAACTTCTTGTCGTCGTCCGCCTTGGTGATCGTCACGACGGCCGTCTTGGGGCCGAGGTCCACCTTGCAGTCCTTGTCGGTCGTGTTCTTGACGACCAGTCGGAGCTTCGGCTTGTCGCCGGGCGCGTAGGAGTTGTGCAGGCTGCGGACCGAGAGCGTGACGCCGCCCGCCGTGCAGTCGGGCAGGCTGGAGCCGGCGGGGACCTGGTCGCCGGAGGACGTGCTCGTGGAGGAGCCGTCGCCCTTGCCGCCGGCCGCCGCGCCGCCACCGCCCGAGCCGCCCGCGCCGCCGGACCCGCCCGCGCCGCCGCCCGAGCCGCCGGAACCGGAGCCTGAGCCGCCGCCCGACTCGTCGCGTCCGCCCGGGTGTTGGCTGATGGCGGGGCCTGAGCCGGAGGGGCCGGGCGTGATGGACTGCGTCGGGTGCTTGCCGCCGGCGCCGCCCGCGCCGTTCTTCCCGCCGCCGCCACCGAGGTTGACGATCCAGACGATCAGCAGCGCGAGCAGCGCCACCACGGACAGCAGAACGGCCCTCCGTCGCCAATAGATGGAGGAGGGAAGCGGCCCGATCGGATTGCGCAGAGATCCCACAGCCCAAACCTTACGAGAGATCGGGCCGTTGTCCGGCGCCCACCCGCCGCGAGGACCCGGGAGTTTTGCGGATCATCATCCTGCGGCCGGGGCGGAAGGCCCGCGACGACCCCTGTCTTTCGTCAGGTGCGGGCCGCGACCATCGCGGGATGTGACACCGGCCGGTCATTGCGTACTGTCCGTCACCATGGGAACCATCGACTCCGATCTCTATCGTGACATCACCGAATTCGCGCACGACACCCCTTCCTGGATCCAGCATCTGATGGAGGTGTGGACGGAACTGGGGCTGTTGCTGTTCGCCGTGCTGTTCGTCGTCGCCTGGTGGCGGGCGCGGCGCGGCGACCCGCGGGCGCTGGCCGTGGCGGTGCTCGCGCCGCTGGCGACCGCGGTGGCGTATGTGTGCAGCGAGGTGATCAAGTCGGGGCTCGTCGAGGAACGCCCGTGCCGCGCGGTGTCCGGGGCGCTTCCGTCGCTGGTGGACTGCCCCACGTACGGGGACTGGTCGTTCCCGTCGAACCACGCGACGATCGCCGCGGCCGCCGCGGTCGGTCTCGCGCTGGCCTGGCCGGCGATCGGCTGGCTGACGGTGCCGATGGCGCTGCTCATGGCGTTCTCGCGGGTGTTCGTCGGTGTGCACTACCCGCACGACGTGGCGGCGGGCCTGCTGCTCGGCACGCTTTTCGCGTTCCTCGTCGTGAAGGGGCTGACGCGGCCTGGGGCGCGGGTCGCGGAGGCGATGCGGGGCTCGGGCAACGGGGCGGTGCGGTGGTTCGCGGGCCCGGGTCCGGTCGGGGTCGCGGGCGCGCCGCAGTCCTCGTACGCGACCGGGCGCGGCGGGCGCAGGGGTTCCCACCGGCGCTGAGCCGCCGGGCACGCCGTGGGCGGGGCGGGATCTGACGGGCCGTCGCCCGCCGGGTGCCGCCCCGGTCTTCGTTCAGACCTTGCGGTCGTCGAGGAGGCCGGCCTCGTAGGCGACGATCGCTGCCTGGACGCGGTTGCGTACCTCCAGGCGGTCGAGGACGGCGCTGACGTACGCCTTGACCGTGCCCTCGACGAGGTGGAGGCGGTCGGCTATCTCCGGGTTGGACAGGCCGGCGCCGACCAGGCCGAGGACTTCGCGCTCGCGCGGGGTGAGGGACTGCACGCGGCGGCGGGCGGACGCCTCGCGGGCCAGGCGGGTGCCGCCGAGGCCGTCGATGACGTGCCGGGCGACCTTCGGCGACAGGAAGGCGGCGCCGCCCGCGACGGCGCGGACGCCCGCCATGAGTTCGTGCGGGTCGCCGGACTTGAGCAGGAAGCCCGTGGCGCCGCCGCCGAGCGCGCGGGCGACGTACGCGTCCTCGGAGAACGTCGTGAGCATGGCGACGGCGGTGCCGGGGACGCCCGCGGTGATCTCCTCGGCCGCCGCGAGGCCGTCCAGGCGGGGCATACGGATGTCGAGCAGCGCCACGTCGGGGCGGTGGGCGCGGGCGAGCGTGACGGCCTCGCGGCCGTCGGCGGCCTCGGCGACGACCTCGAAGTCGCCGCCGGCGGCGAGGATCGCGGCGACGCCCGCGCGGATCATGGCCTCGTCGTCGGCGAGCAGGACCCGGATGGGGCGCCCGGAGCCCTGGTTCAGCGCGCCCATTCGCGCTCCTCCTCCTGTACTTGGTCGGCGGTGCCGGCGCGCGGTATCAGTTCCTTGTCGACGAGGGTGTGGGCCGTGTCGTCGCCGAAGCAGAGCCTGAAGTGCGCCACGGTCACGAAGAGTTCGCCGCTCGCCCGGTAGTAGCGGCAGTCCGCGTGCGCGGGCGGCGGGGTCGGGGCGCGCTCGACGGGCGGGTCGCCGATGGTGCGTGCGGGCAGTCGGGGGTACGCCTCGGCGAAGGGGGTGCCGAGGCGCAACTGCGCGTACGCCTGCGGGGTGAGGACGGCGTGCGTCTTCGTGTACGCGTACCAGGTGAACGCGCCGCCGATCAGAACGGTTCCCGCGACGGCCGCCGCGCCGAAGGCGAGTCCGACGCGGCGGCGCGCGCTGCGCCGGGCGTCGGCGAAGCCGCTGTCGGGGCCCGCCGGGCGGGTGCCGCCCGCGCCGGGTGCGGGGAGCCGTGCCGTGACGCGGAAGCCGCCCTCGTGCGGGCCCGCGTCGAAGGTGCCGCCGAGCGCGGTGATGCGGGCGCGCAGTCCGAGCAGCCCGGTGCCGCTGCCGCCGCCGGGGCGGGGCGGGGCGGCGGGGGCGCTGTTGGTGACGGTGAGGGTGGTGGCGCCGTCGGCGGCGGTGGCGGCCTCGACGGTGACGGGGGCGCCGGGGGCGTGTTTGGCGGCGTTGGTGAGGGCTTCCTGGACGACGCGGTAGGCGGTGCGGTCGTCGGGGGCGGGGGTGCCGGTGAGGCGGACGGGCAGGCCGGACTCGGCGGCGCGTTCGACAAGAGCGGCGACGCTTTCGCCGGCGGGGGCGAGCGGCGCGGGTTCGTCGTCGTCCTCGCGGAGCAGGCCGATGATGCCGTGCAGGCGGTCGGTGGCGTCGGAGGCGGCGGCGCGCAGTTCGGCGGCGGCGGTGCGGTGGGTGTCGGCGAGGCCGGGGGCGACCTGGAGGGCGCCTGCGCGCAGTGCGATGAGGCTGAGTTCGTGGCCGAGGGAGTCGTGCATGTCCTGGGCGATGCGGGCCCGCTCGCGCAGCCGGGCGCGGTCGGCGACGATGCGGTGTTCGCGCTCCAGTTGCTCGGCGCGGGCCCAGCCGGCGGCGGTCAGTTCGCGGCTCTGGCGCCAGTAGCGGCCGATGAGCCAGGGGAAGACCGCGCCGAACAGGAGCGTGCCCATGAGCACGAGCCACTCGGCGGCGGGATCGACCTGGCGCACGCCGATCTTGGCGGTGCCCGCGGCGGCGACGGCGGCGAAGGCGAGCAGCGAGGGCCGTACGGTGGCCGAGCGCAGGCCCATCAAATACGCGAAGGCGGCGAGGGCGGCCCCGTAGGAGAGGGTGAACAGGGAGGACGCGACGGCGAGGCCGGGGGCGGCGGCCAGCAGGAACGCGGTCGCGGGCAGCCTGCGGTGGCTCGCGGCGGCCCCGCCGAGGGCGGTGAGGGCGGCGAGCTGGAGCCAGGTGGCGTCGGGTTCGTGCAGGTGCAGCCACTCGACGGCGAAGACGGGCAGGGCCAGGGCGGCCCACAGCACGAGGTCGGCGAGCAGTGCGCGACGGCGGTCGGTCACGTCTCGACGGTACAAGCGCGGCGCGCGGCCGCGCCCCTGCCGATCGTCGGGTGCGGGTGGTGCCGGGCGTCAGATCCGCGCCGCGCAGACCCCCCGTACGCGACGCCCCGGCGGCTGATCCGGGGGGTGTCGGCATGGCAGGATCGGCGGTGCCATGACTGCGACCACGAAGTCCTCCGAGCTGCACGCGCCCGTCCTCGACTGGTTCGAGGAGAACGCCCGCGACCTGCCCTGGCGCCGCCCCGAGGCGGGGCCCTGGGGCGTGATGGTCAGCGAGTTCATGCTCCAGCAGACCCCGGTGAGCCGGGTGCTGCCCGTGTACGAGCAGTGGCTCGCGCGCTGGCCCCGCCCCGCCGACCTGGCCCGGGAGGCGCCCGGTGAGGCGGTCCGCGCGTGGGGCCGGCTCGGCTATCCGCGCCGCGCGCTGCGGCTGCACGGCGCGGCCGTCGCCATAACGGAACGGCACGGCGGTGACGTACCGACCGGGCACGCGCAGTTGCTGGCGCTGCCGGGGATCGGCGAGTACACGGCGGCGGCGGTCGCCTCGTTCGCGTACGGGCAGCGGCACGCGGTGCTCGACACGAACGTACGGCGGGTCTTCGCGCGCGTAGTGGGCGGTACGCAGTACCCGCCGAACGCGACGACGGCCGCCGAGCGGAAGCTGGCGCGCGCGCTGCTGCCGGACGACGAGGCGACGGCGGCGAAGTGGGCGGCGGCCTCGATGGAGCTGGGCGCGCTGGTGTGCACCGCGAAGAACGAGGACTGCGCGCGCTGTCCGGTCGCGGCGCTGTGCGCGTGGCGGCTCGCGGGCAAGCCGGCGCACGACGGTCCCGCGCGGCGCGGGCAGACGTACGCGGGGACGGACCGGCAGGTGCGGGGCAAGCTGCTGGCCGTCCTGCGGGAAGCGGCGGACCCGGTTCCGCAAGCGGCCCTCGACCGGGTCTGGGACGAGCCCGTGCAGCGGGCGCGGGCGCTGGACGGCCTGGTCAGCGATGGTCTGGTGGAGCCGCTCGGGGACGGTCTGTACCGGCTGCCCGGCGCTCGCGTCTGACGCGCCTTTAGGCCGTCCTTAGGTCCGTTACACAACCGACGCACAGCCGTGCGCCCGCCGAAGGCTGGAACGGACAACGCCGTGACACGGCCTCCGTAACTTCATCTCCGTAACCGCACAGGACCGGTGCGGACGGGGAGCAGGAAGCGGGAGGCGGATCATCATGGCGCACGGCGGTGAGGTGCTCGAGTTCGAGGAGTACGTGCGGACGCGGCAGGACGCTCTGCTGCGCAGCGCCCGGCGCCTGGTCCCCGACCCCGTCGACGCGCAGGACCTCCTGCAGACGGCGCTCGTGCGGACGTACGGGCGCTGGGACGGCATAGCGGACAAGCGGCTTGCGGACGCCTACCTGCGCCGTGTCATGATCAACACCAGGACCGAGTGGTGGCGCGCCCGGAAGCTGGAGGAAGTGCCCACGGAGCAGCTCCCTGAGTCCCTCGTGGACGACTCGACGGAGCAGCACGCGGACCGTGCCCTGCTGATGGACATCATGAAGGTGCTGGCTCCCAAGCAGCGCAGCGTCGTCGTGCTGCGACACTGGGAGCAGATGTCCACAGAGGAGACGGCCGCCGCCCTCGGTATGTCGGCCGGAACCGTGAAGAGCACGCTGCACCGGGCACTCGCCCGGCTCCGCGAGGAGCTGGAGAGCCGTGACCTCGATGCCCGCGCGCTCGAACGGGAGGAGCGGGAGCGTTGCGCGGCCTAGGCCATCGTGCCTCTTGGGTGCGGCGAGCGGTGAGGGCGGGGAGTTCGGTGTTCGCCGGGCTCGCCGCCATCGGGCTTTTCGTCGGCTTGCTCGCCGCCTGTTCGGCAGGCGGTACGGGCGCGCGTGACGAGGGCCCCGCGAGAACCGACCCGGTCGGCTCCAGCACCCCCGCCGCCCCCGCGAGCCCCGCGCCCACCGCGAGCCCCGCGCCCCTGGACGTGGTCCGGCTCGTCAAGCACGACCCCGAGGTCGGCGACGACATCAAGCGCGACCTCAAGCCCTGCGTGAAGAACGAGTACCCGGTCGACGTGAGCTACGGCAGCCTCACCGGCGGCTCCGCCAACGACATCGTGGTGAACGTGATGACGTGCGGCGACGCCGTCGGCATCGGCACGTACGTGTACCGCGACAAGGGCGGTGAGTACCAGAATGTCTTCCAGGCGGAGGAGCCCCCGGTCTACTCCGAGATCGACCGGGGTGATCTCGTGGTGACCAAGCAGGTGTACGAGAAGGGTGACTCGGTCGCCTCTCCGTCGGGCGAGGAAGTCCTCACGTACCGCTGGAAGAGGGGCCGCTTCGTTCAGGTCGACCACACGCACAACGACTACAGCCACGCCGTGGACGGGGACTCGCCGAGCCCTGTCGCGGGCGACGGCTGACCGCCGGCGGACGACGGCTGATCGCTGACCGCTGACGGCTGACCGCTGACCAGGAAGGACGGGAGACACATGAGCGCCATGGGTGAGCGCAAGGGTGAGCAGACCCACGTGCTGTTCGTCGAGGACGACGACGTGATCCGCGAGGCCACCCAGCTCGCCCTGGAGCGGGACGGCTTCGCGGTGACGGCCATGCCGGACGGGCTCGCGGGCCTGGAGGCGTTCCGCGCCGACCAGCCCGACATCGCGCTGCTGGACGTCATGCTGCCCGGCCTCGACGGCGTCTCGCTGTGCCGCCGCATCCGGGACGCGTCGACCGTCCCCGTGATCATGCTGTCGGCGCGCGCCGACTCCATCGACGTCGTGCTCGGCCTGGAGGCCGGCGCGGACGACTACGTGACCAAGCCGTTCGACGGGGCCGTCCTCGTCGCCCGCATCCGCGCGGTGCTGCGCCGCTTCGGGCACGCGGGCGGGCCCGCCGCCTTCGCCGGCGGCGGCGCGGGCGAGGCGGCCTCCGGCGGGGACGGGGGCGTGCTGCGCTTCGGTGACCTGGAGATCGACACCGAGGGCATGGAGGTGCGCCGGGGCGGGGAGCCGGTGGCGCTGACGCCGACCGAGATGCGGCTGCTGCTGGAGTTCTCCTCGGCGCCCGGCACGGTGCTGTCCCGCGACAAGCTTCTTGAGCGGGTGTGGGACTACGGCTGGGGCGGGGACACGCGCGTCGTCGACGTCCATGTGCAGCGGCTGCGCACCAAGATCGGCCAGGACCGGATCGAGACGGTCCGTGGTTTTGGTTACAAGCTGAGGGCTTGAGCGGATGTGGGTCGGTGGTGGGCGGGTGTTCGGTGTGCGGGGTTTTTGGCTGCGGGCCTCTTCTTTTGAGGGGGCCTTTGTTCAGGGGGCTTGTCCAGTGCGGCCGGGTTCAGGGTTCTGTGCGCGGTTCCTCGCGCCCCTGGGTGGGCTGAGGTGGGCCCGGGGCCATGTGGTCCTGGGTGGGCGGGGTGGGTGGTGATGGCTGTGGGGGCTTCTGGAGGGCGGGTGTTGCGGGCTCAGGGGCGCTCCGCCGAGCGTGGGACGACGTCGGTGCGGCGGCTGCTGCCCCGGCGGCTGCGCCGCACCCTGCACACGGGCGTGCGGTGGAAGATCAGCGCCGCCATCGCCCTGGTCGGCGCGCTGGTCGCGGTCGCCCTGAGCCTCGTCGTCCACAACGCGGCACGCGTCTCCATGCTGGACAACGCGCGCGATGTGCAGGACGAGCGCATCCAGTTCGTGCAGCGCCAGTACGAGGCCCGCGGCGGGAACCTGCCGGTCGGCTTCAAGGTCAACGACCCGGACATGCCGCATGAGCTGCGCGCGAAGGCCCTGTCCGGACGCCGCGCCACGTTCGTCTCCGAGCCGTCCGACGGCGTGCCCGACATCTGGGCCGCGGTCCCGCTGAGCAACGGCGAGCTGCTGTCCGTCCACACCCGGTTCACCGACCGCAGCGCCACCGTCATGGACGACCTCGACCAGGCCCTGATCATCGGCTGCATCGCGGTCGTCTTCGGCGGCAGCGCGGTTGGCGTCCTCATCGGCGGCCAGCTCTCGCGGCGGCTGCGCAAGGCGGCCAGCGCCGCGCGGGACGTGGCGCGCGGCCAGACCGACGTCCGGGTGCGGGACGCCATCGGCGGCGTGGTCCGCGACGAGACGGACGATCTGGCGCGGGCCGTCGACTCCATGGCCGACGCCCTCAAGCAGCGGCTGGAGGCCGAGCGCCGGGTCACCGCCGACATCGCGCACGAGCTGCGCACCCCGGTCACCGGCCTGCTCACGGCGGCCGAGCTGCTGCCGCCGGGCCGCCCCAGCGAACTCGTCAGGGACCGCGCGCAGGCGATGCGCACGCTCGTCGAGGACGTCCTCGAAGTGGCCCGCCTGGACAGCGCGGCCGAGCGCGCCGAGTTGCAGGACATCATGCTCGGGGAGTTCGTGCAGCGCCGGATGGCGACCCGCGCGGCCGAGGGCGTCACGGTCAACGTCATCCACGAGTCCGAGGTGACCACCGACCCGCGCCGTCTGGAGCGCATCCTGTTCAACCTGCTGGCCAACGCCTCCAAGCACGCCCGGCCGCCCATCGAGGTCAGCGTCGAGGGCCGTGTCGTACGGGTACGGGACCACGGCCCCGGGTTCCCCGAAGACCTGCTGGAGGAGGGCCCGAGCCGGTTCCGCACCGGCGCGGCGGACCGCGCGGGCCACGGGCACGGGCTCGGTCTGACCATCGCCGCCGGCCAGGCCCAGGTCCTCGGCGCCCGGCTCACCTTCCGCAACATCCGCCCCCCGGGCACCGAGCCCGGCACCCCGGCGGAGGGCGCGGTGGCGGTCCTCTGGCTCCCCGAACACGCCCCGACGAACACGGGCAGCTTCCCGATCGTGCGGCTGCCGGACTGAGCGGCGGCTGCCGGAGTGAGCGCGCGTACGGCGTGCGTACGTCACCGCCCCGCGGTCCCTCGGGGGGACGGCGGGGCGGTGGCGTAGGGAGAGGGGGCCGAGCGGGGCCCGGGGGTCAGACGGACTCGGGGACCGCTTCGCCCGCGGGCTCGGCCGGGGCCTCGTCCTTCTTCGGGCCGGCGCCGCGCAGCGCGACCTCCTTCACGAAGACCGCCGCGATCAGCGCGCCGATGGCGATGACGGACCCCAGCAGGAACGCGGAGTGCGTGCCGGAGGAGACGGCGAACTGGTACGCCTCCTTCACCGGGACCGGCAGCTTGGCGAGGCTCGCCGCGTCGAGCTGCGCGGACTGCTCGGTGATCTTTCCGCCCAGCGCGCCGGCCTTTTCGGCCATGACGTCCTGCACCTTGTTGTTGAACAGGGCGCCCATGATGGCGACGCCGAACGACGAGCCGAGCGTGCGGAACAGGGTGGTCGACGAGGACGCGACGCCCATGTCCTTCATCTCGACGCTGTTCTGCGCGACCAGCATCGTGATCTGCATCAGGCAGCCCATGCCCGCGCCGAGCACCGCCATGTAGAGGCCCGACGTGAAGCGCGAGGTCTCGGTGTCCATCTGGGCGAGCAGGAACAGCCCGCCGATCATGAGGACGCTGCCGACGACCGGGAAGACCTTGTAGCGGCCGGTGTTGGTGGTGACGCGGCCCGCGATCAGCGAGACGACCATCATCGCCAGCAGCATCGGCAGGAGCAGCAGACCGGAGTTGGTCGCGGACGCGCCCTGCACGGACTGCTGGTACAGCGGCAGGAACAGCACCGCGCCGAACATCACGAACCCGGTGATGAAGCCGATGAGGGACATCAGCGTGAAGTTGCGGCTGCGGAAGATGTGCAGCGGCATGATCGGCTCGGCGGCCCTGGTCTGCGAGAACACGAAACCGACGAGGGCGGCGACGCCGATCCCGATCAGCTCCATGATCACCGCGGAGTCCCACGCGTACTCGGAGCCGCCCCAGGTGGTGACCAGCACGATCGAGGTGATGCCCACGGTCAGCAGCGCGGCGCCCAGATAGTCGATCTTGCCCTGCGCCCGCTTCTTCGGCAGGTGCAGCACGGCGGTGATCGCCACGAGGGCGACGACGCCGATCGGCAGGTTGATGTAGAACGCCCAGCGCCAGCCGAGGTGGTCGGTGATCGTGCCGCCGACCAGCGGGCCGCCGATCATGGCGAGCGCCATCACGCCGGCCATCATGCCCTGGTACTTGCCGCGCTCCCGGGGCGGGATCAGGTCGCCGATGATGGCCATGACGCCCACCATCAGACCGCCGGCGCCGAGGCCCTGGATCGCGCGGAAGCCGATGAGCTGGCCCATGTCCTGGGCCATGCCGCTGAGCGCGGAGCCGACCAGGAAGATGACGATGGAGGTCAGGAAGGAGCCCTTCCTGCCGTACATGTCGCCGACCTTGCCCCAGATGGGGGTGGAGGCGGCGGTGGCCAGCGTGTAGGCCGTGACGACCCACGAGAGGTGCGCGAGGCCGCCCAGCTCGCCCACGATCGTCGGCATCGCGGTGCCCACGATCATGTTGTCCAGCATGGCCAGCAGCATGGCGATCATCAGCGCCAGCAGCACCACCCGTACGCTGCGGGCCTGCGGCGCGGCCACGGGCGCCGAGGCCCCGGCCGGCGCCGCCGGTATCCCGTCCTGTTTCTGTTTCATGTCCCCCACCACTCCCACTTACTTGCCGCCCGGCTAGTTGCTTACAATGGGAAGGTAGAGCGCTAACTAGCCGGGCGTCAAGTAAGTTTTCTCCCAAGGGGCAGAACGTGGGGCACGACATGGATTCGGGCAGCAGCAAGCCGCAGCGCCGCGGGAACACGCGCCAGCGCATCCAGGACGTGGCTCTCGAACTGATCTCCGAGCAGGGGTACGAGAAGACGTCGCTACGGGAGATCGCCGAGCGGCTCGATGTCACGAAGGCAGCGCTCTACTACCACTTCAAGACGAAGGAAGACATCGTCGTCAGCCTGTTCTCGGATCTGATGACGCCGATCGACGAGTTGATCGCGTGGGCGCAGGAACAGCCGATGACGCTGGAGACGAAGCGGGAGATCCTCGACCGCTACAGTCTGGCGCTGTCCGACGCGGCGCCGCTGTTCCGGTTCATGCAGGAGAACCAGGCGACCGTGCGGGAGCTGAGCATCGGGGAGAACTTCAAGGAGCGGATGCGGGAGCTTCTGGGGTGCCTGGTGCCGGAGTCGGCGGCGCTGACGGATCGTGTGCGGTGTTTCAGTGCGCTGATCTCTATGCACGGGGGGATGTTCGTGCTCAACGATGTGGAGGGCACGCAGGAAGAAAAACGGTTGGCCATCCTGGAGGTAGCCACGGATTTGGTAACCCGGGCCCACGAGAACTGACCCCGCGCCCCGACAGGGGCGCGGGGAACTGCGCAACGTTCAGGTCAGCGGTCCTCACCCGGAGAACTCCCCAGGGGCGCGGGGAACTGCGCGAGCGACCACGACGCGACCGTCAGACGAAGAACCCGCCCGACGGGGCTGCAACCCCACGCCCGCAAAGACCGGCCAGGTCAGACGTGGACGCCCTTGCCGTGAAGGAAGTCGACGGGATTGACAGCGGACCCGTAGTCCGGAGTCGTCCGGATCTCGAAGTGAAGGTGCGGCCCACTGGAGTTCCCGGTGTTCCCGGAGAGGGCGATGCGCTGCCCGGTGGAGACGTTCTGCCCCACATGGACGTCGACCCGGGACAGATGCGCGTACTGCGAGTACGTACCGTCCGCGTGCTTGATGACGACGGCGTTGCCGTAGGCCGGCCCGTCACCCGCGCCGTTGCCGCCGGTCTTGACGACGGTGCCGCCGTGCACGGCCATGACGCTCGTACCGATCGGCACGGCGAAGTCCTGCCCGGAGTGCTTGCCGGTGGCCCACATGCTGCCGCCCTGCGCGTAGCCGGCGGAGAGCGAGTAGTGGGCGACGGGGTCGATCCAGGAGGCCGCCTTCTTCGCGGCGTCCTGACGCTGCTCCGCGGCCTTCTTCGCGGCGGCCTGCTTGGCGGACGTGGCGGCCTTGGCCTGCGCGTCGGCCTGCGCGTGGAGCGAGGCGGCGGAGACACCGGGCAGCGGCCCGCTCTGGGCGGCGTCCGCGGCGAACACGGCCCCGGTGCCCAGCACGGCCGAGACTCCGAAACCGGCGGCCACGACGGCGGCGCGCTTGCGGAAGGCGGACGTACGGGGGCGGTGGGACGTGGTGCGCTGAGACATACAGGTGACCTCTTCGAGCTTCGGGGACATTCGGGTCCTGTCGCCGTCCGGGTCATGAGCGGAGCCCGGGGGCGTGAACGGACCCGGCACACGTCCTCGTGTCACCGGGTCGGCCATCCCTTGGTAACCCCGTCCCCCGAAACCGCCCAAACGCCGCATCTACTACCAGACCTCGTACGGGGGTGAGGGCCGGAAGGCCCCTTGACGGCTCCGGAGAAGGCTCGGCGGATTGCCCTTTTTGTCCCCACATCGAAGGTTTAGGCGCACGTGAGCGGCCAGCGTCCCAGGCGTTGCGCGGCCCCCACCCCACACAACCCCCGAAACGGACAAATCACCAGAAGGTCTCGGTCGCATCACGGTGTCGATAGACCCGGTTTCAACCACTATTTCCGCTAGTACCGGACAAAACGCCTGTGCGGCATGTCACCGGCCGCCAAGATCCACCACCCCGCACATGTGACCGGCGCTACGCTCCCGGGCCATGGATCCCGCTGTCCTCGGCACCCGACTGGCCTCCGCGCTCATCGCCCCCGCGCTGCGCCGCCTGCTCGTCCAGGAAGGCCCCGGCGCGGGCCTCGCCGACCGGCCCGTACGGCTGGCGGGGCTGGTCTCCTTCCGCGGCGAGAAACGCACCCTGACCGGCGACGACCTCGCACGCCTCGCCCGCAGGCTGGTCGACGCGGCCGCCAAGGGCCCCGGCGAGCCCCCGTTCCCGTACGACGAGACCGAGGCGGTCGCCCACGCGCTCGCCCGCACCCTGCACGCGCTCGGCGACCTCGACATGGACGACGTACAGGCCGTGCGGCTCGGGCACCGCGAACTGGCCAGGGCCCTGCGCCGCGCCGCGCCCGCGCCGGACCTGTCCACGGACGCCGGCTACTTCCTCGACTCGCTCACCGAGTGGGCCTGCCTGCACATCCTGCACTTCTTCACCCAGCGCTCCACCTTCGTCGCGCGCACCCTCGTCGAGCAGTCCCGGACCCAGGCCGCCACCCTCACCAAGCTCGACGCGCTGCTGCGCGCGGCACCCGAGGCGCCCGGCCGCGACACCGCGTTCGAACGCCGCTACCGCGCCCACCTCGCCCGCCGCCACGGACGCCTGACGATCTTCGGCCTCGACCACCGCGACCACGACGACACCTGGCCCCTCGACCTCGCCTACCTCAGCCTGGAGATCGACCGCGACGGCGAGGACGGCGCCATCGGACCGGGCGCCGTGGGCGCGGACGGGGAGCCGCCGACCGTGCGGCGCGGCGCCGAGGACGCGCTCGCCGCGCACGACCGCGTCCTGCTGCGCGGCGAGGCCGGCTCCGGCAAGACGACGCTCGTGCAGTGGCTCGCGGCGACGGCCACGGACCGCGTCCCGTTCGTGCTGCCGCTGCGCACCCTGATCCGCGGGGCGCGGCTGCCCGCCCCCGCCGAGTTCCTGTCCGCCGCCTCCGACTGCCCGCACACCCCGCCCGACGGCTGGCCCGGCTCGCCACCAACCCCCTGATGTGCGGCATGATCTGCGCCCTGCACCGCGCCCGCCGCGGCTATCTCCCGCCCCGCCGCAAGGCCCTGTACGACGCCGCCCTCCAGATGCTCCTCACCGAACGCGACCGGCAGCGCGGCATGGCGGACCTCGACGGCATCGGCCTGGAGACCGAGGACCAGATCGAACTCCTGCAACGCCTCGCCTACGCCCTCGTCCTGTCCGGCCGCACCGAGATGGACGAGGACACCGCGCTCGCCCTCCTCGAACGCGCCCTGCCCACCGTCCCCGCCGCCCACCGCCAGGGCGACGCCCAGGTGATCCTGCGTCATCTGCTGCTGCGCAGCGGGGTGTTGCGGCGCCCGGCGGCCGGAGTCGTGGACTTCGCGCACCGCACCTTCCTCGACCACCTCGCCGCCCGGTACGCCGTCGAGGAGGGCCACCTCGACGTCCTCATCGGACACGCCGGCGACACCCAGTGGGAGGACGTGCTGCGGATGGCCGTCGCCCACGCCCGCCCCCGCGAACGCGCCCGCCTGCTCACCGGCCTCCTCGACGCCGGCCTGCCTCGTACGACGCTGCTGGCCCTCGCCTGCCTCCAGGACGCGACCGCCGTCGACCAGGACATCGTCCAGGCGGTACGGGACCGCGCCGCGGCCCTGCTGCCGCCGAGCGGCCGGGCGGACGCGGAGGTGGTGGCGCAGGCGGGACCGTTCGTCCTGGAGCTGCTGCCGGGCCCTGACGGGCTGTCGGACGAGGCGGCCCTCGGGGTCGTCGTCGCGGCGTCCCTCACCGAGCACGAGGGGGCGCTGCCGGTCCTCCGCCGCTTCCGCGCGCACCCGTCTTTGGACGTGCGGCGCCAACTGGTGGGTACGTGGCATCGGTTCGACGCCGACGAGTACGCGACGGAAGTCCTCGACCACCTCGACCGCACGGACCTGTTCCTGAGCTGCCACTCCCCCGCCGAGCGGGCCACACTGCGGCGGATGCGGCCGTGGAGCCACCTGTCCTTCACCGGCTCCGCCGCGCTGTCCGACCTCGTGGCGGCGATACCCGACCCCGGCGCGGTCGAGGAGCTGGAGCTGCACGCGAACGCACTGGTCAGCGACTTCGGCGAGCTGTCCCGGTTCGCGGCCCTGCGCGGCCTGTGGGTCACCGACGGCACGGCCGTGCGGAGCGTGGGCTCTCTCGCGCCCCTGGAACTGCACACCCTCGTCCTGGCCCACGTCGCCGGGCTGACCGGGCTGCGCTCTCTGCACACCCTGCGCCGCCTGTCGCTGGCCCAGCGTCTCGACGGCGACGCGCTCACCGACGTACTGCCGCGCGAAGCACCCCTGGAGTGGCTGTTCCTCGGCGAGGACAGCACCTACCGCACGGGCCTGCGGGGCCTGTCCGCGTGGCCGACGTTGCGTACTCTCAGCCTCGGCCCGCTCCCAGAGGCCCCGACGGCCGATGACTGGAGCGAGGTGGCGGCCCTGCCCGGCCTGGAACGGCTGTATCTGAACGGCAGGATGCTGCGGCGCTTCCGCGACTGCCTCTTGGTGCTGCCGACGCTGCCCCGGGTGCGGTTGCTGCGGCTCCCGGGGCTCGCGAGCATCGAGGACCTCTCGGTCCTGCCCGAGCGGCTGCCGGGCGTACGCGAGGTGATCGTGTCGCCCGCCCGGGGCGCCACCCTCAGCCTCGCCGACTACGCCGGCCTCATCCCCGACGCCACCGTCACCCTCGACCCGCGCTGACGACCATCGGGCATGCGAAAGGGGCCGGTGCTCCGAGAAGCACCGGCCCCTTTCACTGGCTCACCCCGGTAGGGCTACGCCTCCTTGCTCAGGTTCGGGCCGGAACCGCCGCCGGCGGCCTGCTCGATCGGCGGGACGTCGGGCAGCGCCGACTTCTCCTCGCCGCGGAAGGTGAAGGTCTTGCTCTCGCCCTCGCCCTCCGTGTCGACGACCACGATGTGGCCCGGACGCAGCTCGCCGAAGAGGATCTTCTCCGAGAGGGTGTCCTCGATCTCGCGCTGGATCGTGCGGCGCAGCGGACGCGCGCCCAGCACCGGGTCGTACCCCTTCTTCGACAGCAGCTCCTTGGCGGACTGCGACAGCTCGATGCCCATGTCGCGGTCGCGGAGGCGCTCGTCCACCTTGCCGATCATCAGGTCGACGATGGCGAGGATGTCCTCCTGCGTGAGCTGCGGGAAGACGACGACGTCGTCCACACGGTTGAGGAACTCGGGGCGGAAGTGCTGCTTGAGCTCGTCCGACACCTTGTTCTTCATGCGCTCGTAGTTGGTCTTCGTGTCGCCCTGGGCCGCGAAGCCGAGGTTGAAGCCCTTCGAGATGTCCCGCGTGCCGAGGTTGGTCGTCATGATGATGACCGTGTTCTTGAAGTCCACGACCCGGCCCTGGGAGTCGGTCAGACGACCGTCCTCCAGGATCTGCAGCAGCGAGTTGAAGATGTCCGGGTGGGCCTTCTCCACCTCGTCGAACAGGACGACGGAGAACGGCTTGCGGCGCACCTTCTCGGTGAGCTGACCGCCCTCTTCGTAGCCCACGTAACCGGGGGGCGAACCGAAGAGACGCGAGACCGTGTGCTTCTCGCTGAACTCCGACATGTCGAGGGAGATCAGCGCGTCCTCGTCGCCGAAGAGGAACTCGGCGAGCGCCTTGGACAGCTCGGTCTTACCGACACCGGACGGGCCGGCGAAGATGAACGAGCCACCGGGACGCTTCGGGTCCTTGAGACCGGCGCGGGTACGGCGGATCGCCTTCGAGAGCGCCTTGACGGCGTCCTTCTGGCCGATGACGCGCTTGTGGAGCTCGTCCTCCATCCGCAGCAGACGCGAGGACTCCTCCTCGGTCAGCTTGAAGACCGGGATGCCCGTGGCGGTGGCGAGGACCTCGGCGATCAGCTCGCCGTCGACCTCGGCCACGACGTCCATGTCGCCGGCCTTCCACTCCTTCTCGCGCTTGGCCTTCGCGGCGAGGAGCTGCTTCTCCTTGTCGCGCAGGGACGCGGCCTTCTCGAAGTCCTGCGAGTCGATCGCGGACTCCTTGTCGCGGCGCACGTCGGCGATCTTCTCGTCGAACTCGCGGAGGTCCGGCGGCGCGGTCATCCGGCGGATGCGCATCCGGGAGCCGGCCTCGTCGATCAGGTCGATCGCCTTGTCCGGCAGGAAGCGGTCCGAGATGTACCGGTCGGCGAGCGTCGCGGCCTGGACCAGCGCCTCATCGGTGATGGAGACGCGGTGGTGGGCCTCGTAGCGGTCGCGCAGACCCTTGAGGATCTCGATGGTGTGCGGCAGCGACGGCTCCGCGACCTGGATGGGCTGGAAGCGGCGCTCCAGCGCGGCGTCCTTCTCCAGGTGCTTGCGGTACTCGTCGAGCGTGGTCGCACCGATCGTCTGGAGCTCGCCTCGGGCCAGCATCGGCTTGAGGATGGAGGCGGCGTCGATGGCGCCCTCGGCGGCACCCGCACCGACCAGCGTGTGCAGCTCGTCGATGAACAGGATGATGTCGCCGCGGGTGCGGATCTCCTTGAGGACCTTCTTCAGGCGCTCCTCGAAGTCACCGCGGTAGCGGGAGCCGGCGACCAGCGCGCCGAGGTCCAGGGTGTAGAGGTGCTTGTCCTTGAGGGTCTCGGGCACCTCGCCCTTGACGATGGCCTGCGCGAGCCCCTCGACGACGGCGGTCTTGCCGACGCCGGGCTCACCGATCAGGACCGGGTTGTTCTTGGTACGGCGCGACAGGACCTGCATGACGCGCTCGATCTCCTTCTCGCGCCCGATGACCGGGTCGAGCTTGGACTCACGAGCGGCCTGCGTCAGGTTGCGGCCGAACTGGTCGAGCACCAGGGACGTGGAGGGCGTGCCCTCGGCAGGACCGCCGGCGGTGGCGGTCTCCTTGCCCTGGTAACCGGAGAGCAGCTGGATGACCTGCTGCCGCACCCGGTTGAGGTCGGCGCCCAGCTTGACCAGGACCTGGGCGGCGACGCCCTCGCCCTCGCGGATCAGGCCGAGCAGGATGTGCTCCGTGCCGATGTAGTTGTGGCCGAGCTGAAGGGCCTCGCGGAGCGACAGCTCCAGGACCTTCTTGGCACGGGGGGTGAAGGGGATGTGCCCGGACGGGGCCTGCTGGCCCTGACCGATGATCTCCTCCACCTGCTGGCGGACCGCCTCGAGCGAAATCCCGAGGCTCTCCAGGGCCTTAGCGGCGACACCCTCACCCTCGTGGATCAGGCCCAGGAGGATGTGCTCGGTGCCGATGTAGTTGTGGTTGAGCATCCGGGCTTCTTCCTGAGCCAGGACGACAACCCGCCGCGCGCGGTCGGTGAACCTCTCGAACATCGTTAATCGCTCCTCAGAGCGGTCAGGCAGTAAGGGGGCTGTCCCCTCCCTGTCCTTCCGCAGCTTAGTCCCGCAAGCGGGGACCGCTCATTCCAACTGCCGACACCCGTTCATGGCCTCCTGCCCCCGAACGCCGACAACTGCCTCAACCTGATGGTGCGAGACGATGTTCCCGCAGGCCAAGCGGATACCCTCACCATCACTACGCCGATGGCGAACGCGGGCCGCCGAACCTGAGCGTGTCGCCCCTCCCACTAGGGATGTCTTACCCGCACGCACTGACACTCCATGCGGCGCGCGCCGGTTCCCTCCGCTACGGGCGAACAACCTTGCGCCGTCCCACACCTCCGCGCGCCCCCGATCCGGGCACCCAGCGCACCCGGCGAGCGACGGTGCGTAACTCCAGGGCCGTCCGGGCGTTTCCCGGTCATGGTCGCTGCCACCCCCGCCACCGGCTCCACGGTCCCCACACCGCGCCGCCCGCTCGCCCGCGAGTCGGCCGCGCGCCACCCGGTCCGGCAGTGGTACGAGGATCAGCTCGGCTGGCCGGCCACGGAGGGCCCCGAGGGGGTGCGCCTGCGCACGGGCGTCAGGTTCGACGTGCTGGAGGTGCCGGCGGACGCCGGGTTCTCGATGCTGCGCAGGCTGGATCCGCGCTCACCGGTCGCGGTGCGCGGGGAGACGATGCAGTTGCTGCTGGCCGCCGGCAGCGCGGAGGAGATCCCGGGGCTGCTCGACTGGCTGGAGTGGGGCTCGCTCGCCCCGGACCTCGTGCCGCTCGGGGAGGGCGCCTTCATCGAGGCGCCCACGCCTGTGGGGCACGGCGGTCCGCAGGAGGCCGCGCTGTGGGTGCGGCCCCCCGAGCCCGGACGCGACGTGGAACCGGTACTCCCGGCGCTGACGACCTTGTCGGCCGTGTCGGCCCGGTCGGCCGTGGGGGGCGGTGGGGGCGCCCCCGATCTCGTACGACTCGTGGACACGGCGGCGACCCACTGCCACCGGGCCCGACTGCGCCGTGCGAGGCCGGCGCGGACGCGTCAGCCGTTGGCCTTCTCGTAGGCCTCACGGATGTGCTGGGGGACGCGGCCGCGGTCGTTGACGTCGTGACCGTTCTCCTTCGCCCAGGCGCGGATCTGCGCGGTGTCCTGGTTGCCACCGGACGCGGCGCGCGCCTTGCCCCGGCCGCCCGCGGCACGGCCACCGGTGCGCCGGCCGCCCTTGACGTACGGCTCGAGGAGACCGCGGAGCTTGTCCGCGTTGGCGGTGGTGAGGTCGATCTCGTACGACTTGCCGTCGAGCGCGAACGTCACCGTCTCGTCCGCCTCGCCACCGTCGAGGTCATCGACAAGAAGGACCTGAACCTTCTGTGCCACCGGATTTCCTTTCATCGATATCTGAAGGGCGGGACCCTTCGCGGCCGAGGCCGCTGATTCGCCGTCCCCTTGTTATATGCAGTACTGCAGTACGTCGGAAAGCAAACCGCTTTTGCGGGGAAAACACAAACCCCTGGCGGAGATCCGGATGAGATCCGGGAGTTGCACACTGCCCAGCCCGGTCCGAAAACATGCGCGTATCGGACATAGGGCACCGAGGGGGTGTGGTCGTAGGAATACCGAACGCGATGATCACAGATGCAGAAGCATCCGACTGTTGCCCAAGGTGTTGGGTTTCACTCGTTCGAGACCCAGGAACTCCGCGACGCCCTCGTCATAGGAACGCAGGAGCTCACTGTAGACATCGGTGTCGACGGTATCGACGGGAGTCTCGCCGATCTCCACGAAGCCGTGCTTGGCGAAGAAGTCGACTTCGAAGGTGAGGCAGAAAACCCGGCGAACACCGATCCAGCGGGCGGTCTGGAGCAGCTTCTCCAGCAGCCGGTGCCCGACGCCCGCGCCCTTGACCTGTGGATTCACCGCCAGCGTGCGGACTTCCGCGAGGTCTTCCCACATGACGTGCAGCGCGCCGCAGCCCACGACCTCCGCGTTGTCGTCGCGTTCGGCGACCCAGAACTCCTGGATGTCCTCGTAAAGCGTGACGGTGGCTTTGTCGAGCAGGATGCCGCGGCGGCTGTAGGCGTCGAGGAGTCGGCGCACGGCGGGGACATCGGCGGTCCTGGCCCGGCGTACGGTGACCGCTTTCACGGTCGAATCGGGGTGTGCGTCGACTTCGGGTGGCTCTGCTGGCATGAACGGACGCTATCGCCCGGCCCGCCCGTCGGCTTCCCCGGGGGCGGCGGCGGACTCGCCTGTTTGTTCGGGCGTCGGCGGGGCGGGTTCTCCGGGCTGCACGATGCGCATGGCGTCCCGCAGGGCCTCGCGCTGCTCCTGCGACATCATGCCGAAGAAGGCGACGAGGGCGGCGGCGGGGTTGTCGCTCTGCGCCCAGGCGTCGTTCATGAGGGCGGCGGAGTACGCGGCGCGGGTGGAGACGGCCTCATATCGATAGGCCCGGCCTTCGGCCTCGCGGCGTACCCAGCCCTTCTGGTGGAGATTGTCCAATACCGTCATGACGGTCGTGTACGCGATGGACCGTTCCTGCTGAAGATCCTCCAGGACCTCCCGCACGGTCACCGGGCGGTTCCACTTCCACACCCGTGTCATCACTGCGTCTTCGAGTTCTCCCAAGGGGCGCGGCACGGACAGCACCCTAGTGGGAGAACACGGCAATTCACCGATGGACGTGCCAGAGGGGGCACACAATGACAAAAGGGGCGCCCGATGGGCGCCCCTGTGCGACCCCCGAGGGGGCCTGTCAATCGGTCGTCGGGCCGGTTCGTCGGGCCGGTCAGGCGCCGGCGTCCTGCTTCACGCCGGTGTCCTGCCGGGCGGCCTCGGCGCGGGCGAGCGCGGCGTCCACGGCCGCGTCCTCCTTGGCCTTGCGGTCGCCACCCTGCGACTTCACGATCGTCACGATCAGGCCGATGAAGAACGCGGCCATCACCACCGGCGGCACGAGCGCGGAGACATAGTCCATGCCTCCCAGAGTAGCTATCCCACCCGAAGGCGCCGCGCCGGGGCCTCGGGCCGCTCCGGGCGGCGCTTGGGCGGGAAGACCTCGGCCGGGGTGGGCACCGGGCGCGGCGGCTCCTGCGGCTTGCGCGGTTCGGGGTGCGACGGCTTGGAGTCGGCGGCCGAGAGCCCGCCGGGCAGCGCCAGCAGATGGACGCGGGAGGCCGGCACGCGCGGGCGCTCGCGGGCGGCCAGCTTCTCGCGTACGCCCTGCTCGGCGAGGGTGCGGCAGCGCTCGAGGAGGACGGCGGCCGCCGGGTTGCCGCGCAGGGCGCGCAGGGCGGACAGGTCGTCGACGCCGGGCTGGTGGCCGGCCGCGAGGGCGTCTTCCAGCAGGCTCAGATAGCCGGTGACGGAGCCGGGCAGGGCGGCCCGGTAGCGGTCGAGGTCGGCCAGCAGGAAGTCGCGCATGCGGGCGCTTTCCCGTACGGCCTCGTCGAGCGACTCCGCGAGTCGCAGGCAGTCCCGGACGTCCTGGTCCGGGGCGGGGCTGGGATGCAGGGCGAGGGCGAGGGCGCGGCGGAGCACACGCAGCTCTTGTGCGCCGAACGCCATGCCGCCGCGGTTTCCGTAGGGCGTGGGCATGAGCTGACAATACGGGCTAATCAGACAAAGTTAATGAATTTACGGTCGCGGGCGCGGCGGGGTCGTCGGCGCGGCACAGGTGACGGCTCGGTACCTGTACGGACGCGTCCGCCCCCGGTCCTCGCGGGGAGCCGGGGGCGGGGGCGGGCCGAGCGGGGTCAGGCGCGGGAGACGTTGCGCTCGTAGACGAGGCGCAGGCCGATCAGCGTCAGCCACGGCTCGTGCTCGTCGATGACGGACGCCTCGCCGAGCACCATCGGCGCCAGGCCGCCCGTGGCGATGACGGTGACGTCGTCCGGGTCGTCGGCCAGCTCGCGGGCCATCCGGTTGACGACGCCGTCGACCTGGCCCGCGAAGCCGTACACGATGCCCGACTGCATGGCCTCGACCGTGTTCTTGCCGATGACGCTGCGCGGGCGAGCCAGCTCGATCTTGCGCAACTGCGCGCCGCGCACCCCGAGCGCCTCGACGGAGATCTCGATGCCGGGCGCGATCACGCCGCCGGTGTACTCCCCGCGCGCGGAGACCGCGTCGAACGTCGTCGCCGTACCGAAGTCCACGACGATCGCCGGGCCGCCGTACAGCTCGACGGCCGCCACCGCGTTGATGATGCGGTCGGCGCCGACCTCCTTGGGGTTGTCCATGAGGATCGGCACGCCCGTCTTGATGCCGGGCTCCACGAGGACGGCCGGGACGTCGCCGTAGTAGCGGCGCGTCACCTCGCGCAGCTCGTGCAGGACCGAGGGAACGGTCGAGCAGATGGCGATGCCGTCGATGCCGTCGCCCAGCTCGTCGCCGAGCAGCGGGTGCATGCCCATCAGGCCCTGGAGCAGCACGGCCAGCTCGTCGGCGGTGCGGCGGGCGTCCGTGGAGATGCGCCAGTGCTCGATGATCTCGTCGCCGTCGAACAGGCCGAGGACGGTGTGGGTGTTGCCCACGTCGATGGTCAGCAGCATCAGGCGCCGGCCTCTCGCAGGTCGAGGCCGATGTCGAGGATCGGCGAGGAGTGCGTCAGGGCGCCCACCGCGAGGAAGTCCACGCCGGTACGCGCGTAGGTCGCCGCGTTCTCCAGGGTGAGGCGGCCCGAGGACTCCAGGAGGGCGCGGCCGTCGGTGAGGGCGACGGCCTCCTCGGTCTCGCCGGGCGTGAAGTTGTCCAGCAGGATCAGGTCGGCGCCCGCGTCCAGAACCTCGCGCAGCTGGTGCAGCGTGTCGACCTCGACCTCGATCGCCAGGCCCGGGAAGCGGTCCCGTACGGCCTGGAACGCCTCGGCGACGCCGCCCGCGGCCACCACGTGGTTGTCCTTGACCAGCGCCGCGTCCGACAGGGACATGCGGTGGTTGACGCCGCCGCCCATACGGACCGCGTACTTCTCCAGGGAGCGCAGGCCCGGCGTCGTCTTGCGGGTGTCGCGGACCTTGGCCTTCGTACCGTCCAGGGCGTCCGCCCACGCGCGCGTGGCGGTGGCAATGCCGGACAGGCGGCACAGCAGGTTGAGCGCGCTGCGCTCGGCGGTGAGCAGGTCGCGGGTGCGGGTGGTGACCGACAGGAGCTTCTGCCCGGCCTCGACCGCGTCGCCGTCCTCGGCGTGCCGCTCGACCTCGAACTCGTCGGTGGCGACCACGGAGATGATCGCCTCGGCGACCCGCAGCCCGGCGACGACGCCCGCCTCGCGCGCGGTGAAGTCGGCGGTGGCGACGGCCTCCTCGGGGATGGTGGCGACGGTGGTGACGTCGACGCCGCCGGCGAGGTCCTCGGCGATCGCCATGTGGGCGATGTCCTCGATCTCTACGGGGTCGAGGCCCGCGCCCGTCAGGAGCTGGGCCAGCGACGGGTCGAGGCCGCACTCCAGGGCGTCCTCGGACGCCTCGTGCGCACAGCCGCAGGAATCGCCGCAGCCGCCGCTGTCGGCGTCTGCCAGAGGGAGGTCGGGGGTGGCGCTCACGTCGGTCACTGCTCCTGGAGGGTTGTTGCCGTTGCGGGGAAGTCTGCGCTGGGAGTGGTGCGGGTGGCCAGAGTGCGGTCCGGGTTCAGCGTGGTGACGATGTGGCGGCGCCAGTGCTCGTCGTCGCGGTCCGCGTGGTCCTCGCGCCAGTGGCAGCCGCGGGTCTCCTCGCGGGCGCGGGCGGCGGCGACCAGGACGCGGGCCACGCACAGCAGGTTGGTGGCCTCCCAGGTGGCGACGCCCGGCTCGGCGGTCGTGCCCTGCTCGGCGAGGGCCGCGGCGGCCTCGGCGTGGATGCGGTCCAGGTCGTCCGCCGCGCCGGCCAGCGAGGCGGCGGAGCGCAGGACGCCCGCTCCGCGCGTCATCACGCGCTGGATCTCCGTACGGGCCGAGGCGGGCAGCAGCGGGTGCGTGGGCGTGTCGGAGCGGGGCAGCGGGGCGGGCACGCGCGCGTAGCGGCCCAGTTCCGCGTGGTGCTTCTCCACGTCATCAGCGATGCGCTCGGCGTACACGAGCCCTTCGAGCAGCGAGTTGGACGCGAGCCGGTTCGCGCCGTGCACGCCCGTGCAGGCGACCTCACCGCACGCGTACAGGCCCGGGACGGTGGTGCGGCCGTGCCGGTCGGTGCGTACGCCGCCGGAGGCGTAGTGCGCGGCCGGTGCGATCGGGATCGGCTCGGTGACCGGGTCGATGCCGTGCGCGCGGCAGGCGGCGAGGATCGTCGGGAAGCGCTGTTCCCACAGGGCCGCGCCGAAGTGCCGGGCGTCCAGGAACATGTGGTCGGTGTCCTGCTCCAGCATGCGGCGCGTGATGCCCTTGGCGACGATGTCGCGGGGCGCCAGCTCGGCCAGCTCGTGCTGCCCCACCATGAAGCGCACGCCGTCCCTGTCCACCAGGTGCGCGCCCTCGCCGCGTACGGCCTCGGAGACCAGCGGCTGCTGTCCCTCCGCGTCGGCGCCGAGGAACAGCACGGTCGGGTGGAACTGCACGAACTCCAGGTCGCTGACCTCGGCCCCGGCGCGCAGGGCGAGCGCGACGCCGTCGCCGGTGGACACGTGCGGGTTCGTCGTCGCGGAGAACACCTGGCCCATGCCGCCGGTCGCCAGGACGACCGCCGGGGCGTGCACCGCGCCGACGCCGTCGTGCCGGCCCTCGCCCATGACGTGCAGCGAGACGCCCGCCGTGCGGCCCTCGGTGTCGGTGAGCAGGTCCAGGACCAGCGCGTTCTCGATCGTGCGCAGGCCACGCGCGCGTACGGCGTCGACGAGGGCGCGGGAGATCTCCGCGCCGGTCGCGTCGCCGCCCGCGTGCACGATGCGGCGCCGGTGGTGGCCGCCCTCGCGGCCCAGGGCCAGTTCGCCGCCGTCGGCCGCGTCGAAGCGGGCGCCGGTCCCGATGAGGCGGTGCACGGCGCCGGGGCCCTCGGTGACGAGGACGCGTACGGCCTCCTCGTCGCACAGGCCCGCGCCCGCGACGAGGGTGTCGTCGAGGTGCTGCTCGGGGGTGTCGCCGTCGCCGAGCGCCGCGGCGACGCCGCCCTGCGCCCAGCGCGTGGAGCCGTCGTCGAGGCGGGCCTTGGTGACGACGACGGTGCTCAGGCCCGCCGCCTCGCAGCGCAGCGCGGCGGTCAGGCCCGCGACGCCGGAGCCGACGACGACCACGTCGGCGTCGATGGACCAGCCGGGGTGCGGCGCGTGCAGACGTATGCCGGTGCGGGTCATGGGCGGGCTCCGAAGGTCAGGGGCAGATTGTCGATGAGCCGGGTGCTGCCCACACGCGCGGCGACGGCGAGGACGGCCTCGCCCACGAAGTCGGCGCCCACGTCGGTGAAGTCCGACGGGTCGACGAGGGCCAGGTAGTCGAGGTCGACCGGGGGGCTCTGCCGGCGGGCGTCGTCGAGGACCTGGCGGGCCGCGGCGAGCACGGCGGCGGGGCCGCCCGGGGAGGCGACGGCGTGCGCGTCGGCGGCGGCGCGGGACTCGCCGATGCGGTCCAGGGCGCGCGCCCGCGCACGCGTGGTGGGGTTTTCGGCAGCCCGCGCGCGCAGCGCCTCCTGCGCGGCGTGCCGCTCGCGGCCCGCGAACAGGGCGCGGGACAGGGCGAGCGCGGCGCGCCGCTCGTCGGGCGAGAGATAGCGGTTGCGGGAGGACAGCGCGAGGCCGTCGGGTTCGCGGACGGTGGGGACGGCGGCTATCTCCACGTCGAAGTTCAGGTCGCGGGCCATGCGGCGGATCAGGGCGAGCTGCTGCGCGTCCTTCTGGCCGAACAGGGCGACGTCCGCGCGCGTGAGGTGCAGCAGCTTGGCGACGACGGTGAGCATGCCGTCGAAGTGGCCGGGGCGGCTGGCGCCTTCGAGCCGCTCCCCCATGGGCCCCGCGGTGATCCGCACCTGCGGCCGGCCGCCGGGGTAGACCTCGTCGACGTCGGGCGCGAAGACGGCGTCGGCACCCGCCTGTTCGGCGATCTTCACATCGGCGTCGAGGGTGCGCGGGTAGCGGTCGAGGTCCTCGCCCGCGCCGAACTGGAGCGGGTTCACGAACACCGTGACGACGACCTCGCCGTCCTCGCCCGCGCGCTCGCGCGCGGTGCGGATCAGCGTGGCGTGGCCCTCGTGCAGGGCGCCCATCGTCATGACGACGACGCGCTGTCCGGCACGCGTACGCGCGCGCAGGTCGTCGCCCTTGTGCAGCAGACGGACGCTCATCGGGACTCCTCACCGGCCGCGAGGACGCCGAGCAGGTCCTCGGCCAGCTCCGGCTTGAGCAGGCCGTGCGCGAGGGCGCGGTCGGCGGTGGCGCGGGCCATCGCCAGGTAGCCGGCGACGGTCTGCGGGGCGTGCTTGCGCAACTCGGTGACGTGCGCGGCGACCGTGCCCGCGTCCCCGCGCGCGACGGGGCCGGTGAGGGCGGCGTCGCCGGACCTGAGCGCGTTGTCCAGGGCGGCGCCGAGCAGCGGGCCGAGCATGCGGTCGGGGGCGCCGACCCCGGCCTCGCGCAGCAGCTCCATCGACTCGGCGACGAGGGTGACCAGGTGGTTGGCGCCGAGGGCGAGGGCCGCGTGGTAGAGCGCGCGGTTCTCCTCGGCGATCCACTCGGGCTCGCCGCCCATCTCGATGACCAGGGCCTCCGCCGCGAGCCGCAGCTCCTCGGGCGCCGTCACGCCGAACGAGCAGCCCGCGAGCCGCTGGACGTCGACGGGTGTGCCGGTGAACGTCATCGCGGGGTGCAGCGCCAGCGGCAGCGCGCCCGCGCGCAGGGCCGGGTCGAGGACCTGGGTGCCGTACCGGCCCGAGGTGTGCACGAGGAGCTGTCCTGGGCGGACGGCGCCGGTCTCGGCGAAGCCCTCGACGAGCCCGGGCAGGGCGTCGTCGGGGACCGTCAGGAGGACGAGGTCGGCCCGCGCGAGTACCTCGGCGGGCGTCACCAGGGGCACGTCGGGCAGCAGGGCGGCGGCGCGCCGCACGGAGGCGTCGGAGACGCCGGAGACGGCGACCGGGCGGTGCCCCGCCAGGGCCAGGGAGGCGGCGAGCGCGGGCCCGACGCGGCCGGCTCCGACGACGCCCACGGTGAGGCGGGCGGGGCGGTCCCTGGGGTCGCTCGGCTCGGCTGAGGAGTAGTGCGGTGAGGTCACGGGCGTGCCTTCCGTTCCAGTCCGCTCGGGGTACCGGACGATTTCTCGTCATGTTAACGCTATCTGGCGTCCGGGAGCCCGGCCGTCCACAGGCTGTGGGCAACCGCACGCGCGTGCGACATGATCCGGGGATGGCCCACACGTACGACACCGAGCACGACGACGAGAAGCAGGCGGCGCGGCGGCGCCGTGCGGCCTGGCGCGGGGCGCGGCACGTCCTGGACCGCGCCGCCGACGAGCCGAGCATGCGCGAGCGGCTGGCCGCGCTGGTGGAGGCGGCCGGCGAGGTGGCCGACCTCGACAGCGAGCCGGACTTCTACGGGGGCGGGGTCGTCGCCGACCTGGAGGCGCGGGCCGCGCGGCTGCTCGGCATGGAGGCGGCGGCGTTCTTCCCCACCGGCACGATGGCGCAGCAGGTCGCCCTGCGCGTGTGGGCGGGCCGCACCGGCAACCCGACGGTCGCCCTGCATCCGCTCGGGCACCCCGAGGTCCACGAGCGGGACGCCCTGAGCACCGTCAGCGGGCTGCGCACCGCGCACCTGACCGGCGAGCCGTGCCCGCCGACCGCCGACGACGTGCACGCCCTGGGTGAGCCGTTCGGCACGCTCATGCTCGAACTGCCGTTGCGGGACGCCGGGTTCGTGCTGCCGTCCTGGGAGGAGCTGGAGGCGGTGTGCGAGGCGGCCCGCGCGCGTGACGCGGTCGTCCACTTCGACGGGGCGCGGCTGTGGGAGTGCACCACGCACTTCGGGCGCTCCCTTGAGGAGATCGCGCAGCTCGCCGACAGCGTCTACGTCTCGCTGTACAAGACGTTGGGCGGACTGAGCGGCGCCCTGCTGGCGGGCCCGCGCTCGTTCGTCGAGGAGACGCGCGTGTGGCGGCACCGGTACGGGGGCCAGGTGTTCCAGCAGTTCCCGCAGGCGCTCGCGGGGCTGATCGGGCTGGAGCGGGAACTGCCGAGGCTGCCGTCGTACGTCGAGCACGCGCGCGTAGTGGCACGCGCCCTGCGGGAGGGCTTCGCCGAGGCGGGCGTGGCGTGGGCCCGCGTCCACCCCGAGGAGCCGCACACCCACCAGTTCAAGGTGTGGCTGCCGTACGACGCGGCGGTGCTGACGGAGGCGGCGGTCGTGCAGGCGGAGGAGACGGGCACGGCCCTGTTCCGCCGCTGGTGGCCGGCGGACAAGATCCCCGGCGTCGCCACGACCGAGGTGACGGTGACCTCCCCGGGCCTCGCGTGGACACCGCAGGACGTACGGGAGGCGGTACGGGTGTTCCTGGGGGTGCTGGAGCGTACGGCGGGGGCGTGAGGGGGCGCGGGGCGTAGTGCCCGGGCTGCGGCGACCCCGGCCCGGGCGGGGCGGCCGGCCCGCGCCATGAGGGCGCCGCACGCCGTACGAGCGCCCCGCGCTGTAACAGCGGCCCGCGCCGTATGAGCGCCCCGCGCCGCGCCCCCGTACGGACGGGCCCGCGCCTCACCCCCGTACGACGCTCCGCAGGAACGCCGCGCGGAGGCGGCCCCGGGCCGGGCGGCCGGCCAGGACCGCGCGGAAGCGGCGGTACTCGCGCAGTTCGCGCACCAGCTGCCAGTCGTACCGCCCGGGCGCGGGCGGAGCGGCCTCCCCGTGCTGGGAGGCCCGGTAGACGTCGAGGACGTACTGCTGGGTGAGCGACATCCGGATCACCTCGCTCCTCTTCTCGATTGTCACGCTTTGCCCCGGAACAAGCAGCTTCGGACGGGATCGGGGCCGTTGACCCGATCCTGAGCGGGGCGGCGCGGCGCGGTCACGCGGATTGACGGGAGCCGTCAATCGAGGGCCCGTTGTCAGTGGGCGCGTGCACCATGGGTCCATGAGCGTGAGCATCGACATCACGGGCCTGGCCCCCGAGCGCATCCATGTCGTGCCCTCGCCCCTGGCCGAGCTGGGCATGGCGCTGCACGCGCTCGCGGAGCCCGCGCACCATCCGGGGCAGCAGGGGTGGGCGACGAGCGTGGCGACGCGCCTGGATCCGTGCCTGGCGGACCGGCTGTGCGAGGCGGACTTCCTGTGGCGCACGACGTTCTCGGACGTGTTCACGCCCTCCGCCGGGATCCCCGGCAGACGCACGCTGCCGGGTGCCACGCTCGCCGAGGAGCTGGACCTCCTCGACAAGCTCTCCGACGAGCAGTTCGTGGACGCGGCCCTGGAGTTCACCTGCTCGCCCTCGACGTACGCGACGCGGGACGCGGATCGCGTGCACGACCCGAGGGTGCGCGAGCGCGCGCTGGAGCTGGCGGCGGCGCGCGGCACGCACCAAGTCCGCTTCACGCGGCGCCTGCTGGACGACCCGCCGGCGGTCAGGGCGTGGTTCCGGGAGCTGATGCAGGACTGCGACGAGGCGTTCTTCGCGGACGTGTGGGCGCGCGTGGGGCACCAGTTGGCGGCGGACGCGCGGCACAAGACGGAGCTGCTGCGCCGCAAGGGGCTGGCCGCCGCGCTCCAGGCGACGTCCTCGGCGGTCTCCCTCGACGACGAGGGCCGCACGCTCGTCGTCGACAAGATATGCGACGGCCGCACGGCCACCGAGAGCGGCGATCTGGTGCTGACCCCCACCAGCATGGGCTGGCCGCATCTGTGGGTGCTGCACCGCGCGGGCTGGCTGCCGACACTCGTCTACCCGGCGTCGGGCGCGGCGCTCAGCGCGCCGTCCGTGGAGCAGTTGACGCTGCGGATGTCGGCGCTGGCCCACCCGCTGCGGATGCGGCTGTGCCGCCATCTGGCGCGCGGTTCGTACACGACGGGCGAGCTGGCCGACGCGTACGGGGTGACCGCGCCGGAGGTGTCACGTCATCTGGCGGTGCTCAAGAAGGCGGGCCTGATCACGACGCGGCGGCACGGGCGGTACGCGCAGCACCAGTTGGAGCTGGGGGTGGTCGCGCGGCTGGGCGGCGACTTCATCGAGGGGGTGCTGCGCTGAGGGACGCCGCCGGCCCCCGGGGGGGGGGAGGGCTCAGCCGTGGCCGCCCGCGCGCACGAGCCCGGTCTCGTAGGCGAGGACGACGACCTGGACGCGGTCGCGCAGGTCGAGCTTGGTCAGGATGCGGCCCACGTGCGTCTTCACGGTCGCCTCGGACAGCACGAGCCGCGCGGCGATCTCCCCGTTCGACAGGCCCTGCGCGACCAGCACCATGACCTCGCGCTCCCGCTCGGTCAGCCGCTCCAGGCGCGCGTTCTGCGGCTCCTTCGCGCCGCTCGGCAGCATCGGCGCGAACCGGTCGAGCAGCCGCCGCGTGGTGGACGGCGCGACCACCGCGTCGCCGCTGTGCACGGCGCGGATCGCGGTGAGCAGTTCGCCCGGCGGCACGTCCTTGAGCATGAAGCCGGACGCGCCCGCCTTGAGCCCGGAGAACGCGTACTCGTCCAGGTCGAACGTCGTGAGGATGAGCACCTTCGGCGCATCCGGGTCCTGGCAGATGCGGCGGGTCGTCTCCACGCCGTCCAGCTTCGGCATGCGTACGTCCATGAGGATCACGTCTACGGAGGTCGCGCGGAGCACTTCGAGGGCCTCGACGCCGTCGCCCGCCTCGGCGACGACCTCCATGTCCGGCTGCGCGGCCAGCACCATGCGGAAACCGGTGCGCAGCAGCACCTGGTCGTCGACGAGCATGACCTTGATCGTCATCGGGCGGGTCCTCACATCTCGTGTGCGTCTGGGGTGCGTCGGGTGTGCGTCTGGGGTCCGTACGTGCGCTGGAACGTGTCAGTGCGCGGCCTTGAGAGGCAGCAGCGCGCTGATCCGGAAGCCACCGCCGGCGCGCGGGCCCGCGTCCAGCGTGCCGCCGACCATACCGACGCGCTCGCGCATGCCGATCAGCCCGTGCCCCTTGCCGTCCGCGCCGCCGTCCTCGTACAGCTCGTGCGGGGCGCCCTTGCCGTCGTCCTCGACGAGCAGGCCGAGCCCGTCGTCGAAGTAGACCAGGCGCACGCTCGCGCCCGCGTCGGGGCCGCCGTGCTTGCGGGTGTTGGTCAGGGCTTCCTGCACGATCCGGTACGCGGTCAGCTCGACACCGCTGGGCAGCGGGCGCGGCGTGCCCTCCACCTTGAAGTCGACGGGCAGCCCCGCCGTACGGACCTGCTCCACGAGGTCCTCGATCTGCTGGACGTCGGGCTGCGGCACGTACTCGCCGCCCTCCTCGTGCTCGCCGGTGCGCAGCACGCCGAGCAGCCTGCGCATCTCGGCGAGCGCCTGGCGGCCCGTGCCCGAGATGGTCTCCAGCGCCTTCTTCGCCTGGTCGGGGGCGGCGTCGAGGACGTAGGCGGCGCCGTCGGCCTGGACGACCATCACCGACACGTTGTGCGCGACGACATCGTGCAGTTCGCGCGCGATGCGGGCCCGTTCGGCGGCGACGGCGACCTTCGACTGGGCCTCCCGCTCGCGCTCCAGACGGGCCGCGCGCTCCTCCAACTGCGCCAGATACGCGCGGCGGGTGCGCACGGAGTCGCCGAGCACCCAGGCGAGGACGAAGGGCACCATCTGGAAGACGGTGACCGCGATGTGCCCGAGGGGCCCGGAATCGCCGGTCGTCCAGCGCAGCTCCGCCAAGGGCGCCGCGCAGAACCCGGCGACCAGCGCGAACCGCGACGCCCAGCGCGCGCCGTCCGCCGCGACCGTGTAGACGATCACCAGCATGGCGAAGTTCGACAGGTTGGTGTTCGCGTCGAACACCAACTGGGCCACGCCCGCGAGCGTCGCGAGCAGCAGCATCTTCTCGGGCATCTTGCGACGCAGCGCGACGACCAGGCACAGCACGAACGAGATCCCGAGTGAAGCGGCCAGGCTGCCTCTACCAGGCAGCCCGTTGATGCTGCTCAGGCTCACCGCGGACAGCCCGAAGAGGATCACGGCCCAGAAGCCGTCGACCCAGGTCGGGTGTCTGCGGAGAAAGTCATAGACGCGCTGCACGTAACCCAGAGTAGGCACGCGCACGGCACCCCGGGGTCAACCGGAGGGCCGATCCCCGCCCGGCGCGCGTACTCCCCAAGGTGGAGAGTCCCTGCACCCCGCACGCCCCGAGCGTGCGCCCGCCGGGGATGACGCTCCCCGCCCGGGCGCGGCGGTCCGAAGCGGAGGCCCTACCCTGCCCGCGTGGACGACCTTTCCCGCGTGGACGACGCAGCAGAGCTCGGCGCCCGTGGCTGGCGCGAGGCGACCGAGGAGGCGCTGTACGGGCCGCACGGCTTCTACCGCCGCCCCGAGGGCCCCGCGGGCCACTTCCGTACGTCGGTGCACGCCTCGCCCCTGTTCGCGGGCGCGGTGGCCGCGCTGCTGTGCCGCCTCGACGACGCGCTCGGCCGGCCGGACGCGCTGGCCTTCGTCGACATGGCCGCCGGCCGGGGCGAACTGTCCGGCGCGGTCCTCGCCGCCCTGCCCGCCGAGGTGGCGGCGCGCGTCACCCCGTACGCCGTGGAGAAAGCGGAGCGGCCGGACGGGCTGGACGCGCGTGTCGTCTGGCTGCCCGAGCCGCCCGCCGGGGTGAGCGGCCTGCTGTTCGCCAACGAGTGGCTGGACAACGTGCCCCTCGATGTCGTCGAGGTCGGCGAGGACGGCGTCCCGCACCGCGTCCTCGTCGCCCCGGACGGCACCGAACGGCTCGACCCCGCGCCCCTGGACGAGGCGTCCGCGCGCTGGCTGGAGGCGTGGTGGCCGCTGCCCGCGCGCGCGGGTCTGCGCGCCGAGGTCGGGCTGCCGCGCGACACGGCGTGGCGGGCCGCCGCCGGCACCCTGGAGCGCGGGCTCGCGGTCGCCGTGGACTACGCCCACGCGCGTGAGGCACGCCCGCCGTTCGGCACGCTGACCGGCTTTCGCGCGGGCCGGGAGACGGCGCCCGTGCCGGACGGGTCCTGCGACATCACCGCGCACGTGGCCCTGGACGCCTGCGCCACGGCACCGGGCGCCCGGCTGCTGCCGCAGCGCGCCGCCCTGCACGCCCTGGGCGTCACCGGCGGCCGCCCGCCGCTCGCACTGGCGTCCCAGGACCCGGCGGCGTACGTACGGGCGCTCGCCGGGGCCTCACAGGCCGCCGAGCTGACCGCGCGCGGCGGGCTCGGCGACTTCGGCTGGCTGCTGGAGCCGGTCGGCGCGGCGGCGGAGGGCCTGCTGAGCGCGGTGTTCGACACGGACGTGCCGCAATAAGGCGCGGCCGTTCGGCATGAGGCGCGGACGTTCCGCATCAAGGCGCCTGTATAGGCGTACAGGCGGCTGTTCTCCGGCTACTTGTCGATGTCTCCGACGACGAAGAACAGCGAGCCGAGGATCGCCACCATGTCCGCGACGAGCGTGCCGGGCAGCAGCTCGGTCAGCGCCTGGATGTTGTTGTACGAGGCGGACCGCAGCTTCAGCCGGTACGGGGTCTTCTCACCCTTGCTGACGAGGTAGTAGCCGTTGATCCCGAGCGGGTTCTCCGTCCACGCGTACGTGTGGCCCTCGGGCGCCTTGAGAACCTTCGGCAGCCGCTGGTTGACCGGGCCGGGCGGCAGCTCCGCGAGCCGGTCCAGGGCGGCGTCCGCGAGCGCGAGGGCGTTGTGCGTCTGCTCCAGCAGGCACTCGAAGCGGGCCAGGCAGTCGCCCTCCTGCCGCGTGACGACCTTCAGGGTGTCCTGGAGTTCGCCGTAGGCGAGGTAGGGCTCGTCGCGGCGCAGGTCGAAGTCGACGCCGGAGGCGCGGGCGATCGGGCCGCTCACCCCGTACGCGTGCGCCGCCTCCGCGGACAGGACACCGACGCCGCGCGTACGGCCGCGGAAGATCTCGTTGCCGAGGACGAGGTCGTCGTAGACGCCCATCCGGGAGCGCACGGAGGCGACCGCCTCACGCGCGCGGGTCGTCCAGCCGAGCGGCAGGTCCTCCTTGAGGCCGCCGACGCGGTTGAACATGTAGTGCATGCGCCCGCCGGAGACCTCCTCCATCACGTTCTGCAGTTCCTCGCGCTCGCGGAACGCGTGGAAGACCGGGGTGATTCCGCCCAGTTCGAGCGGGTACGAACCGAGGAACATCAGGTGGTTCAGCACCCGGTTCAACTCGGCGAGCAGGGTGCGCAGCCACACGGCCCGCTCGGGGACCTCCATGCCCAGCATCCGCTCGACGGCGAGCACGACCCCCAGCTCGTTGGAGAACGCGGACAGCCAGTCGTGGCGGTTGGCGAGCATCACGATCTGCCGGTAGTCCCGCGCCTCGAACAGCTTCTCCGCACCGCGGTGCATATAGCCGATCACCGGCTCCGCGTGCTGGATGCGCTCCCCGTCGAGCACGAGACGCAGGCGCAGCACACCGTGGGTGGAGGGGTGCTGCGGACCGATGTTGAGCACCATGTCGGTGCTCTCCGCGGCACCACCGATGCCGACCGTGGCCTGAGTCGTGGGCGTCATGACCACAGTCTCTCCTACGTAGGGTGGGCGCATGGACGAAGGGGCGAGGGGCACGGCGGGCACCGCGAGCGGCGGGGACGCGGCCGGCGGCACGGCCGCGCGGGCGGACGCCGGACCTGTGTGGAACGGGCTGCCGAGGGGACTGCTGAGACTGCGGCGGCTGCTGCTCGTGCTGTGGCTGGTGCCGCTGACGGTGGTGGTGGCACTGGTGGGCGCGATGATCTTCGGGCCGGGGTTCGCGCTGCTGGGGCTGGTGCCGCTGGGCCTGCTGCTGTGGGGCTGGCCGCTGCTGGGCCGCAACTGGCGTTCGTGGCGCTATGCCGAACGGGCCGACGACCTGCTGATCAGCCGGGGCGTCCTCTGGCACGAGGAGACGATCGTCCCGTACGGGCGCATGCAACTGGTCGAGGTGACCTCGGGCCCGCTGGAGCGCAGGTTCGGCCTGGCCAGCCTGCAACTGCACACCGCTGCCGCAGCGAGCGACGCGACGATCCCGGGGCTGACCCCGGCCGACGCGGAACGGCTGCGCGACCGGCTGACCGAGCTGGGCGAAGCACGATCGGCGGGCCTGTGACGGCCTCCGACGCCCCCGGGGGCATCCCGGGCCGGAGCGCGGCCGAGGGGCGCTCAGAACCCGCCCAGGGCGCCCGCACGGCCCCCTCGGCCTCGGCCCCGACCCCGGCTGCCCCCGGACCAGCTCAGGAGGCGGCGGCCGAGGGCGTGCGGGCTCCGGGCGCGGCATCCGACGGCGTACGGGAGCGGCGGCTGCACCCCGTCACGCCGTTCCGGCGGGCCTGGGCGCCGATAGCGGTGCTGCTCGGCTGGGGCGTGCACAACGCCGACCAGGCGCAGCGCCGGCTGACCGAGCTGAGCACGACGACCCTCGCCCTCGGCATCGGCGTCCTCGTCCCGGCCGCCGCCCTGTACGGCTTCCTCACGTGGTGGTTCACGCACTTCGTCGTGACGGACACCGAACTGCGCATCCGTACAGGACTGTTCTTCCGGCGCACCGCCCACATCCGTCTGGACCGCCTCCAGGCCGTGGACGTCACCCAGCCGCTCCTGGCCCGCCTCGCGGGCGTGGCGAAACTCAAGCTCGACGTCGTCGGCACCGACGACAAGGACGAACTGGCCTTCCTGAGCTACAAGGACGCGCGCGCCCTGCGGGCCGAACTCCTCGCGCGCGCGGCCGGGTTCGCGCCGGGCTCCGCGCGCGAGGTGGGCGAGGCGCCGGCCCGCCCGATCCTGCACACGTCCCCGGGCATGCTGGCGACCTCGGTGCTGCTCACGGGCGTGCCCTGGGTGATGCTCCTCGCGGCATGCGTCGTACCGCCGCTGCTGTGGCTGGCCACCCACAGCCTGTGGACAGTGATCGCGGTGGCTGTGCCGCTGATCGGCGGCGCGTTCACGCACAGCGGCGGCCGGTTCGTCTCGGAGTACGACTGGACGGTCGGGGAGTCGCCCGACGGGCTGCGCATCGACCACGGGCTGCTCGACCGCGCGCACGAGACGGTGCCGCCGGGGCGCGTGCAGAACGTGCTGCTGGTCCAGCCGCTGCTCTGGCGCCGCCTGGACTGGGTCCGCGTCGAACTGCACGTGGCGGGCTCCTCCAACACGGTCCTCGTGCCCGTCGCCACGCGCGCGGACGCCGAGGACGTGGTCGCCCGCGTCCTGCCGGGCGTCGCGGTCCCCAAGCACGGCGACTTCACGCCGTCCCCACGCCGCGCCCGCTGGTGCGTGCCGCTGTGGTGGCGCGCGTACGGGGTGGCCGGCACCGAGACCGTGTTCGCGGCCCGGCAGGGGCTGCTCTGCCGCCGCCTGTCCCTGGTCCCGCACGCCAAGGTGCAGTCCGTACGGGTCACGCAGGGCCCCTGGGAGCGGTACTGGCGGCTCGCCACGCTGCACCTGGACACCGGGGCCAACACCACGGTCCCGGCGCCCGTGCGAGACGCCCAGGAGGCGCGGGAGCTGCTGCTCGCCCAGGCCGACCGCTCCCGCACGGGGCGCCGTGCGGCGGGCCCGGACCGCTGGATGACGTCGCCGTAGAGCGCCTGCCGACTGCTGCCGGTCGCTTGGCGCTTGGCGCACGCACGAGGGAGGGCACCCCGGATCATGGTCCGGGGTGCCCTCCCTCGTGTCTGCTCGTGCCGATGTACGCGTGTCTGCTCGTGCCGCTGTACGGCTCGGCCCCTTTTGCGCGTGGCCGGGCGGGCGCGGGGCTACGCGCGCGTGGGCGACGTGCCGCTCACGCGCGGGTCACGCCTGGAGGGCCGAACGGAGTTCGCCCATGTCGAGCTGCTCGGTCTCGTCGTGCGCGGTCAGATCGATGACCTCGGCCTGACCGGCGGCCTCCGCGCCCTCGCCGCTCCCGGCACCCTCGACGGCCTCGGCGCTGTCGGCCGTCTCCGCGCTGTCGTGCTCGGCCGCGCTCCGGTCCTGGCCCGCCGGACTCTCCACGGCGTCCGGGGTCGTACGGCCGTCGTCCGCGGAACCGATCCGGCGCGCCGAGTCGGCCAGCGCCTCCGGGCCCACGACATCGGCCAGATCCTCGTCGGGCCCCACGGCGGAGCCCTTCGTGCCAAAGAAGTCGAACGCCCCCTGCGGCACCTTGCGTACCGGCGCGGCGGGCATCACCGCCGCGGCGGCCGGCACGGTGAAGTGGCCGGGCGCCGCCTGCGACTTCCCCCGCGCATCGCCCTCCGGGGCGACGGGGGCGGGGGCGGACGGCGTCGTGCGCGCGGGCGCCGGAGCCGGGGTGCGGCCGAGGCGGTCCAGCGCCACGTGGGCCCGCAGATACAGCGACGGCGTGAGCGCACCGCCGGGCGCGCCCGTGCCCGCCGCCGTCAGCGCGCGCGCCGGGGCGGTGGCCTCGATGGCGAGCCGGCGGCGGCCCTCCAGGGCGCTGGCCCGCTCGGTCTCCGCGTTGGCGTACCGCCGCAGCAGCGCCGCGTGCTCATTGCGCAGGCCTGCCAGCTCCGCGCGCTTCGCGCGGAGTTTGGCCTCCAAGCGGGCGCGCAGCTCGCGGGACTCCTCCAGGTCGCCCTCCAGCTCGGCCACGGCCTCCTCGTGGCGCCAGCGCTCACTCGCGGCGCCCCGGGTCAGCTCGGCGACCTGCTTGCCCGCGAGCCGGTCCCAGCGGCGCATGACGATCGCGCCGACCACCGCTGCGGCCGCGGCGGCGGCGGTGACGCCGCGCAGCACGAGCGGGTCGTCGGACAGCCAGACGCCGCCGGCGCACAGAAGGGGAACACCGGCGATCACCGAGGGGGGCAGCAGGCGGTGCAGGGGTGGGGAATGGCGGTGACGTCCACGTGGCATGGCCAGAAACTTACCGCGCGTAGGCGAATCACGGACCCCCGCCCGGCAATTTTCGGGCACAGTCGTCACAGAAACCGCCTAACTCCCCGCAGAAGGCGGCCACTTACCGCGCATTGCCCGCGCCCCTCCCGTCACCGCCGGGCTCCGGGAGGGAACACCCTTTCAAGATCATTTACCGATGAGGCCCTTGGACTCCAGGTACTCCTTGGCCACGTCCGTCTCCTTCTGGCGCTCGGCGTCGACCTTGCGGTTCAACTCGACGAGATCGTCCGTCGTGAGCGTCTTCGTAAGCTTCCCGAGGGCGTCGGTAATGCCCTTCTCGCCGGCGTCCTTGGCATTCACAACCGGAATGATGTTGTCCGCGTTCTGGAGCTTCTTGTCGTCCTCCAGAAGCACGAGCCCGAAGTTCTTCAGCGTGGCGTCGGTCGTCGTGGTCAGCACCAACTGGTCCGTGCCGTTCTTCACGGCCTGCTTGGACTGCGTGGTGCCGACGCCCTTCGGGTCGATCCCGCTCACGTCGATGCCGTACGTCTTCTTCAGACCGGGCGCGCAGAACGGCCGCTGCTCGCATTCGTCACCGGCCGCGATCTTGACCTTCTGGCCCGACTTGCCGAGATCGGAAAGCGTCTTGAGGTGGTGCTCCTTGGCAAAGGACTCGCTCACCGCGAACGCGTTCTGGTCGACCGCCTCTCCGGCGTCCAGAACCTTCAGCCCCTCGGGCTCCGCGAGCTTGCGCAGGGCGCTCACCGTGGCGCCGACATCGCTGGAGGCGACCGGCTTGGCGTCCTTGCCGTTCTTCTTCAGGTTGAGGAATTCGGTGAGCGTGGCCGCGTATTCGGGCACGACGTCGATCGCGCCCTTGGCGAGCTGCGGCTCGTAGATCTCACGGTTGGCGACGGTCTTCACGGACGCGTCATAGCCCGCGTCGTCCAATATCTGCCGGTACAGCTCGCCCAGCACCTTCGCCTCGGTGAAACTCGCGGCGCCGATGACGACCTTCCCCTTTCCGCCGCCGCCCGAGCCCGAGCCGCCGTCCTTGGACTCCAGGGAGTCGCCGCCGCACGCGGTCGCGCTCGCCGTCAGTGCCGCCACCGCCACGGCCGCCAGGGCCATCCGACGCGTCCTGCTGTTCATCGCTCTCCTCGTTGCGCTGGTGCGCTGATCGCCCTGCTGTGACCGAACCGGAAAAATCGCCTCACGCCCGCCCCCGCATGGGGTCGAACACCCGACCCACCACCACGAACACGCCCTCCACGACCAGCGCGAGCGCGGCCACGAGCACGGCGCCCGCCACCACCTGCGAGGTGTCCTGGAGGTTGAACCCGGCGGTGATGAGCCGCCCGAGCCCGCCCTCGCCGGCCATCGCCGCCAGCGTCGCCGTCGCTATCACCTGCACCGCCGCCGACCGCAGCCCGGCCATCACCAGCGGGTACGCCAGCGGCAGTTCGACCCGGGCGAAGACCTGCCGCCCGCTCATCCCCATGCCCCGGGCGGCCTCCACCACCGAGCGGTCGACCTCGCGCATGCCCACGTACGTGTTCGTCAGGAGCGGCGGGACCGCGAACAGCACCAGCGCGATCAGCGTCGGCAGATCGCCCTGCCGCCCGAGCGGGGTGAGCGAGAGCAGCACCAGGACGGCCAGCGTGGGCACCGCGCGCCCGACGTTCGACACGTTGACCGCGAGGGCGCCGCCCTTGCCGATGTGCCCGAGCCACAGGGCGAGCGGCAGCGCGATCAGACAGGCGACCGCCAGCGCGACCCCGCTGAAGTACAGGTGCTCGGACAGGCGGTGCCACACCCCCTTGTCGCCCTGCCAGTTGGCCCCCGTGGTCAGCCAGTCGTAGGCGCCCGATATCGCGTTCATGCCACCTTCTCCGGCTCCTGCGCCTCCTGCGGACCGCGCGCCCGCTCAGGCCCGCCCGCGCCCCCGCGCCGCCCGCGTATTCGTCTCCCGCGCGCGGGCCGTACGACCGTCGCCCGCGTCCACGGCGTCAACAGCCGCTGCACGCCCAGCAACAGCAGGTCGGCGGCGACGGCGAGCAGCACGCACAGCACCGACGCGGTCAGCACCTGCGCCTTGAACTGGGTGCCGAGCCCGTCCACGATGAGCGTGCCGAGCCCTCCGTAGTCGACGATCGCGCCGACCGTCGTCAGCGCCACCGTGGAGACCGTGGCGATGCGCACGCCCGCCAGGAACGATGGCAGCGCCAGCGGCAGCTCGACCTCCCACAGCAGCCGCAGCGGCCCGTACCCCATGCCGCGCGCGGCCTCTCTGGCCTCCTCCGGCACGGCCCGCAGGCCCGCCAGCGTGTTCCGTACGAGGATCGTCAGCGAGTAGAGGACCAGGCCCGTGATCACCAGCGCGACCGACAGCCCGAACAGGGGCAGCAGCAGCGAGAACATGGCGAGCGACGGAATCGAGTAGAGAACGGTCGTCACGCCGAGGACCGGCGCCGCGAAGGCCCGGCCGCGCCGCGCGAGCAGGGCCAGCGGCAGCGAGATCAGGACACCGATCACCACGGAGGCGACGGTGATCCCGATGTGCTGGAGGGTCGCGTCGACCAGCTCCTGGCTCCGGCTGCGGACGTACTCCCCGCACACCCAGTCGTTGGCCACCAGGCAATTGCGCTCGCTCACCCCGCCCCACCTCCCCCGATTCCCCCGACGTATGCGCGGCGCGCCCGAACGTATGTCAGAGCACCGAACACCCGCAGCCGTATTTCACGACTGCCGACGACCCTAACCGCCGCCACTGACAACGGGCCTGATCCGGCCGCCGCGCGCAACACGGCCTTCACACAACTGCCGTGCCCGGGCATCCCCTTCCCGGCCGCGCCCCGGCAGAATGGGGTCCCATGATCCGGTTCGAGCACGTCAGCAAGCGGTACGAGGACGGCACCACGGCCGTCGACGACCTGTCCTTCGAGGTGCGCGAGGGCGAACTGGTCACGCTCGTCGGCCCGTCGGGCTGCGGCAAGACCACCACGATGAAGATGGTCAACCGGCTCATCGAACCCACCGAGGGCCGCATACTCCTCGACGGCGAGGACATATCCACGATCGACCCCGTGCGGCTGCGCCGGCGCATCGGCTACGTGATCCAGCAGGTGGGCCTGTTCCCGCACAAGACGGTCCTCGACAACACCGCGACCGTGCCGCACCTGCTCGGCGTCAAGCGCGCCGCCGCCCGCGAGCGCGCCGCCGAACTGCTCGACCTGGTCGGCCTCGATCCGAAGGTCTTCGGCGACCGCTACCCCGAGCAGCTCTCCGGCGGGCAGCGCCAGCGCGTGGGCGTCGCCCGCGCCCTCGCCGCCGACCCGCCGGTGCTGCTGATGGACGAGCCGTTCGGCGCCGTCGACCCGGTGGTGCGCGACCACCTCCAGACCGAGTTCCTGCGCCTCCAGCAGACGCTGAACAAGACGGTCCTGTTCGTCACGCACGACATCGAGGAGGCCGTCCGCCTCGGCGACCGCATCGCCGTCTACGGGCAGGGCCGCATCGAGCAGTTCGACACGCCCTCGGCGGTGCTCGGGGCGCCCGCCACCCCGTACGTCGCCGACTTCGTGGGCGCCGACCGGGGCCTGAAGCGGCTGTCGGTGACGCCCATCGAGGAAGGCGACCTGGAGCAGCCGCCCGTCGTCCACCTCGACGACCCGCTCCCCGCCGACCTGGACGCCCGCTGGGCCGTCGTCCTCGACAGCGACAACAACCTGCACGGCTGGCTCTCCGCCGAGCACGCGCGCGTGGGCGAGGGAACCGTACGCGACCACGCGCGCCGCATGGAGGCGTGGCTGCCGGTCGGCGCCTCGCTGAAGCAGGCGTTCGCCACGATGCTCCAGCACGACGCGGGCTGGATCGCCGTCATCGACGAGCGCAGCGAGGGCCGCTTCCTCGGCGTGCTCACCCCGGCCCGGCTGCACGAGGCGCTGCGCCGCTCCACGACCGCCGACGCGCGGGACATCCCGCGCGCGGACGTCGAACTGGAGACGGTGCGGCCGCTCGTGCCGTGAGGCGGCCGCCCGTGCCGTGAGGGCGAGGCGCCTCACCTCACCCGAGGCGTCCGCTCAGCCACTCCAGGGTCGCCGGGATCTCCCTGCGCCACGTGTTGAAGTTGTGGCCGCCGCTGTCGAGGATGATCGACGACACGCGCGTGGGCGGCTTGACCTTGTCGATGAACTTCAAGGTGGCGTCGTAGTTGTGCTCGCCGACCTTGCTGCTCGTCACCAGCAGCGACGTCGCCGGCGGCGCCATGTGCCCGAGCGACCACATCAGGTCGGCGCGCCGCTTGAGGCGCTGGTCGCCGTGGAAGAGGTCGCCGGTGGTCGGGTCGATGGGCGCGTTGTAGTACGGCGACAGGCCCGCGCCCGCTCCGTAGACGTCCGGGTGGTGCATGGCGATCTTCAGGGCGCAGTAGCCGCCTGTGGAGTCGCCGACGATGCCCCACTTGTGGGCGACGCGGTAGCGCGAGGCGATCTCCGAGGGCAGGTCCTTGGCGAAGAACGACTCCGCCTGCGGCCCGCCCGGCACGTCCACGCACTCGGTGTCGCGCGGCGGCGCCACCGTCGGCCGCATCATCACGAGGATCATCGGCCGCATCCGCCCCGCCGCCGACAGCTCGTGCGCGGTCTGCGGGTAGTGCAGGCCCTTGATCAGCGCCTCGGCGGTGCCCGGATAACCGGTCAGCACGACGGACGCGGGGAACGCGGCGTGCGCGTAGGCGGGCTGGAAGTACTCCGGGGGCAGATACACGTACGCCGGTGTGGCGATGCGCGTGGTGCGCCCGACGATGTCGATCTTCTGTATCTGGCCGCCGACCTCGGGGCGGGCACCGCCCGGCACGCCCACCTCCTGGGTGGCGGTCACCTGCACCGGACCGCCGCGCCTGACCATGTCGTGGTTGGTGACCACGCCCTGGCCCTGCTCCTGTCCGAAGAGGTCGGCCCAGGTCGCGTAGAACCCGAACGCCTGGTTGGCGGCGAGCCCGAACGCCGCGAAGATCGCCAGCTGGGTGCCGAGCAGCAGACCCACGCGGCCGGTGACCGACCGCCAGGACCGCCGCGCCAGGCGCGGCCACAGCAACACGGTGCCGACGAACAGCGCCACGGCGAGCAGCACCGCCAGCGCCAGCACCTTGTGACTCGTGAGACCCATACGAGGATTCCTGCCTGCGAGTTGACGGCCGCCCGTCGTACCAGGCGGCGGCTTACCCGGCCTTGCCCCACACTTTGCGGGCCTTTTCCGGCCGGGAGTGAACCCGGTTCGCTCTCCGTCCGTCCTAGAGGACGCAAGTCGCGGGATGCCGGATATGGCGCCGCGTTCACGTTTCTCGCAGAACTACGGGAATGCGATGTTCGTCAGGATAGATGCGGAAAACTCGAAGGGGGTTCCGAGCCGTATGGGACGTTTGATCCGCGGCCCTCGGCCGGAGTCGGTGCCCACCCTGATCGCGAGAGCCTGCGTCCTCGTCGGACTCCTCGACATAGCGGCCGGTGTCTTCCCGCGCTTCCGGCACAGCCGCATGCACACGCTCGCCGAGGTCCTTCCGGGCACGCTCGGGCCCTACGCCGCGGCCCTCGCCCTCAGCAGCGGCGTGCTGCTGCTCCTCCTCGCGCACGGACTGCGCCGCCGCAAGCGGCGCGCCTGGCGGGCCGCCGTGGTGCTGCTGCCGTTCGGCGCCTGCGCCCAGTTCGCCTACCGGCACTCGCTGGCCGGCGTCGTCATCCCGCTCGTCCTGCTCTGGTTCCTCGCCCGCAACCGCGACCAGTTCGCCGCGCTGCCCGACCCGCGCAGCCGCTGGCGCGCCGTCGCCAACTTCGTGCTCATGGGCGCCGGCTCCATCCTGCTCGGCCTCGCCATCGTCAGCGCCCACCCGAACAAGCTGCTGGGCGACCCGAGCCTCGCCGAGCGCCTGGAGCACGTCCTGTACGGCCTGTTCGGCATCGACGGCCCCCTCGACTACGCGGGCGGCACGTCGAACACGGTGGGGTTCTCGCTCGGCGCCCTCGGCATGGTGACCGCGCTCACCACGATCTACCTCGCCTTCCGGCCCGAGCACCCAGCCGCCCGGCTCACCGAGGAGGACGAGGCCAAGCTGCGCGCCCTGCTCGACAAGCACGGCGCCCGCGACTCCCTCGGCCACTTCGCGCTCCGCCGCGACAAGGGCGTCGTCTTCTCCCCCAGCGGCAAGGCCGCCGTCTGCTACCGCGTCGTCTCCGGCGTCATGCTCGCCAGCGGCGACCCCATCGGGGACGTCGAGGCGTGGCCCGGCGCCATCGAGCGGTTCATGGACGAGGCCCGCGCCCACTCCTGGACCCCCGCCGTCATGGGCTGCTCCGAGACCGGCGGCGAGGTCTGGACCCGCGAGACCGGCCTCGACGCGCTCGAACTGGGCGACGAGGCGGTGGTGGACGTCGCGGATTTCTCCCTGACCGGGCGGGCGATGCGCAACGTGCGCCAGATGGTCAAGCGGATCGAGCGCAACGGCTACGAGACGCGGGTACGGCGCGTGCGTGACCTCGCCCCTGCCGAGCTGGACCGGGTCCGCCGCGCCGCCGACGACTGGCGCGGCACCGACACCGAGCGCGGCTTCTCCATGGCGCTGGGCCGCATCGGGGACGCCGCCGACGGCGTCTGTCTGATCGCCACCGCCCACCGCGCCGACGACACCGACGGCCCCTACGGCGACCTCAAGGCCGTCCTGCACTTCGTGCCCTGGGGCACCGACGGCGTCTCGCTCGACCTCATGCGCCGCGACCGCGCCGCCGACCCCGGGATGAACGAACTGCTGATCGTGGCCGCCCTCCAGGCCGCCCCGAAGCTCGGCATCGCGCGCGTGTCGCTCAACTTCGCCATGTTCCGCTCGGCCCTGGCCCGCGGCGAGAAGATCGGCGCCGGGCCCGTCCTGCGCGCCTGGCGCGGCCTGCTCGTGTTCCTCTCCCGCTGGTTCCAGATCGAGTCGCTCTACAAGTTCAACGCCAAGTTCCGCCCCCGCTGGGAGCCCCGCTTCGTCGTCTACGCCTCCACCAAGGACCTCCCCCGCATCGGCTGGGCGGCCATGCAGGCGGAGGGCTTCGTGAACATGCGGCTGCCGCGCCCGCTGCGCCGCCGCGCCCCCGAGCCGCGCCCCTGCGCGCACCACACCACCGCCGAGCACAGCGCGCACGCCGCCTGAGCGGCCAGCGCGGGTGAGGGGCCAGGGCGGGTGAGGGGCCAGGGCGGGTGAGCGGCGTGCGGCCGGCGCCCCCCGGCCCGCGGCCCCTCACCCGCCCGGACGCGGGCATCCCCGTACCCGCTCTAGGCTGGACGCATGAGCACGTCGCAGGTCCGCCGAGGCCACGTAGCCCACCTCCCCGTATGGGACCGCTGCGCGGTCATGGGAGTCGTCAATGTGACCCCCGACTCCTTCTCGGACGGCGGACGCTGGTTCGACACCACCGCCGCGATCAAGCACGGCCTCGACCTCGTCGGGCAGGGCGCCGACCTGGTCGACGTCGGCGGCGAGTCCACCCGCCCCGGCGCCACCCGCGTCGACGAGGCCGAGGAGCTGCGGCGCGTGGTGCCCGTCGTACGGGGCCTGGCCGCCGAGGGCGTCACCGTCTCCGTCGACACCATGCGCGCCCGCGTCGCCGAACAGGCGCTCGCCGCGGGCGCCGCCCTCGTCAACGACGTCAGCGGCGGCCTCGCCGACCCCCGGATGATCCCCGTGGTCGCGGACTCCGGCGCCCCCTTCGTCGTCATGCACTGGCGCGGCTTCCTGGAGGGCGGCAACGTACGCGGCCGCTTCGAGGACGTCGTCGGCGAAGTCGTCAGCGAGCTCCACGCGCGCGTGGAGGCCGTCATCGCGGGCGGTATATCCCCCGACCGCATCGTCGTCGACCCGGGGCTCGGCTTCTCCAAGGAGGCCGAGCACGACCTCGCCCTCATCGCCCACCTCGACCGGCTGCGCGGCCTCGGCCACCCCGTCCTCGTCGCCGCCTCCCGCAAACGCTTCCTCGGCCATGTCCTCGCCGCCGAGCAGGGCGCCCCGCCGCCCGCCCGCGAGCGCGACGCCGCCACCGCCGCCGTCTCCGCCATCGCCGCGCACGCCGGCGCCTGGGCCGTCCGCGTCCACGAAGTGCGCGCCACCGCCGACGCCGTCCGGGTCGCCCGCGCGGTCGAAGGAGCCCAGTGACCAACACCGACACGCAGGCCGTCGACGCGGCGAACCGTTCCTTCTACGACGCGCTGGAGAGCGGCGACTTCGAGGAACTCACCTCCCTGTGGCTGGCCCCCGAGGACGTCTCGTACGCCGAGGACATGGATCCCGACGACGCCGAGGACACCTCGGTGAGCTGCGTCCACCCGGGCTGGCCCGTGCTCACCGGACGCGGCGAGGTGCTGCGCAGCTACGCGCTGATCATGGCGCACACCGAGTACATCCAGTTCTTCCTGACCGACCTGCGGATCAGCGTCGTCGCCGACACCGCCCTCGTGACCTGCACGGAGAACATCCTCAGCGGCGGCCCCGCGCCCGAGGAGGGCGACGAGCTGGGCCCGCTCGTCGGCCAGCGCGTCGTGGCCACCAACGTCTTCCGGCGCACCCGTGACGGCTGGAAGCTCTGGTCCCACCACGCCTCCCCCGTCCTCGCCGAGTCCGAGGACGAGAACGGCCCCGAGGGGCTCGACGACCTCGACGCCATCGAAGCCCTGGACGACCTCGACGGCCTCGCGGGCCTGGACGACATCGACGCCGCCGACATCGAACTCGACGTCGACACCGACCTCCCCGAGAGACCTGGCGGCCCCGGCACCCCCGATGGCCCTGACGGACCCGGCACCCCCGAGGCACCCGGCGGCCCCGGCTCCCCCGGTGACGACGGGCGGCGCGACGGCAACCCGGGCACCGGCGGCTCACCCTCCTGAGTGGCCGGACCCCCCGTACCCGGCCGGAATCCCCGCCCCGGGGTTCGCCCGCCGATCCCCTGGGTAGGGGCGGCTACCAGCCGCGCGACCGTACGGGACCGCCCGCCCCGGACGCCCTCGCGCGGCGCCCGGGACAGCCGCCCGGCCGTTCCCCGACCGGTCCCCGGCCCTGTCCCCGGATGAGAACAGTCATAGCCCCCGCGGGCGAGCGCTGTCAGTGCTCGCAGGTAGATTCGATCGAGGCCGGCACGTCGACCGCACATCGGTGGGACCGGCCTTCACCGACGACTGCAGGAGTGATTCGCGTGGATCGTGTCGCGCTGCGCGGCCTCAAGGCCCGCGGGCACCATGGCGTCTTCGCCAAGGAGCGCGAGGAAGGCCAGACCTTCATCGTGGACCTGGTGCTCGGACTGGACACCCGAGCGGCCGCGGCCGATGACGACCTCACGAAGACCGTGCACTACGGGATCGTGGCGGAGGAGGTCGTGGCCGTCGTCCAGGGCGAGCCCGTCGACCTGATCGAGACGCTCGCCGAGCGCATCGCCCGCACCTGCCTCAAGCACGAGGGTGTCCAGGAGGTCGAGGTCTGCGTCCACAAGCCGGACGCGCCGATCACCGTGCCCTTCGACGACGTGACCGTCACCATCACACGGAGCCGTGTATGAATCAGACCCAGTTCGACCCGACCGTCCAGCCGGTGCCCTCCTCCGTGGTGGAACAGGTCGACGCGGCCGACAGCACCCTGTCCAACCCCAAGCGCGCCGTGCTCTCCCTCGGCTCGAACCTGGGCAACCGCCTGGAGACTTTGCAGGGCGCGGTCGACGCCCTGGAGGACACCCCCGGCGTCCGCGTCAAAGCCGTCTCCCCCGTCTACGAGACCGAGCCGTGGGGCGTCGACCCCGACAGCCAGCCCTCGTACTTCAACGCCGTGGTGGTCCTCAAGACGACCCTGCCGCCCGCCTCCCTGCTGGAGCGCGCGCACGCCGTAGAGGAGGCGTTCCACCGCGTACGGGACGAGCGCTGGGGCCCGCGCACCATCGACGTCGACATCGTCTCGTACGCCGACGTGGTCTCCGACGACCCCGTGCTCACGCTGCCGCACCCGCGCGCCCACGAGCGGGCCTTCGTCCTCGCCCCCTGGCACGACGTGGAGCCCGGGGCGCAGCTTCCCGGCCGCGGTCCCGTCACCGATCTGCTCGCCTCGGTCACCCGGGAGGGCGTCGCCCCGCGCGCCGACCTGGAACTCCGGCTGCCCGAGTAGTCGTTAAGGTCAAGAGCGACCGCTTGGACCGGACAGCCGGCAGGACACCAGAGGGGCGACCGACAGGGATGAAGCAACTGCGCATCAGGACACTGGCCGGCCTCTTCCTGGCCGCCGGTGTGCTGTCCTGGGCCGGCGCCCGGCTGTGGGACTCCCTGGGGTCGCTGCCCCGGGTCCCGCTGGCCGCCCCCATCGTGCTCGCGGTGATCGCCGTCATCCTGCTCGCCACGGCCCTGTCGATCCGCTCCCGGCTCAAGGCCCAGCGCGAGCGCCGCCCCGGCGCCAAGGGCGTCGACCCGATGATGGCGGCCCGCGCCCTCGTCTTCGGCCAGGCGAGCGCGCTGGTCGCGTCCCTCGTCGCCGGCCTGTACGGCGGTACGGGCGTCTTCCTCCTGGAGTTCCTCGACATCCCGGCCCGCCGCGACCAGGCCGTGTACGCGGGCTTCTCGGTCCTCGCCGGCATCGCGGTGACCGCCGCGGCCCTGTTCCTGGAGCGGGTCTGCAAGCTGCCGGACGACGAGGACCCGGAGACCCCGGCCGCGACTGCCTGAGCGGCGGCGGCCGGGGCCTGCCCGGACGGAAGGCCCCCGCGGGTACCGCTCAGCGCCCGATGATCAGGCTCATCGCCTCATTGCGGGTGGCGGGGTCACGGAGCTGACCGCGCACCGCCGACGTGAGCGTCTTCGCGCCGGCCTTGCGCACCCCGCGCATCGACATGCACATGTGCTCGCACTCCACGACGACGATGACACCGCGCGGCTCCAGGATCTCCATCAGGGAGTCCGCGATCTGCGTCGTCAGCCGCTCCTGCACCTGCGGGCGGCGGGCGTAGACGTCGACGAGCCGGGCCAGCTTCGACAGGCCCGTGATCTTCCCGTCGGCGGACGGGATGTACCCGACGTGGGCGACGCCCACGAACGGCACCAGATGGTGTTCACAGGAGCTCTGGACCTCGATGTCCTTCACGAGGACCATCTCGTCGTGCCCGAGGTCGAACGTCGTCGTCAGGACGTCCTCGGCCTTCTGCCACAGCCCCGCGAATATCTCCCTGTACGCCCGGGCCACCCGCGCCGGCGTCTCCCGCAGGCCCTCGCGGTCCGGGTCCTCGCCGACCGCGATGAGCAGCTCTCGTACGGCGTTCTCGGCCCGCTTCTCGTCGAACTCGCCGATCTGGCCCTCGCCGTCGAGCGTCACCGGGTCGGTCATCTGGTGTTCTCCCTCGTTGAACCGGCGCGGCAGCGAAAAGGCCGCGTCCCCCACACCGTAAAGCGTGGGGGACGCGGCCTGCATTCCGGGCCCGGTCAGGGCGGGGTCAGCTCTCGGAACCGTCCTCCTTGGCCATGTCCACAGGGGTGGTGGACTCGATGGCGCTCGCCGATCCGTTCGCCCCGTTGGTCAGGGAGAGCTCCTTGGGGGAGAGCACCGGCGGGCGGGTCGACGGCGTACGGCGGGAGGAGCCGGTCCACGCGGGGCGGGCCGGACGCTTCACGATCGGGGCGAAGATCTCGGCGATCTGCTCCTTGTTCAGCGTCTCCTTCTCCAGCAGCGCGAGGACGAGGTTGTCGAGGACGTCGCGGTTCTCGACGAGGATCTCCCACGCCTCGTTGTGCGCCGTCTCGATGAGCTTCTTGACCTCTTCGTCGACGAGCGCGGCGACCTCTTCCGAGTAGTCGCGCTGGTGCGCCATCTCCCGGCCGAGGAACGGCTCGGTGTTGTCGCCGCCGAACTTGATCGCGCCGAGCCGCTCGGTCATGCCGTACTGCGTGACCATCGCGCGGGCCGTGGCGGTGGCCTTCTCGATGTCGTTGGCCGCGCCGGTGGTCGGGTCGTGGAAGACCAGTTCCTCCGCCGCCCGGCCGCCCAGCATGTACGCGAGCTGGTCCAGCATCTCGTTGCGGGTGGTCGAGTACTTGTCCTCGTCCGGCAGGACCATCGTGTAGCCGAGGGCCCGGCCTCTGGAGAGGATCGTGATCTTGTGGACCGGGTCGGAGTTCGGTGAGGCCGCCGCGACCAGGGCGTGTCCGCCCTCGTGGTACGCGGTGATCTTCTTCTCCTTGTCCGACATGATCCGGGTCCGCTTCTGCGGGCCCGCGACCACACGGTCGATCGCCTCGTCCAGCATCTGGTTGTCGATCAGCTTCTTGTCGCTGCGCGCCGTGAGGAGCGCCGCCTCGTTCAGCACGTTCGACAGGTCCGCGCCGGTGAAGCCGGGGGTGCGGCGGGCGACGGCCGACAGGTCGACGTCCTGGGCGACCGGCTTGCCCTTCTGGTGGACCTTGAGGATCTCCAGACGGCCCTGCATGTCGGGGCGGTCGACGGCGATCTGCCGGTCGAAGCGGCCCGGGCGCAGCAGCGCCGGGTCGAGGATGTCCGGCCGGTTCGTGGCGGCGATCAGGATGACGCCGCCCTTCACGTCGAAGCCGTCCATCTCGACGAGCAGCTGGTTGAGCGTCTGCTCGCGCTCGTCGTGACCGCCGCCGAGGCCGGCGCCGCGGTGGCGGCCGACCGCGTCGATCTCGTCGACGAAGACGATCGCCGGCGCGTTCGCCTTGGCCTGCTCGAACAGGTCGCGGACGCGGGAGGCGCCGACGCCGACGAACATCTCGACGAAGTCGGAACCGGAGATCGAGTAGAACGGGACGCCCGCCTCGCCGGCCACGGCGCGCGCGAGCAGGGTCTTGCCGGTGCCGGGCGGGCCGTACAGCAGCACGCCCTTGGGGATCTTGGCGCCGACGGCCTGGAACTTGGCCGGCTCCTGGAGGAACTCCTTGATCTCGTGGAGTTCCTCGACGGCCTCGTCCGAGCCCGCCACGTCGGCGAACGTCGTCTTCGGGGTGTCCTTGGTGATGAGCTTGGCCTTCGACTTCCCGAAGTTCATGACTCGGGAGCCGCCGCCCTGCATCTGGTTCATCAGGAACAGGAAGACGACGACGATGAGGACGAAGGGCAGCAGCGACAGCAGGATGCCCACGAAGGGGTTCTGCTTCGACGGGGACACGGTGTACCCGTCGGGGATCTGCTTCTGCTCGAACTTGGACTGCAGGCTCTTGGCCACGTCGACGCCCTGGTCGCCGATGTAGCTCGCCTGGATCTTGGTGGAGCCGTCGACCTTCTGGCCGTCCTTCAGCTCGACCTTGATGGTGCTCTCATCGCCGGTGGTGAGCTTGGCCTGCTTCACCTTGTTCTGGTCGATGGCCTGAATGACCTGGCCGGTGTCGACCGTCTTGTAGCCGCCGGACGAACCGACGACCTGCATCAACACGACCACGGCAAGGACGGCCAGCACGATCCACATGACCGGCCCACGGAAGTATCGCTTCACGTCCATCCATACGGAGCGGTGCCGCCCCGTCCCTCCTGCCATAGTGAGTTTGATAAGGCTGATTGAAGCTGTTTGAAGAACTGTTCTTCGGACGGTACCCCAGCATTGTCACCCGAGACCGCAGGGGACGGCCGACAATCTGCCCTTCGCATGCTCCAACGGCGGGAAGCCCGCGAGGGTTCCCGCCGGTGTGACGCTTCCTCAGCCGCCGTACACGTGCGGAGCCAGCGTGCCGACGAACGGCAGGTTCCGGTACTTCTCCGCGTAGTCCAGGCCGTAGCCGACCACGAACTCGTTGGGGATGTCGAAGCCGACCCACTTGACGTCGATGTCGACCTTGGCCGCCTCGGGCTTGCGCAGCAGCGTGCACACCTCAAGGGAGGCGGGCTCGCGCGAGCCGAGGTTGGTGAGCAGCCACGACAGCGTGAGCCCGGAGTCGATGATGTCCTCGACGATCAGGACGTGCTTGCCCTTGATGTCGGTGTCGAGGTCCTTGAGGATCCGCACCACGCCCGAGGACTGGGTGCCGGCCCCGTACGAGGAGACCGCCATCCAGTCCATGGTGACGGGGGTGGACAGGGCGCGAGCCAGGTCCGCCATGACCATCACGGCGCCCTTGAGCACCCCGACGATCAGCAGGTCCTTGCCCGCGTACTCCGCGTCGACCTTCGCGGCCAGCTCGGCCAGCTTCGCGTCGATCTCTTCCTTGGTGATGAGCACCGACTGGAGGTCGGTGCCCATGTCTTTCGCGTCCACCCGCATCACTTTCGGTCGTCCCACCGGCCGCCGCGACGTGAGCCGCGAACTCAGCCTTGCCGGATCACCAGTCTGCCACCCTGCCGCTGGGCGACGACTTTGCCCGGCAGGTTGATCTCCCGCTGGCCCCGCCAGCCCGTGATCAGGCGGTCCACCTCTTCGATGTGGCGGGCGAAGAGGGCGCCGGCGGGAGCGCCCGCCTCGATCGCGGCCCGGCGCAGGACGCGGCGGCGGACGGCGGGCGGCAGCGCGTAGAGCTTGGCGCATTCGAGGAGCCCCGCGGCGTCACGGACCGACTCGGCGGCCTGCTGGGCCCAGCCGTCCAGGGCGTCGGCGTCGTCCCGGGACAGCTGGGCCGTACGGGCGAGGGCTTCGACGACGCCTTTGCCGAGGGCCTTCTCCAGCGCGGGCAGGCCCTCGTGGCGCAGCCGGGAGCGGGTGTAGGCGGGGTCGGTGTTGTGCGGGTCGTCCCAGACGGGCAGGTGCTGGACGAGGCACGCCTTGCGGGCGGTCTGCCGGTCGAGCTGGAGGAAGGGGCGGCGGTAGCGCCCGCCGGTGCCGGAGACGGCGGCCATGCCGGACAGCGAGCGGATGCCGGAGCCGCGGGCGAGGCCGAGCAGGACGGTCTCGGCCTGGTCGTCGCGGGTGTGCCCGAGCAGGACGGCGGCGGCGCCGTGGCGGTCGGCGGCGGCGTCGAGGGCGGCGTAGCGGGCGTCGCGGGCGGCTGCCTCGGGGCCTCCCTCGCGGCCGACCTGGACGGTGGCGGCTTCGGCGGGGGTCAGGCCGAGGGCGGTCAGGCGCAGGACGACGTCCTCGGCGCGGGCGGCGGAGCCGGGCTGCAGGCCGTGGTCGACGGTGACGCCGCCGGCGCGGACGCCGAGGCGGGGGGCTTCGAAGGCGAGGGCGGAGGCGAGGGCCATGGAGTCGGCGCCGCCGGAGCAGGCGACGAGGACCAGGGGCTGGTCGTCCGCGGAGGATCGGGGGTGTGCGTCGAGGAGGTCGTGGAGGACGCGGCGGACCGCCAGGCGTATCGCCGCGACCGCAGGATGGGGACCCATGTCCGGTTCCCTTCATTCCGTTGTCTGGGGGGTGGGCGCTGATCTGGGAGCCGATCGGCACGGCTCAGTCGCTCAACGGTGACCCGGTGACTTCGGTCACGCAGAGTGTGTCGATGGTGACAGAGCCGAGCGGTTCCCTGAGCATTGCACGCCTGCCCCACGGCCCACGGTCCCTCGGATGGGTGATCCTGGGCAATTCCCGGTGTGGCTCAGGAGCCTTCGGGTGCGCCGTCCGTCTTGTTGTGCACCCGCGCGACCCAGTCGGCGGGTTTGGCGATCTCGGCCTTGGTGGGCAGCGTGTTGGGAGAGGTCCACACGCGATTGAAGCCGTCCATGCCGACCTCGTCGACGACGGCCCGCACGAACCGCTCGCCGTCGCGGTACTGGCGCAGCTTGGCGTCGAGGCCGAGCAGTTTGCGCAGGGCCAGGTCGAGCCGGGAGGCGCCCTTCTGCCTGCGCTCCTTGAACTTCTCGCGGATCTCGGCGACGGAGGGCACGACGGCGGGGCCGACGCCGTCCATGACGTAGTCGGCGTGGCCTTCGAGCAGGGACATGACGGCGGTGAGACGGGCGAGGATCTCGCGCTGCGCGGGCGACTGGACGATCTCGACGAGGGAGCGCCCGCCGTCCTCCTCCTCGCCCTCGGGCCGGCCGCCGGCGAGCGACTGGGCGGCGTCGCGGACGCGCTCCAGGAACGTCATGGGGTCGACGTCGGTCTCGGCGAGGAATGTCTGGATCTCGCCCTCCAGGTGGTCGCGCAGCCAGGGCACGGCCGTGAACTGGGTGCGGTGCGTCTCCTCGTGGAGGCAGACCCAGAGCCGGAAGTCGTGCGGGTCCACGTCGAGTTCACGCTCCACGTGGACGATGTTGGGCGCGACGAGCAGGAGCCTGCCGCCGCCGTTCGGCGCGGCGGGCAGGTCGCGGCTCGCGGGGGCGAAGGTCTCGTACTGGCCGAGGACGCGGGAGGACAGGAACGACAGGAGCATGCCGAGTTCGACGCCGGTGACCTTGCCGCCGACCGTGCCGAGCACCGCGGGGCCCGGGCCGGAGCCGCGGCGTTCCTGCATCTTGTCGAGCAGGGGCTTGAGCAGCTCGCGGAAGCCCGCGACGTTGGCCCGCACCCAGCCGGGGCGGTCCACGACGAGGACGGGGGTGTCGTGCGCCGCGTCGCCGCCCATGCGGGTGTAGGCGCGTACGTGCTCCTCGGACGCCTCGGCGTGCCGGCGCAGCTCCGCGACGACGGCGCGGGCCTCGCCGCGGCTCACCTCCGGGCCGGGCCGCGCGAGTCGGGTCGCGGTGGCCACCGCGAGGTTCCAGTCGACCATCCCTGATGAGGCGGCGCCGCCGAAGCTCGTCATGCGTCAACGGTACGGGACCGCTCGCGCCCGCACAGGGGGGCGGACCCTGAAGGAACCCGGAGAAACCGGCCCGCCCGAGCACCCCCGTACGGCCACGCGCGCGTGGGGCGGCGGCTCAGCGGCAGCCGCAGTTGGCGACCGAGGAGGCGAGCCGGTCGAGGACCGTCTGGGCCGACAGGGAGCCGGGGGCGCCCTCGGTCATGAACGCGAAGACCAGGAGCCTGCCGTCGGCGTCGACGACGGTCCCGGCGAGGCTGTTGACCCCGGTCAGGGTGCCGGTCTTGGCGCGGACCAGGCCCGTTCCGGAGGCGTCGGCGGGGTCGGCGTAGCGGCCGGAGAGCGTCCCGGTGAAGCCGGCGACGGGCAGGCCGGTGAGGACGGAGCGCAGCTCGGGGCGGTGCGGGTCGGCGGCGGCGGCCAGCAGGCCCGTGAGCAGGTCGGCGCTGACCTTGTCGGTGCGGTCCAGGCCGCTGCCGTCGGCGAAACGGGTGCCGTCCAGGGGCAGTTTCAGCGTGGCGAGCTGCTTCTCGACGGCCGCGCCGCCGCCCGCGAAGTCGTGGGCGGCGCCGGTGACCAGCGCGGTCTGGCGGGCGAGCGCCTCGGCGATGTCGTTGTCGCTGTGCGTCAGCATCCGCTCGACGAGCGCGGACAGCGGCGGCGAGGTGACCTCGGCGACCTGCTTCGCGCGCGTGGCGGCCCGGTGCGGCCCCGGGGCGCCCTTGGTGGAGACGCCGTGGTCGTGCAGGAACCCGGCGAACTTCGTGGCGGCGACGGCGGCCGGGTCGGTGGAGCGCCCGGCGGGCCCTGACGAGGAGTCGTCGGTGCGGGCCTCGTCCGCCATGAGGGCGGTGACCTGCGCGAGGTTCTCGTTGGGGCCGATGGGGTGGGTGGTGGGCCCGGTGTACAGCGAGGTGTCGTAGGTCAGGCGGACCTCGCGGGTGCCGGACTTCTTGAGCGCGGCGGCCGTGTCGGCGGCGAGGTCGCGCAGGCTGGCGGCGTCGTACGGGTTGTCGGCGCGGGCGGTGAGGGTGGGGTCGCCGCCGCCGACGAGGACGAGGTTCCCGTCGGGCTCCAGGACCGTACGGGTGGCGATGCGGTGGTCGGGGCCCGCCGCGGAGAGCGCGGCGACGGCCGTGGCGAGCTTCGTGGTGGACGCCGGCGTGAGCGCCTCGCCCGCGTCCTTGCCGTACAGGCGCTTGCCGGTGACGACGTCGACGACGGCGGCGGCCCGGCGCGCGCCGAGCGCCGGGTCCTTCAGGAGCGGGTCCAGTACGTCGGCGAGGCCGCCCCGCGTCGGCCGGGGCGGCGCGGACGCGGGCGCGGCGAGGACCGCGGGGGCGCTGGGGGCCGTCCGCGGGGCGCCCGGGCCCGTACGGCCGTGATCTGCGCCACCTGCGGCCTCCCGGGAGACCGCCCGGTGCGCCTCGGCCGTACGCTGACCCGAAGCGTCCCAGGGACCGGCCGAGGCCACCACGACGGCCGCGAGGGCGACACCAGCCGCCGTCGCGCCCAGAGTGACGTGCTTGGTCCTGGTCTTCACAACGGTCTTGGCAGCGGTCCTCACCGCGTCCGCCAAGCGCTGCGAAGCCTTGGTCTCCGGCACCCGGACCAGCCCCTTTCGCGATCACACACCTGCGTAAGGGACACTTAATCACCAGACGTTTGTGTTGATCATGGAGGAGCCACCGGTGGAGTTCGACGTCACGATCGAGATTCCGAAGGGATCGCGGAACAAGTACGAGGTCGACCACGAGACCGGTCGCATCCGCCTGGACCGTCGACTGTTCACCTCGACCGCCTACCCGACGGACTACGGCTTCGTCGAGAACACCCTCGGCGAGGACGGCGACCCGCTGGACGCCCTGGTCATCCTGGACGAGCCGACGTTCCCCGGCTGCCTCATCAAGTGCCGCGCGATCGGCATGTTCCGGATGACGGACGAGGCCGGCGGCGACGACAAGCTGCTGTGCGTCCCGGCGACGGACCCGCGGATGGAGCACCTGCGCGACATCCACCACGTCTCCGAGTTCGACCGCCTGGAGATCCAGCACTTCTTCGAGGTCTACAAGGACCTGGAGCCCGGCAAGTCCGTCGAGGGCGCCGACTGGGTGGGCCGCACCGAGGCCGAGGCCGAGATCGAGCGTTCCTACAAGCGCTTCCAGGACAACGGCGGCCACTGAGCCCCGCGGGTCCCGCGCGAAGGGGCTGTCCGGCCAGGTGCCGGACAGCCCCTTTGTGTATCCGTGCGCATACTGAGGCGTACGGGAGGTAGTCGGGTACACAGTCGTGCCCGAAAGCGTTGAAGGGCGAGAGGTGACCGAGCGGGAGAGCGAGGCGGCCGAGGACCGCAAGCCGCAGTCCGACGAGGCGCGCAGCGCGTTCACACAGCCCATCGGGGTGGTGTCGCCGCCTCCGGTGGTCGAGGAGGAGTCCTCTACGACGTCGGAGTTCGCGCTCCCGCAGGGGCTGAGCGTGCCCGCGCCGGAGGTCGCGGAGCCGGAGGGGTCCGCGTTCACGCCGCCGAAGACGTACAGCGCCCGGCAGTCGCCGCCGGCGTTCACGCCCGCGCACGGCATCCCGATGATCAAGCTGACCAAGGAAGCGCCTTGGCAGGACCGGATGCGTACGATGCTGCGGCTTCCGGTGGCGGAGCGGCCCGCGCCGGAGAAGGTCCACAAGGAGGACGAGACCGGGCCCGCCGTGCCGCGCGTCCTCGACCTGACGCTGCGTATCGGGGAGCTGCTGCTCGCGGGCGGTGAGGGCGCCGAGGACGTGGAGGCGGCGATGTTCGCCGTGTGCCGCTCCTACGGGCTCGACCGGTGCGAGCCGACGGTGACGTTCACTCTTTTGTCGATCACGTTCCAGCCGTCCCTGGTGGACGATCCGGTGACCGCGTCGCGGACCGTGCGGCGCCGGGGCACCGACTACAACCGGCTCGCGGCCGTGTTCCGGCTCGTCGACGACATCAGCGACGAGGACATCGAGGTCTCCCTCGAAGAGGCGTACCGGCGGCTCGCCGAGATCCGCCGCAACCGGCACCCGTACCCGGGCTGGGCGCTGACCGGGGCGAGCGGGCTGCTGGCCGGTTCCGCGTCCATCCTCGTCGGCGGTGACGCGCTGGTGTTCGTCGCGGCGGCGCTCGGCGCGATGCTCGGCGACCGGCTCGCGTGGCTGTCGGCGGGGCGCGGGTTCCCGGAGTTCTACCAGTTCATGCTGGCCGCGATGCCGCCCGCCGCGATCGGCATCCTGCTCACCCTCGCGCACAACTACGTCGACGTGCGGGCCTCCGCCGTCATCACCGGTGGGCTGTTCGCGCTGCTGCCCGGGCGGGCGCTCGTGGCCGGCGTCCAGGACGGCCTCACCGGCTTCTACATCACCGCCGCGGCGCGCCTGCTCGAAGTCATGTACTTCTTCGTCGGCATCGTCATCGGCGTCCTGATCATGCTCTACGTGGGTGTGCAACTGCATGCTCAGCTCAATCCGGAGGCCGCGCTGAAGGGGCCCGAGCGGCCCTACTGGCAGATCATCGCGTCCATGGCGCTGTCCCTCGCGTTCGCCGTGCTCTTGCAGCAGGAGCGGTCCACGGTGCTCATGGTCACGCTGAACGGGGGTGTCGCCTGGGTCGTGTACGGGGCGATGCACTACGCCGGCGAGATCTCCCCGGTGGCGTCCACGGCTGCGGCGGCGGGGCTCGTCGGGCTGTTCGGCCAGCTCTTCTCGCGGTATCAGTTCGCTTCGGCACTGCCGTACGTCACTGCCGCGATCGGGCCTCTGCTACCGGGTTCGGCGACGTATTTCGGGCTGCTGGCCATCGCGCAGAACGATGTGGACTCCGGGCTCGTGTCCCTGTCCAAGGCGGCGGCGCTCGCCATGGCCATCGCCATCGGGGTGAATCTCGGTGGGGAGATCTCGCGGTTGTTCCTGCGGTCGCCTGGGGCGGCGGGGCGGCGGGCGGCCAAGCGGACCCGGGGCTTCTGACGGAACGCTTCCAGCGGGGGGCGTTTCAATGTGCCCGGGCTGGGAGAGCCTCCCCGCGCCCCTGAGGCGGCGGCCCCTTCGGGTGGGTTCGTCGACCTCGACTCTCGTCGTGGCTGATCGCGCAGTTCCCCGCGCCCCTGACGGGGCAGCCCCTTCGGGCGGGTTCTTCGTCCTCGACTTTCGTCGTGGCTGAGCGCGCAGTTCCCCGCGCCCCAGGAGGGGCGACTACGTCGCCACCTCCTCCGGGCCCCGATAGGGGCGCGGGGAACTGCGCGACCTCCGCTGCAAGCAGCCTCCGCTGGAGGACTCCCCAGGGGCGCGGGGAACTGCGCGATCAGCCACCCACCGGGGCGCAGGTGAACGACAACCACCAGGGGCTGGGCCCGCTGACAAGGGGCCTGGCCGGGTTCAGCGCCGGGGAGTTTTAGAGGGGCCGGCCCCGGAGGGGTCAGCGGCGGGCGTGGCGGCCCCGCGGCGCCGAAGAGGACTCCGCCGACTCCGCCGACTCCGCAGAGGCCCGCCGAGAAGACCTCCGCGCCCGCGCGAACTCGATGATGATCGGCACGACGGACACGAGCACGATGAGGATGAGGATCAGCTCGATGTTCTTGTGGACGAACTCGATGTTCCCGAGCCAGGACCCGAGCAGCGTGACCCCGGCCCCCCACAGCACCCCGCCGATCACATTGAACGTGAGGAACGACCGGTACCGCATGCCGGACACCCCGGCGATGATCGGCGTGAACGTCCGCACGATCGGCACGAACCGCGCGAGGATCAGCGACTTCGGCCCGTGCTTCTCGAAGAACTCGTGCGCCTTCTGCACGTTCTCCTGCTTGAACAGCCGCGAGTCCGGCCGCCGGAACAGCGAGGGCCCGACCTTCTTGCCGAACATGTAGCCCGCCTGGTCGCCGAGGATCGCGGCGAGGCAGATCAGCCCGATGGCCCCCCACAGCGGGAAGTCGAGCTGCTTGGACGTGATGAGCAGGCCGCAGGTGAACAGCAGCGAGTCACCCGGGAGGAAGAAGCCGATCAGGAGACCCGACTCGGCGAACACGATCAGCAGCAGGCCCCAGATGCCGAACGTGTTCAGCAGGTAGTCGGGGTCCAGCCAACTGGGTCCGAGAGCAAGCGTCATCACGGGTCCGGACTCCTGAGGGGATAGAGAAAGCGAAGGCAACGGCGGTGCAAAGTTATCAACGCCCACCGCCGGCGCCTGGTTCCACCGGCTCTCTCAGGATGCACGGTGCGTCAACTGCCGCAAACCTGTGCCTATGGGTATCGAAGACTTCGGCGGCGGCCAGAACCCGCAGGCGGATGTGCTCGTCGTCACCACGAACGACGTCCCGGGGCACCGGGTCCAACAGGTCATCGGGGAGGTCTTCGGGCTGACCGTGCGCTCGCGCCACCTCGGCAGCCAGATCGGCGCCGGCCTCAAGTCGATGATCGGCGGCGAGCTGAAGGGCCTGACGAAGACGCTGGTGGAGACGCGTAACCAGGCGATGGAGCGGCTCGTCGAGCAGGCACGCGCGCGGGGCGCGAACGCCGTGCTGATGTTCCGTTTCGACGTCACGGAGGCGATGGACGGCGCCGCGGAGGTGTGCGCGTACGGCACCGCCGCGGTGATCGCGCCGGAGCCAGGGGTGTGACGGGCCGTGCTTGGGCCCGTGACCTGCTGTGACGGTCACGGGCCCAGGTGTGAATCAGGTGTGAGGCGCGTTCGGCTCAACCCTCGTGACGCGCCGCGTTGGCGTGGATGGCGTCCCGCAGATGCGCGGCGACACCCTCGCCGAAGGCGTCGTAGTACGCGGTGAACCGCTCGTCGGCGACGTACATGTCACCGAAGCAGACGTGCATCGCGTACGGCACCTCGAAGTGGTTGCGGCTGATCTGGAGCCGGTGCTCCTCGGCGAGGTCCATCGCGTCCTGCGAGGCGGGTTCGGCGCCGGAGGCGACGAGGGCGGCGTAGCGGCGGTTCCAGTCGTCGGTCTCGGCCTGGATGCGCTGCCAGTCCTCCTTGCTGTAGCTCGCGGCGCGGCGCTGGGACTCGGCCCAGGCGTCGGTGTCGCCCCAGCGCTGCCGGGCCTCGTCCTGGTACTGCTCGGGGTCCTGGTCCCCGAAGACCTCGAAGCGTTCCTCGGGGGTGAGCTGGATACCCATCTTCTGTGCCTCCATGGCGTGTTCGACGGCGGCGGCCATCTTCCGCAGCTTCTCGATGCGGGCGGTGAGCAGGTCGTGGTGGCGCCGCAGGTGGGCGCGCGGGTCGGTGCCGGGGTCGTCGAGCAGGGTCTGCACCTCGTCGAGCGGGAAGCCGAGTTCCCGGTAGAAGAGGATCTGCTGGAGCCGGTCGAGGTCCTGCTCGCTGTAACGGCGGTGACCGGCGTGGTTGCGTGCGCTCGGGGTGAGCAGGCCGATCTCGTCGTAGTGGTGCAGCGTGCGCACCGTGACGCCGGCGAAACCGGCGACCTGCCCCACGGAGTAGCTCATGCGCCGCCCTTCCTCCTGTCCGCGGTGCGGTTGAAGCCCGTACGGGAATCAGCTTGCGGCCTCACGTCGCGTGAGGTGCAAGCGCGCCGCGGCGGCCCGTCGCGGTGGTGTGCCGGGGCGGCCGTCCTAGGGTGGGCGGGAGGGGCCTCGCGCGCGGCTCGCGGTGGGCGGTGGGCCCCGCCGACGACGGTATGGAGGTCGTATGTCCCCCCTGCACGAGAGCCCTGCCGAGAAGCCCTACGACGAGCGCCGGGTGCCGATCAACCCGTTCTACGGGGAGGCGAACCCGGCGGCCGGGATGACGGAGGCCCCGCCCAAGCACCGGCTGCCGGACGGGCCGCTCGCGCCGGCGACCGCGTACCAGCTCGTGCACGACGAGCTGATGCTCGACGGGAACGCCCGCCTGAACCTCGCCACGTTCGTCACGACGTGGATGGAGCCGCAGGCCGGCGTCCTGATGAGCGAGTGCCGTGACAAGAACATGATCGACAAGGACGAGTACCCGCGCACGGCCGAGCTGGAGCGGCGCTGCGTGGCGATGCTCGCGGACCTGTGGAACGCGCCGGACGCCTCGGCCGCCGTCGGCTGTTCGACGACCGGGTCGAGCGAGGCGTGCATGCTAGCGGGGATGGCCCTCAAGCGGCGCTGGATGAAGCGCAACGCCGACCGCTACCCCTCGCGCGAGGCCCGCCCCAACCTGGTCATGGGGATCAACGTGCAGGTCTGCTGGGAGAAGTTCTGCGACTTCTGGGAAGTGGAGGCGCGGCAGGTCCCGATGGAGGGCGACCGCTTCCATCTGGATCCGGCGGCCGCCGCGGAGCTGTGCGACGAGAACACGATCGGCGTCGTCGGCATCCTCGGTTCGACGTTCGACGGGTCCTACGAGCCGATCGCGGAGCTGTGCACGGCCCTGGACGACCTTCAGGAACGTACGGGCCTCGACATCCCCGTCCATGTGGACGGCGCGTCGGGGGCGATGGTCGCGCCGTTCCTCGACCCGGACCTCGTGTGGGACTTCCGGCTGCCGCGCGTCGCGTCGATCAACACCTCGGGGCACAAGTACGGACTGGTCTACCCGGGGGTGGGCTGGGCGCTGTGGCGGGACGCGGAGGCGCTGCCCGAGGAGCTGGTGTTCCGGGTCAACTACCTGGGCGGTGACATGCCCACCTTCGCGCTGAACTTCTCGCGGCCGGGCGCGCAGGTCGTCGCGCAGTACTACACGTTCCTGCGGCTGGGCCGTGAGGGCTACCGGGCGGTGCAGCAGGCGACGCGGGACGTGGCGCGGGGGCTCGCGGAGCGGATCGAGGCGCTCGGCGACTTCCGGCTGCTGACGCGCGGGGACCAGCTGCCGGTGTTCGCGTTCACGACGGCCGAGGACGTGACCGCGTTCGACGTGTTCGACGTGTCGCGGCGGCTGCGGGAGCGGGGCTGGCTGGTGCCCGCGTACACCTTCCCCGCGCACCGGGAGGATCTGGCGGTGCTGCGCGTGGTGTGCCGCAACGGCTTCTCCGCCGACCTCGCCCAGTCGCTCCTGGAGGACCTGGAGCGGCTGCTTCCGGAACTGCGCCGCCAGCCGCACCCGCTGACCCGGGACCGGGACGCGGCGACGGCCTTCCACCACTGACGGCCGTCCACGACACCGGCGAGGCCCTCAGCCGGCGGCCGGTCCGGACGCGTACGGGTTCTCCTGGCCGTCGGCGAGAACCCCGACGAACGGTTCACCCTCGCCGAGGAAGGTGTACGCCCCGGCCTCGATCCGCTCGATCAGGCCGCGGGTCCACACGGCGCCGGAGTCGGCGGAGTGGACCCAGTAGTGCATGATCTCGCCGATATGCCCGAGCTGCCCGGGGCCGCCCTCGGGCGTGTAGTAGCCGGTGACGGAGGCCCGCCACGCCTCGATGCGGCGCACCCGCTCGCGCAGCAGCGCCACGACCTCGGCGCGCGGCAGGTCGGGCATGAAGCCGAGCGCGGCGGTGAGGCTGTCGGGCCGCTGGTCGTACGCGGTGAGCGCGTCACGGAGCAGGGCGAGGTACGTGTCCGTGCCCTGCTCCGTGATCTCGTACTCGGTGCGCGGCGGGCCGCCCGCGGTGGAGGGGGCGACCTCGTAGGCGCGCAGCAGTCCTTGCTTCGCCATCTGTTTCAGCGCGTGGTAGATCGAGCCCGGCTTGGCGTTCGACCACTCGTGGGCGCCCCAGTACTCCAGGTCGGTGCGCACTTGGTAGCCGTGCGCCCGGCCGTGCTGGCGCACGGCTCCGAGGACCAGGAGACGGATGGCTGACATGCGCCCCAGCGTATGACGTCAGGAGGCGGCGGCCGCGACCAGTTCGAAGGCGGTCTTGCCGTCGAGCGATTCGCGCACGATGTCGGCGTGACCGGCGTGCCGGGCGGTCTCGCGGATCAGGTGCAGGGCGAGCCAGCGCAGCGAGACGCGCTGGCCGTCGGGGAACCAGGGCTCGTCGGGCAGCGCGAACGTCTCGTCCAGGCCGGGCGCGGCGCGGAAGAACGCCTCGGTGCGCCGGGCGACGTCCTCGTAGTAGTCGAGCAGGCTCTCGACGGTCTCGCCCTCGACCAGCCGGAAACCGAGGTGGTACGTCTCCGGGGTGCGGGGGTTGTCCGGCTTCGTGCCGCTCGCCAGGGCGATCCAGCCCTGCTCGACCTCGGCGACGTGCTTGGCGATGCCGGCCAGGGACAGGGAGCTGGCGCTCGGGGTGGAGGCGGCCTGCTCGTCGGTGAGGCCGAGCAGGGAGCGCCGGATGCCGCCGCGCTGTTCGGCGATGAAGGAGAGCAGGGCGCCGAGCTCGTCGCCGGGGGCTTCGGGGTTCACGTGCATGACCATGGGGTGAGCCTCTCCATTCGGCACGCCGGGAGCGGCGCGCTGCGGTGCCCTCACTCTAGGAGTCATGTAGGTCAGTTACGGTCCTATTGGGCGCGCCCGTGAGCGGCAGCCCGGAGAACCCCGCATGTCGGCCGGGTTCCGGGGCAGACGGCACTTCGGGGCCGACGGTGGGCCGGGCCGGGGGTGTGAGGGGGCTGTAACCGGAGTACCACTCCGCGTGCACGTGCATCTGCCCATGCAGCCGCATGTGAACACAGCTATGATCCTGGACAGTTGGGACAGTTGATCTCTGCTTTATCCCCTGTCACAGGAACTGTTCACAGTCACAGCACCACCGGGAGTGAACCGTGCACCACGTGTACAACGGCATGGCGGCCACGGAACTTCACGGAGTGGTCTGGCAGAAGAGCAGGCACAGCAACTCGCAGGGCTCCTGCGTGGAGTTCGCCAAACTGCCCGGCGGCGGCGTCGCCGTACGCAACTCGAACTTCCCGGACGGGCCCGCGCTCGTCTACACGCCCGCCGAGATCGAGGCGATGCTCCTCGGCGTCAAGGACGGCGAGTTCGACCACCTCATCGCCTGAGGCGCGCTCGCGAGCCGCCCGCTGACGGCCCCTCAGACGTGGAACAGCGCCCAGACCACCTTGCCGGTCAGGTCGCCGGTCATCGGGTGCCAGCCCCAGCCGTCGCTGAAGGAGTCCACGAGGAACAGGCCGCGCCCCGACTCCGCCGAGAAGTCCTCACCGACGGCGTCCTCGTCGGCGTACCGCGCCACCGGGCTCTCGTCGGAGGGGTCGCGCACCGCGCACACCAGGCGCGAGGTCCAGCGCATCAAGTGCAGCCGCACCGGCGGGTCCTGGTCGTAGAGCGTGTCGGCGGGCAGCGCGTGGCGCAGCGCGTTCGTCACCAGTTCCGAGACGACGAGACAGATGTCGTCGAAGCGCTGCGGCACATCCCAGTCACCGAGCGTTCTTCGCGTGAACTCCCGTGCGCTGCGCACCGCTTCATAGCGGGCCGGCAGCGCGCAGGACGCGGCGCTGGAGACAGCCGAAGGGTCGAGAGGAGGAAGCCCCTGCCTTAAAGGCTCGAGCATGGTCGATCCGTTCGTCCCCATGCGAGGCACTCCCCAGAATCGCAGTACGTAGCGAGCGGTGGTGGCTGCCATCGTTCCGAATGCGCACACCGGATGCAAGGGCAGATGCACGTGCACGCGCCGGACTTGGACGTTCCCGTACCGCTTGTTGCTCATATCTTCCCGCGACTTCTTGCGCGGTCCTTTCGTGATCTTTCCGTTTCCGTAACCGGATGAGTACAGGGGGGAGCGTTTTAGTGGCAGACTTCGGCCTCTGCACCGATGGGGAGGATGAGGAGACGTGACCGCTGCGGAGTCATGGGGGTCGCCCCAGGCGCTCGGCTCTGGGGGTGGCTCGGTGGTACGCCGGATCCTGCTGGGGTCCCAGCTCCGGCGCCTGCGCGAGTCGCGGGGCATCACCAGAGAGGCCGCCGGCTACTCGATCCGTGCCTCCGAATCCAAGATCAGCCGCTTGGAGTTGGGACGGGTGAGCTTCAAGGCGAGAGACGTCGAGGACCTGCTGACGCTGTACGGCGTGACCGACGGGGCCGAGCGCGCCGCGCTGCTCTCGCTGGTCAAGGAGGCCAACGTCGCGGGCTGGTGGCACAGTTACTCCGACGTGCTGCCCGGCTGGTTCCAGACCTACATCGGCCTGGAGGGCGCGGCCTGCCGTATCCGCGGCTACGAGGCCCAGTTCGTGCACGGCCTCCTGCAGACCGAGGCGTACGCCCACGCGGTCGTCGCCCGCGGCATGAAGGACGCGGCCCCCGAGGACGTGGAGCGCCGCGTCGCGCTCCGCCTGGAGCGGCAGAAACTGCTGGTCGCCGAGCGTGCCCCCGACGTACGGCTGGTGCTGGACGAGGCCGCGCTGCGGCGCGTGCACGGCGGGCCCGAGGTGATGCGCGGGCAGCTGGAGCATCTGGCGCAGGTCGCGGAGCTGCCGCATGTGACGCTCCAGATCATGCCGTTCAGCGCGGGCTGGCACTCCGGCGAGTCCGGCACCTTCACCCTCCTGTCGTTCCCCGAGTCCGACCTCTCCGACCTCGTCTTCCTCGAACAGCTCACGAGCGCCCTGTACTTGGACAAGCGCGAGGACGTGGCCCAGTACGAGAAGGCGATGGCCGACCTCCAGGAGCAGTGCCCGTCACCGGAGGAGAGCCGCAAGCTGATTCACCGCGTGCTGAACGAATTCGCCTGAGCACAAAGCACAGTTGAGCGTTCTCCCGTCACAACTGACCGGTAACGGGCTTACGATGACGGCACCTCAGGTGTCCGGCGCTTCAGCAAGGGATTTCCCATGACGTCTCCTTCCACGTCACAGTCCTCACACACGTACTTCACGGAACTCGACCGTCAGTACATCGACGGCTCGTGGCGCGAGGGGCGCGGGTCGTGGGACATCATCGACTTCAACCCGTACAGCGGCGACAAGCTGGCCTCGATCACCGTGGCCAGTGTCGACGAGGTCGACGAGGCGTACCGGGCGGCCGAGCGCGCGCAGAAGGAGTGGGCGAAGACCAACGCCTACGCGCGCCGGATGGTCTTCGAGCGGGCGCTGCGCCTGGTCGAGGAGCGCGAGGCGGAGATCACCGAGGCGATCATCGAGGAGCTGGGCGGCACCCGGATCAAGGCGGGCTTCGAGCTGCATCTCGCCAAGGAGTTCCTGCGCGAGTCGATCCAGCTCTCGCTGCGCCCGCAGGGCCGGGTCATCCCCTCGCCCATCGACGGCAAGGAGAACCGGCTGTACCGGGTGCCGGTCGGGGTCGTCGGCGTGATCTCCCCGTTCAACTTCCCGTTCCTGCTGTCCCTCAAGTCGGTCGCCCCGGCGCTCGCCCTCGGCAACGCGGTCGTGCTCAAGCCGCACCAGAACACGCCGATCTGCGGCGGCTCCCTCGTGGCGAAGCTGTTCGAGGACGCGGGGCTGCCGGGCGGCCTGCTCAACGTCCTGATCACCGACATCGCCGAGATCGGCGACGCCCTGCTGACGCACCCGGTGCCGAAGGTCATCTCCTTCACCGGCTCCGACAAGGTCGGCCAGCACGTGGCGACGGTGTGCGCGGGCCAGTTCAAGCAGGCCGTGCTCGAACTCGGCGGCAACAGCGCCCTGACCGTCCTCGACGACGCCGACATCGACTACGCCGTCGACGCGGCCGTCTTCAGCCGGTACGTGCACCAGGGCCAGGTCTGCATGGCCGCCAACCGCATCCTGGTGGACCGCAAGGTCGAGAAGGAGTTCACGGAGAAGTTCGTCGCCAAGGTCAGGACGCTGCCCGCCGGCGACCCCCGCGACCCGCGGACGATCATCGGCCCGGTCATCAACTCCACGCAGGCCGACGCGATCTGCGCGGTCGTCGACCAGGCCGTCGCCGAGGGCGCCACGGCCCTCGTACGCGGCGAGGTCGACGGCAATCTCGTCGAGCCGGTCGTCCTGACGGGCCTGCCCGCCGACTCCCCCGTGCTGCGCCAGGAGATCTTCGGCCCGGTCGCGCTGCTCATCCCCTTCGACGGGGACGAGGAGGCGATCCGCATCGCCAACGACACCCCGTACGGGCTCAGCGGCGCCGTGCACACCGGGGACGTGGAGCGGGGCGTGGCGTTCGCCCAGCAGATCGACGTCGGCATGATCCACGTCAACGACGGGACCGTGCACGACGAGCCGCTGGTCGCCTTCGGCGGCGAGAAGCGGTCGGGCATCGGCCGCCTGAACGGCGAAGCGACCGTGGAGGCCTTCACCACCCAGAAGTGGATCTCGGTCCAGCACGGCCGCAGCCAGTTCCCGTTCTGACGGTTCACCGCGGTAACGATTCACCTTCTCGTACGGGCTTTTCGGCGCCCGGGGGCTCAGGCTCCCGGGCGCTCGCCGTACCGGCGCTCGAAGCGCTCGACGCGGCCGGCGGTGTCCAGGACGCGCTGGTTGCCTGTGTAGAAGGGGTGGCTGACGTTCGACACCTCGACGTCGACCACGGGGTAGGTCCGGCCGTCCTCCCACTCGACGGTGCGCTCGCTGGTCATCGTCGAGCGGGTGAGGAAGGCGTGGTTCGCCGCGCGGTCCCGGAAGACGACGGGTCCGTAGGCGGGGTGGATGGCGATGTTCATGGTCATCGCTCCTCTCGGAAGTCGACGTGGCGGCCCGCGACGGGGTCGTACTTGCGCAGCGTCACGCGGTCCGGGTCATTGCGCCGGTTCTTGCGCGTCACGTACGTGTAGCCGGTCCCCGCGGTGGACCTGAGGCGGATCACTGGGCGGAGTTCGTTGCGTGCCATGGGGCTAGTATATGAAAATGACTCCCGTTTTCAATAGGCGCGGGGACGGGAGAGGGGTGAGGTGCATCACGGTGGGCGTGGGGGTGACTGCTGGTAACTTGCCGGGGCGATTTCCGGCAGGCGGCTGTGACGTAGGGGGATGTTGTGCGGATCAGGAACGTGCGGATGGTGCGGGGTGCGGCGGGGGTCGCCGTGGGTTTGCTGGCGGTGGCCGGGGTCGCGGGGTGTTCCGGGTCCGGCGACGGGGACTCCGGAGGTTCCGGAGGGTCTTCGGCGTCGGCGGCGCCTTCCGGGGCGGCTTCGGGCTCGGCCTCGACGTCGGCGGGCGGGTCCGTGGGCGGGTCCGTGGACGGCGTGCAGGGGATCTGGAGCGGGCAGAGCGGCGGCAAGCCTGTCGTCCTGGTCGTCGGCGGCAAGCAGGTCTCGCTCAGCACGGGTGAGGGGCATCTGTGCGCGGGGACGGTGTCCGACGGGGACGGGAAGGTGCGGCTGCTCCTGAAGTGCGCGGACGGGGACACGGGGCGGACGAACGGGGTCGTTCGAGGGGGCGGTTCGTCGAAGATGACGGTCGTCTGGGACGGGGGAACGCGGGACACGTTCAAGAGGGCCCCCAACGGCAAACTCCCCACTGGCCTCCCCACGGGGTGACGGTGCCCCTTTGAACGGGGGTGGGTGGGCCTGCCCGTGGGTTCATCGACTGCGGGTGCGTCGTGGCTGATCGCGCAGTTCCCCGCGCCCCTGAGGTGACAGCCCCTTCGGGCGGGTTCTTTGCCCTCGACTCTCGTCGTGGCTGGTCGCGCAGTTCCCCGCGCCCCTGTCGGGGCGACTACGTCGCCACCTCCTCCCCTGGGGGAGCCGGGGCGAAGCCCCGCTTCCCAAAGGGGAAGCTGCACGAAGTGCATGCTTCAGGGGCGCGGGGAACTGCGCGAGAAGCCCCACCCACCCGCAGAAAACAACGCACGATCGTGCCCCGAAGGGGCGCGGGGAACTGCGCGGGAAGCCCCACCGGCGGAAAGCCGGGCAACGTCCCAGGGGCGCGGGGAACTGCGCAAAAGGGCGGTCACCCCAGCGGACCTGACCCCGTACAAACCGACGGAGTCTACGGTTCGGCCCCCTTCACACTCATCGGCGGCTCGTCGGAATCCAACGCCTCCGACAACTCCCCCAGCGTCTCCAGCAACAACCCCGCCCCCCGCCGAACAACCCGATCCGGCACCCCCTCCCCCTCCCACCGCGCCAGCGCCTCCCGCACCCCGTCCCACCGAGGAACCCGGCGTTCACGAATATCCCGCGCCCCCTCCCGCGAAGCCCCCCGCAACGCCTCCGCCAGCGCCTGCGCCGCCGGCACCGGCACAGCACCCCGCTCGGGAAGATGCGCCTCCATCAACATCGCCACCCGCCCCAGATGATGCAGCGCGTGCGCCGCGTCCTCCGCCGCGGAGTTCGACAGCCCCCGATGCCGTACGGGCTCGGTCCGCGCCCGCGCCGCCGCCTCCTCCCAGGCCAGATGCGCGTTCCGCGCCTTGAGCAGCGCTTCCCGTACGTCGGGGCACGCCTTGCCCTCCGGATGCGCGTAGTGCCCGACGACGGCGGCCGCGTAATCCCCGAGGGCGACGAGCCAGTCGGCGAGCCGGTTGCGCAGCCGGGGCGTCTCCCACGCCGGGTACAGCGCGTACGAGATCATCGCCAGCACCCCGCCGACCAGCGTCAGCACCACCCGCTCGGGCACGGTCTGGCTCCACTCCTGCCCGCCCATGCCGAGCAGGAAGACGACGTACGCGGACACGCACGCCTGCGCGGCGAGCTGCCCGGTGCGCATCAGCAGGTACATCAGCGCGGCGCACAGCACGGCCAGCGCGGCGGAGAGCCCGGTGTCCGGGTGCGCGAGCTGGACGACGCCCGTGGCGAGCGCGACGCCGACGAGCGTGCCACCGAACCGGGCCACGGCCCGCGAGTACGTCTGCGAGAAGTCCGGCCGCATGATCATGACGGCGGCCATGGGAGCCCAGTAGCCGTGGCCGAACGGCAGGACCTCGCCGATGAGGTAGCCGACGACGGCGACCGTGGTCACCCGCGTGGCGTGGCGCAGGATCGGCGAACCGGGCCTGGCCTCCTTGCGGATGGCGCGCACGGCGACCGGCAGCAGCCGGAACAGGCTCGGGCGCGGCAGCGCGGCGGGCGGCGCCCCAGCCGCCCGTTCCGCGGGCGCCTCGGGGGCGGGCGCGGGGCCGGGCGCGGGGCCGGGGCGGCGGCGCAACAAAAAGTCCCGCAGGCCGGGGAGGCGGCCGTGCCCGGCGTCGGGCGGCCGGACCCCGCCGGCCGTCTCCACGACGTCCCTGAGCAGCGAACCGAGCCGGGTCGCGGCGCGCTGCGCGGGCCCGGTGAGGACCGCGCCCGTGTCGGGCGTGCGGAACACGGCGATGGACCCGGCCGGGATGTCGACGGGCGTGCCGTGCCGGATCGCGCGGGCGGCGGCGTCGAGGACGGAACCGGTGGCGGCGAGCAGTTCCCGTACGCGGTCGCGTTCGGGCCCTTCGGCCGGTACGCCGACGGCCGGGTCCGCGAGCGAGGCGAGGACGGGCCGGATGCGTTCGGCGAGCCCGCGCGAGCCGCGCAACTGGGCGGGGCGGGTGCGGGCCTGGCGGGGCGTGAGCGCGGCGGCGTTCCGCGCGAGCATCAGGGGCGTCGGGTCGAAGGGGGCGGTGGGATCGTGCCGCAGCCGCCGCGCGTAGTCGGCCTCTGCGGCGAGCGCGTCCGCGAGCGCGTCGCGGTGCGCGCCCCATCTGCGGACGGGGAAGAGGATCACCAAGGTCGCCTGGACCAGCCCGCCGAAGACCATCATCGCGGCGTGCCCGGCGGCTTCCGTGAGCGTCGTCGGCAGGGTGATGGTGACGAGCATCATCGCCACGTTGGACGACGCGATGATGCCGATGGTGGGGCCGGCCGCCCACGACAGGCCCGCGAGGAACGTCCACAGCGCCAGCAGCGGCAGGAAGAACGCCAGGTGGGCGCCGGTGAGATAGCCGAGGAATGTGGAGACGCCGAGGCTCGCGCCGGAGGCCAGCGCCAGCTCGGGGCGTGGTCGCCAGCTCCGCTGGAACGTGGCGATGGCCGCCTGGAACGCGCCGAACGCCGAACCGGCCGCGACCGCGGGCCCGAACGCGTTCAGGCTGACGGCGACGACGATGGCGAGGCCGGCCGCGCCGCGCAGGGCGATCAAGGGTTCCAGGCGCTTCCGCTCGACCTTGAGGCCGGAGCGGGTGGTGTCCTTCAACGCCCGGAACCAGCTCACCCGGCAAGGATAAGGGTGGTGTGCCCTTTATTACCCGTTTACCTGGGGGAAGGGGATGGTTTGTTCCGCTCGGCGCCCGAGCCCCGCCCTCCTCGATCTCAGCCCGCGCTCAGAGGCACTCCCCCCTCCCCACCTCCGGCCGTCCGCCCCGGCCCGCGCCGGACCCGTCGCCGACCCGGGCCCGGTCCGCCGCCGCCCGGCCGTGCTCCCAGCCCGCCTCGTCGAAGACCCCGCGTACGCGCGTGGCGACGGTCTGCGGGAACATCCGCTCCGTCCGCTCGGTCACCGCCACGTCGCGCGCCGCGAGCACCGGCAGCAGCTCGCCCTCGCTGCCGGCCGCCTGCCGCACCTCGTCCGCCGCGACGGCCGCCAGCCGGTCGCCTATCCGGTGCGCGTACGCCGCGAGGAACGACTGCCGGAACGTCTTCGTACGCTTGCGGCCGCCCGCCCGCTGCTCCGCCTCGGCCCGCGTCATCGCCGCCGTCGCCTGCACGAGCAGCGAGGTGTACAGCACCTCGACCGCGTCCAGGTCGGACGCGAACCCGACGACGGTCGAGAAGCCGAACCCGCTGTTCCACACGGCCTGGCAGCGGTTCGCCCCCGCCACCGCGTCCAGCAGCACCGCCTTCGCCGTCTCGTAGGGCGCGTCCACCCCGATCCGGCACGCCTCGGGCGCGTCCGCCGCGTGCGTACGGGCGGCCAGCAGCGCGGCGTCGACCGAGTGCCGCGCCATCAGCTCCTGCGCCTTGGCGGACAGCGCCTCCGCCTCCGCCGGATACCCGGTCGCCTCCGCCTTGGCCAGCAGCGCCCTGATCCGCGCCAGCGTCTTCGGCTCCCCCTCGACCGGCACCGACAGCGCCTGCCCCGGCACCGGCCCGACGGCCTCGATCGCGGGCAGCCGCAGCAGCAGCCGGAACAGCTCCAGCGTGGTCGTCGCCGCGGAGAAACGGTCCTGGCGGCCCCGGTCCCGCCCGGCGTCGCCGTCCCCGGCCTGCTCGGCCAGGTGCGCGAGCTGCGCGGCCCAGCGCGGCGGCAGCACGTCGTACCGTCCGGTCTCCTCCCGCACGAGCCGCGCCGCGACCCGTATGTGCGGCGCGTCGGGCCCGTACTCCCGTACGACCATGCGCAGCACGTCGGCGGGCTGCCAGCCGCGCTCCCAGGCGCGCCGCACGAACTCGCGCCCCCGCGCCGCGAGTTCGGCGTCGGCGGCCGGGTCCGCGGCCAGCAGGGAGGCGCCGGTGTCGAGGTCGTCGGCGCCGGCGTCGTACAGAGCCGCGGCGAGCGCGCGGTCGACGGTGGTGGTCACATCCCCGATGCTCTCACCGCCCACTGACAACGCGCCGTTCCCGCAGGTCGGAGGGGGTGCGGGGTGGTTGCGGGGGGGGCGTAGCCGGCGGTCGGTCGGTGGGCCGTGGTCGGCGGTCGGTCGGTCGGTGGGCCGTGGCCGGCGGTCAGGCGAGGGCGTCGGCCATGAGCGCGGCCGCCGCCGCGACGAGCGCGCTGTCCGCCGCCGCGCCCGGCACCGCGCCCGGCACGGTGTTCTTCGTCGTCAGCACGGACAGCAGCACCGGCGCCCCGTCGGGGGTCCAGGCCACGCCGACGTCGTTGGCGGTGCCGTACGCGCCCGTGCCGGTCTTGTCGCCGAGGACCCAGTCGGCGGGCAGGCCCTTGCGGAACCGTTCGCCGCTGGTGGTGTTGGCGAGCAGCCACTTCGTCAGCCGGTCCCGGTCAGCGCCCGTGAGCGCGTCACCGACGACGAGCCGCCCGTACGTGCCGCCCAACGCGCGCGGGGTCGACGTGTCCGTGCGGCGGCCGGGCTCGGCGGAGTTCAGCGCGGGCTCCCAGCGGTCCAGACGTGTCACCCGGTCCCCCACGGAACGCGCGAACCGTGTCACCGCGCGGGGGCCACCCAACTCCTTGAGCAGCAGATTCGCGGCCGTGTTGTCGCTGTAGGAGATGGCCGCGCCGCACAGCTCCTCGACGGTCATGCCGTGCGCCAGGTTCTCCGGCTTCCCCGTGACGGGCGCGCCGCCCGCGCGGTCGATGTCGGCCTGCGTGTAGCGGATGCGGCGCGCGAGGAACGAGCCGTCGCGGTCCAGGTCCCGCAGCACGGCCGCGACCGCCAGCGTCTTGAACGTGGAGCACATCGGGAACAGTTCGCCGTCCCGGTGGCGGACGGTCACGCCCGTGGCCAGGTTGCGGCCCCAGACGCCGAGGCGGGCGCGGTGCCTGCGCTCCAGCGCGGCGAAGTCCGGGGTGTGGCCCGGGGCCGCTCCGCGCGCGTGGGGCCTGCCGGGGGCGGCGGAGGCGGTGAGCGTGCCGCCGGTGAGGGCGGTGGCGGCCACGGCTGCGGCGCCGGTGAACAGGCGACGGCGGTCGACGAGCAAAACGCGCATCCTTCGTTCGGTTCGAGGGCGCCGGGCACAGCGGCGCGCCGGGGCTCCACCATGGCCCGGACCTCGCCCGGCGATCAAGAACGCCTCGATTGTCAGTGCCGGATGTGACACTCGGCGATGTGACCGACAGGACGGGTGACCGCTGGGCGCTGGCCCCCACCGACCGCGGCGGCGCGGACCTCGTACCGCTCGCCGCGGACGGCGTGCCCGCGGGTCCCGTGCTGCACGAGCCGGACCTCGCGGCGGCCGTCCGCGCCCGCCCGCACGTGACGCGCTGGGTCTGGCGCGACACCCACGCCGTCTACCCCCGCCTGCTCGCCGCCGGCCTGCGCGTGGACCGCTGCTACGACATCGAGGCCGCGGAGAACCTGCTGGTGGCGCACGAGGGCCGGCACGGCGAACCCCGCTCCGCCGCCGCGGCCCTCGCCCGGCTGCGCGGCACTCCCGTACCGCCCGACCCGCCGCCGCGCGTGGCCGAACCGGGGTCGCAGTCCTCGCTGTTCGAGCCGAGCCCGACCATCGGCGTCCCCCTCGCCGACCTCGTCGAGGTCTACGCGGAACAGCAGCGCAGACACACCGCCTCCGACCACCCCGACCGGCTGCGCCTGCTCACGGCGTCCGAGTCGGCGGGCATGCTGGTGGCGGCCGAGATGCACGCGGCGGGCGTGCCCTGGCGGGCGGACGTGCACCGGGCGGTCCTGCACGAGCTGCTGGGCGAGCGGTACGCGGGCGGCGGCGAGCCGCGCCGCCTCGCGGAGCTGGCCGACGAGGTCTCCGCCGCGTTCGGGCGCCGCGTCAGACCCGACCTGCCGGCGGACGTCGTCAAGGCGTTCGCGCAGGCAGGCATCAAGATCACGTCGACGCGGCGCTGGGAGATCGAGTCGGTCGACCATCCGGCGGTCGCGCCGCTGCTCGCGTACAAGACGCTGTACCGCATCTATACGGCGCACGGCTGGTCCTGGCTCCAGGACTGGGTCCGCGACGGCCGCTTCCGCCCGGAGTACCTGCCCGGCGGTACGGTCTCGGGCCGCTGGACGACGAACGGCGGCGGGGCGCTCCAGATCCCGAAGGTGATCCGGCGGGCGGTGGTCGCGGACCCGGGCTGGCGGCTGGTGGTCGCGGACGCGGCCCAGATGGAGCCGAGAGTGCTGGCGGCGATCTCCCGCGATCCGGCGTTCATGGAGGTCGCGGGCCAGGAGGGCGACCTGTACCAGTCGGTGTCGGACCACGCGTCCTTCGGCGACCGCGCGCAGGCGAAGCTGGCCGTCCTCGGCGCGATATACGGCCAGACCTCCGGCGACGGCCTGAAGAACCTGGCGCTGCTGCGCCGCCGCTTCCCCCAGGCGGTCGCGTACGTGGACGAGGCGGCGCGGGCGGGCGAGGAGGGGCGGCTGGTGCGCACGTGGCTGGGGCGTACGTGCCCGCCGGCGGCCGGCGCGGGCGACGCCGAGGAGGCGGGTCTGCCGCAGGACGACGCCGACGCCCCGGACCCGCGCTCGGGCCCCTCCCCGTACGGCTACTCCTCGTCGAACTCGCGCGCGCGGGGCCGCTTCACCCGTAACTTCGTCGTGCAGGGCAGCGCGGCGGACTGGGCGCTGCTCGTGCTGGCGGCGCTGCGGCGGGCGCTGGAGGGGCTGGCGGCGGAGCTGGTGTTCTTCCAGCACGACGAGGTCATCGTGCACTGCCCGGAGGCGGAGGCCCCCCGCGTGGCCGAGGCGGTGCGGGAGGCGGCGGACCTCGCGGGGCGGCTGACGTTCGGCGAGACGCCGGTGCGGTTCCCGTTCACGACGGCGACGGTGAGCTGCTACGCGGACGCGAAGTGACGGTGCTCGACGGCGCTCAGTCGAGGCAGAACTCGTTCCCCTCGACGTCCCGCATGTTGATGCAGGACTCGTTCTCCTCGTCGGCGTACAGGACGCGGTCGCAGGTGGCGCCGAGCGCGACGAGCCGGTCCCGCTCGGCCTCCAGCACGGCGAGCCGCTCCGCCCCGACGAGCCCGCTCCCGGCGCGCACGTCGATATGCACCCGGTTCTTGGCGACCTTCCCCTCGGGAACCCGCTGGAAGTACAGCCGCGGCCCCTCCCCCGCCGGGTCCTGCGCGACGGCCCAGGACCCGTCCTCGGCGCCCTGCTCAGGCTGCACGTACCCGAGCACCTCGCACCAGAAGCGGGCGACGCGCGGGGGCTCCGCGCAGTCAAAAGTGATCTGAACCTTCTTGATCGCTGCCATTCGCGGCACGATAACAACCCCCCTCCCCCCACCCAAGGGGTTTTTTCCCGGCCCGACCGGTCAGCCCGCCGACCCGTCGCTCACTCATCGCGGTGGTAAGGGCTCCAACCCACGCTTGAGGGGGGTGGGGGTGGTGGCGGTGGCCGGCGGGTCGTCTGCCCCAGGGCTCGTCATGGAGGGCCCGGGGCGGGTCAGCCTGAGCGGCGATATAGGTACGGGTACTACCCCAACCCGCCGATCACGCGGCCGTGATCACTACGCGTCCAGGAGAACCCGCAGCTTGTGAGGTGCACCGGGTCCCGATCTGGCCGTTGTCGTGAGCGGCGCCTCCAGCGCCAGGACCCGCATCAGGATTGCCCTTACCGCCACAGCCGCCAGATCCGCCGCTGCCGCCGCCGAACCCTTGGTACCCAGCCCCGCCGCTGCCTCCCTGGCCGCCCTCTCCGCCGGTCCCCGGGCTGCCTCCGCCCTGCTGGTCGCCTCCGGCGGTGCCCCGCTTGCCGTCGTCGCCTGCGCCGCCGGTGTGCCGCTCCAACTCCTCCGCACCGATGCCAAGTCGGCCGACACACTTCACGGTCTTTCCGCCGCTGCCCCCGAAGGAGGGGTAGACGCCGTTGCTCCCGCCCTCGCCGGCTGTTCCGCCCTGGGCGTGCTCGGTTCTGGCCTGGCCATTGACGCCGTTCTTGCCGGGCGCGCCCTTGCCTCCGCCGCTGGCAGTCACCTGAACGCCCAGAAGGACCGCGCTGGTCACGGAGCTGAACTGGGACTTCCCGACCCGGACGGTGAGGGGCTTCCCCGCCCTGAGGTTGGTGAGCCGGCACTTGACGTACGCGCCACCGCCCCCGCCGGCACCGCCACCCCCGCCACCTCCACCGCCGCCGGTCCCGGCCAACCCACCCTTACCGGCCTCCCCTCCAGCCCCACCGGGGCCCCATACCTCGATGACGAGGGCTTTGGCGCCTGATGGCACGGAGTACGTGGACGTACCCGGCTTGTCGAAGACCACCGGCTCCTTGCCGAGGACGGAGGCGGCCACTGGAGGCGAGGCGGCGGCGGGCCCGGCGAGGCCGGCCCCCGCCATCACCACGGCCGTGCAGGCTGCCAACGCACCATGTACTACGCATCTCTTCACGCGGTTTCTCCCGATCTGGCCAATTCGCTCATGCCGAACGGGCCCCAGAGATACGTCATCGACTCCTCAGGAGAAACACACCACGCCAGGGGGTCCACTGTTCGGAGTGATCATCAGAATTCGAGGAACAGGATTCGAGAACCGTCTGCCAGCCAGCCCGTCCGCCCGCCCGCCCGTCCGTCCGTCCGTCCGTCCGCCCAGGGCATACCGCGCTCATGTCATGGCAGCGCGCAAGGACCGTACGCCCGTCTCCACGGAGGGCGCTGCTGACGCTCCTGGCCTTGGCGGCGCGGCCAGAGCCGTCGACCACGGCGCGAGTTGGGGGGCGGCTACCGCGACCGGCGAAAAGGCGCCCGCCGCGTCAGCCCGCGTCCAACGCCGTGGCGAGCGCCCGGATCCGGCCCTTGTACTCCAGCGCCTCCCGCCATTCCGGAGGCCAGAAGGTCAGGCCGTGCCTGGCACCGGCGAACGCACCGGCGAGGGCGGCGACGGTGTCCGAGGCGCCCGACGTGTGGGAGGCGCGCATGATGGCGGATCGGGCGTCGCCGTCGACCACCAGAAAGCAGTACAGGGCCGAGGCCAGCGCTTCCTCGGCGACCCACCCGGCTCCCACCATGGAGGACGGGTCCCGTTCGACGTCCTTGGCGCGCAGCGCGGCAGCCGTTCTGTCCAGGGCCCGCGCGCACTCGTCCCAGCCGAAGGCGATGTAGGCGCCGGGGTCGGACGCGCCGGCCTTGGTAGCCAGACCGCCGAGCCACTCGCCGTAGTACGCGGAGCGCGATTCCTGGACGTAGACGCGCAGTTGCGGCAGCAGGCCGCCGAGGTCGCATCCGTGGGCGAGTAGCCATGTGGCGTGGGACGTCAGGTCGCTCGCCGCCAGCGCGGTGGGGTGGCCGTGGGTGAGCGCTGCCTGCAACTGGGCGATTCCCGCGCGCTGTTCGCGGCTCAGACCGGGGACGAGGGCTGCGGGGGTGACGCGCATGTTGGCGCCGCAGCCCTTCGAGTCGATGGCCGTGGCGTCCTGCCACCGCATGCCGCGCTCAAGAGCGGCGCAGGCGTTGACGCATGTCCGGCCAGGGGCGCGGTTGTTGTCGGGATCGTGCAGCCAGGAGACGAAGTGCTTACGGAGCGCGGCTTCGACCGTGGCAGGGGTGAGGACGTGGGTGGCACCTCCCGTACGACTACTTCGGCGGTCCCGGGTATCACCGGTCGTGACCTCAAGAAGTGCCTCACCGACGGCCAGGGCCATCTGCGTGTCGTCGGTCACCTGAACGACGTCTTCCGTGGTGAGCGGCAGCTCCATCTCCCGCCAGGAACCGAACTCGGCCGTGATCCGGGCCACGCCGAAAGACCCCGTGAAGCCGCCCATGGCATCCCCGAGGGCAAGCCCGAAGAGGGACCCGGCCGCGGCCTGCCTGACGCGCCGCGAGACCGGGTGCCCGGCGAGGGCCTCCAGAGCCTGGAGGCTCGGCGCCTCGGAGAGCGAGCCCGCCACGATGTGCGTGAACTCGGTGGCGGCCCGGTGCCGGACCCACTCGGCCACGGTCTGGGACGGACGGAGCCCGCGCGCTTTTCCGGCGCCGAGCCGGTCCGTCCAGGCGAGACCGAGGCGGTCGGCCCGCGAGCCGGCGGCCTTGACGGAGACCCAGTCTGCGGCGTCGTCCCGGTCGTTGAACCACACATAGCCGACCAGTCCGCCCCGGCCGTCGGCCACGGCGACGTGCCGCACCGGCCCCTCGGTCTGGTACCGGTAGTGCGGGGTCCCGCCGGAGACGATGAGACCCGCGCCGTCGTCTTCGTGGAGACGCGGGTTGGTCGTGCGCCGGACGAAACGGGGCCTGGCACCGCCGCGGTCGGGGGTCATGCGGCCGGGTGCCGGGGCGGCAGCCCGCGTCGCAGGGCGGCCCCGGCAAGAGCGGGACGTGCGGCAGTGTCGGTCATCCTGCCTCCGGATGGTCTGGGTCCGCGGTACGGATCGCGTGCGGGGACCGTACACCGGGCAAGGCAGAGGCGGCGGCTCCCCGGAACGAGCCGGCTCGGCCTCACTTTTCCGGTCGGGAGGACGCTGCCCACTGGCGCCGTAGGGCGGGGCGCGGCACGGCCTGTTCCTCCGTGGGGGAACTGCGGACGGCGCGACGCGCCTCTTGTACTTGTGCTGAGGGAGGGCCACCGGAGCGCCCTGCGGACGCCGCCCAAGGAGCATGGATGTCGGACAGCCCCACCTATGGCGCCTATCGGACCGACCCCTTGTGGGCCGCGGCAGGTATTTCGACTGGGGTCGTGATCATCGGCTCGGGCGTGGCGTTGCTCAGCATGATGGAGTTCGGCGAGCGCTGCACGCAGGGTCTGACGACGGGCCCAGGGCGATTGCTGGACATCCGCGATCAGGTCTACCCCCCATCGACCGTCTGCGAGTTCGAAGGGGGCGAGGTGAGTTCCCTCGGTGCCGGCGTCCTCGGCTACGTGCTCTGGCTGGCCATGGCGGTATTCGTGCTGTGCTTGCTGGCAGCGTTGATCGCGGAGTGCGGCGAGCCCCGGCTCGGCGGTGACCACGTGGTACCGATGACCCGCGTCGAGAAGCTCCGGCGGACCGGCACGGCCTTCTTCGTCACCGGCTCCGTGTTCCTCATGTTCTACGCGTGGGCGGGCTGGCAGTTGTTCACCGGGCCCTCGTCCGCCTGCTCCGCGGGAGGGCAGTGGAGAAGCAACCCGCCCAGGACGCTGGACTACAGCTTCCTGCCACCGCAGGCGTCCTGCCAGTACGGCAGCGGCATGGTGCGGAAGATGAACCCGGAGTGGATGGCGAGCCTGGCCGTGGAGTTGGCCGTTCCCATGCTCATAGCGGGGACCGGTTTCGCCCTGTCCTGGTGGCGCTGGCGAACGGATAGGATGGGCTCGCGGCGACCCAGCGCATAACCCCCGAGGAAAGTCGGCGGCGCCCCCGACCGCCGGGGGGCACTCTCCTCTTCACGGCCACGGCGAAAACCTCACTCGGGCCGCCTGCACATCGGCCACCCGGCGGAGTCATCTTGCCCGGCAGACGAGGGGGCGGCGCGAAATGGCCTGAGCGGGGTGCGCGGATCCATCTGTCAGCCTCCGACGACAGCCTGGAGGTGGTTCTTGATCTCATCCACGATCGCTGCACGGCCGCCTGTGGCCGGGACTCGCCAGTCGGTCTCGATCTCCCGTGCGTAGGCGAGTTCGGAGGTGAATCGGATGAGATCGGACGCGGGCAGGCAGGAATCGCGAAGCCACTGCATGAAGGCCGCGGCTTCGTCGACCGTCGCCTCATGGAGAGCGATCGTGTCGCGGGACTCATTGTCGGCGAATCCCGCGAACTCCTCACCGCCCGCGGTCATGGCCCAGAACGACAAGCGAGCCGGATGCCCCTCCTCCCTCGAGGAGCGCACCTCGGGAAAGGAGCCGGCGAGCGCCCGGCCGAACGCGGGCAGGTCCAGATGCCACCCGTGCGGGTTATTCACGGGTGCGTAGAGCAGGTACGCGACGTCGTACTCGGCAAATTCCACGGGCGGCCCTTCCTCCCGGCTACTGGACTTGCCCACAGGGCCGGCCGGCGCGGTGGGCCTCGGCGACCGTCTCAGTCGGCCTGGTCGTGGAAGTCTTCCCGGAAGCCGGCGCCACGCCAAGACGAGCGGTCGCCCGCGCGCACGGCCGGGGCCCCGAACCCGGGTCAAGACCCGGCGGCGCGGGCGGCTGGAGAAGGGGCCGGACGTCCCGCGCCAGAGGGTCACCGGACGGGCGTTCACCGCAATCACACGCGCTGAACGACGAAACCCCAGGTCACAAACGAGTGACCTGGGGTTCTGAGCTGAGCCGCCTTCGGGATTCGAACCCGAGACCTACGCATTACGAGTGCGTTGCTCTGGCCATCTGAGCTAAGGCGGCGCCGCCGCTCGCACCGGAGTGCGTCAGCAACGTCGCCAATCCTACACGGTCCCCGGGGGTGCTCCGCACGGGTATTGCGGGCGCCCCCGCACGGGCTATGAGCAGCGCTTTCCGTCCGCCGGCGGGGTGCCGGACAGGAGGTAGGCGTCGATCGCGTCGTCGATGCAGGAGCTGCCGCGGCCGTACGCGGTGTGGCCGTCGCCGTCGTAGGTGAGGAGGTGGCCGGAGGAGAGCTGGGCGGCGAGGGACTTGGCCCAGGGGTAGGGCGTCGCCGGGTCGCGGGTCGTGCCGACGACGACGATCGGGGCGGCGCCATCGGCGGTGATGCGGTGCGGGGTACCGGTGGGCTTGACCGGCCAGTACGCGCAGTTCAGGGCGGACCACGCGAGGCCCGCGCCGAAGACCGGGGACGCCTTCTCGAACGCCGGGAGGGCGCTCTCGACGTCCTTCGGCGAGATGAAGGCGGGCGGCTGGTCGAGGCAGTTCACGGCGGAGTTGGCGAACATCAGGTTCGCGTACGTGCCGTCCGGATCACGCTCGTAGTAACTGTCGGACAGGGCGAGCAGCCCCGCGCCGTCCTTCTTGTCGATCGCCGCGATGAGCGCCTCGCGCAGTTGCGGCCAGGCGCCCTCGTCGTACATCGCGGCGATCACGCCGGTCGTACCGAGCGCCTCGCCGAGCCTGCGGCCGTCGCGGTCGCCGGTGGGCAGCGGCTTCGCGTCCAGCCGCGCGAAGAACGCCTTGAGGCGCTCACCCGCCTGGTCCGGCGTGCCCGTGCCGAGCGGGCAGTCGGAGCGCTTCACGCAGTCCTTGGCGAAGGAGCGGAACGCGGTCTCGAAGCCGGCGGTCTGCTGCTCGTTCAGCTCGCGCGCCGAGAGCGAGGGGTCCATCGCGCCGTCGAGGACGAGCCGCCCCACCCGGTTCGGGAACAGCCCCGCGTACGTCGCCCCGAGGAACGTGCCGTACGAGGCTCCGACATACGTCAGTTTCTCGTCGCCGAGGGCCGAGCGGACGAGGTCCATGTCGCGGGCCGCCTCGACGGTGGAGACGTGCGGCAGGACCTGGCGCGAGGTCCTGTCGTGCGTCTCGCAGCCGCGCGCGAAGCGCTGGTACGCGGCGGTCAGCTCGCCGCGCTCGGCCGCGTCGTCCGGCGTCATGTCGGTCTGCGTGTACGCGTCCATCTGCTTGCCGTCGAGGCAGGTCACGGGCGCGCTGCGGGCGACGCCGCGCGGGTCGACGGCGACCATGTCGTAGCGGGCGCGGACCTTCTTGGGGTAGCCGATGCCCGCGTACGACTGGAGGTAGCCGACCGCCGAGCCGCCGGGGCCGCCCGGGTTGACCAGGAGCGAGCCGAGGCGCTTGCCGGGGCCCGTGGCCTTCTTGCGGGAGACGGCGAGGTCGATGGCGCCGGCGTCGGGCTTGTCGTAGTCGCGCGGCGCCTTGAGCGTGGCGCACTGGAAGCCGGGCGCCCCGCACTCCCGCCACTTCGGCGTCTGGTCGTAGTACGCGCTCAGGCGCGCCTGGTCGGAGCTGGGCAGCGCGGCCAGCGACGCGCGCTCGGCGGAGCTGGAACTGCCCGGCGAGCAGGCCGCGATGCCGGTCAGCAGCAGCCCGGCCGCGACGGTGACGGCGACGCGGCGACGGCGGTGAGGGAAGGAGAGGCGCCTGGAGCACATCGGGTGAGCGTAACGCTCCGCGCGGCGACGGTCACCTCAGGTAGTCGAACGTCATGCCAGCCCCCCGCTCGGCACGAACCCCCGCTACCGGCGCCCTCAGCCCGCCCGCAGCGCCAGCGTCATCGCCTCCACCGCGAGCAGCGGCGCCACATTGCGGTCCAGGGCGTCCCGGCAGGCGGCGATCGACTCGATCCTGCGCAGGGTCGACTCCGGGGACGTCTCCCGGGCGAGCCGCTCCAGGGTGTCCTGGATCTCCACGTTGGCCATGGCCACCCGCGAACCGAGCTGGAGCGCGAGCACATCGCGGTACACGGCCGTCAGCTCGGTGAGCGCCAGATCGAGGCTGTCGCGCTGCGAACGCGTCCTGCGGCGCTTCTGTCTGTCCTCCAGGTCCTTCATCACGCCCGCCGTGCCGCGCGGCATCCGCCCGCCGGCCTGCGCGCCGAGCGCCGCCTTCAGCTCCTCGGTCTCCTTGCCGTCGACCTCCTCCGCGAGCTGCTTGGACTCCTCGCCCGCCGCGTCCACCAGCTCCTGCGCCGCCTTCAGACAGCCGCCGACGTCCGCGACGCGCAGCGGCACCTTCAGGACGGCGGCTCTGCGCTCCCGCGCGCGCGGGTCGGTCGCAAGGCGCCGCGCGCGATCGACGTGCCCCTGCGTGGCGCGGGCGGCGGCCGCGGCGGCGGCCGGCTCCACCCCGTCCCGCCGTACGAGCATGTCGGCGACGGCGTCGACGCTCGGCGTCGCCAGCGTCAGCAGGCGGCAGCGGGAGCGGATCGTGGGCAGCACGTCCTCGACGGACGGCGCGCACAGCAGCCACACCGTGCGCGGGGCGGGCTCCTCGACGGCCTTGAGGACCGCGTTCGCCGACTTCTCGTTCAGGCGCTCCGCGTCCTCGACGAGGATCACCTGCCAGCGCCCGCCGGCCGGTGACGTGTACGACTTGCGGACGGTGTCGCGCATGTCGTCGGCCAGGATCTGCGAGCCGACCGCGGCCACGCTGGAGACGTCGGCGTGCGTGCCGAGCAGGGCCGTGTGGCAGCCGTCGCAGAACCCGCAGCCGGGGGTGCCGCCCAGCGCGCGGTCCGGCGAGACGCACTGGAGGGCCGCGGCGAACGCGCGCGCCGCGGTGACCCGGCCCGCTCCCGGCGGGCCCGTGAACAGCCAGGCGTGCGTCATCTTCGAGGCCGGGGGCGGCGGGGTGTCGGAGGACACGGCCGTCACCAGCGCGTCCGCGTCCCGCGCGGCGGCGTCCAGCGTGGCGGCCACACGCTCCTGACCGACGAGGTCGTCCCATACGGTCATGCGCTCACCCTCCCTTTCTCCGGCCACGGCCGGGTCCGCTGCCGAACCCGGCGAAACCCATTGTGCCGGGCCCCACTGACAGCGTTGGATACGGCGATGACCGAACTCCGTTTCGTGCGGCTGACCAGCGACAGCCCCGACGACGCCCTCGCCGCCTGGCAGGACGCGCACAACACGATCGTGCCCGCAGAATCGGCCCGCCTGTCCCTCGAAGACGTACGCGAACGCGCCGGGCGCAACCTCCTGGAGAACGCCTACGCCGACGACGTCCTCGTCGGCTGCTCGACCGTCCGCCCGCCCCGCGAGGGCACCGCCACGGTGATCGCCCGCGTGCTGCCCGAGCACCGGGGGCGCGGCTTCGGGCGGGCGCTGTACGAGCGCGGGCTCGCCGCCGCACGCGCGCGTGGTGCGACGCGCGTCGAAACGGTCGTCCTTATGTCGAACGCGGCGGGGCTGCGGTTCGCCGAACGCGCCGGGTTCACCACCGAGGTCGACCGGTACCGGCTGGACGGCGACACGGTCGACTGGGTGGAACTGGCCCTCACGGACCCCGGGCCCGCCGCGACACCGGGCCGCTGACCGCACGGGCGGCAGCCCTCGTCGACTGACGGCCGGCCGCCCTCGTCGACTGACGGCCGGCCGCCCTCGTCGACTGACGGCCGGCGGCCCTCGTCGTACGAAGACGCCGACGGCCCCCGCGGAGGAAACCGCGGGGGCCGTCGGCACGGGCGCCTGAGACACGGGCGCCTGAGAGGCGTCAGCGGCGGCGCCTGCCGCCCCGGCCGCCACGACCGCCCTCGTCCTCGTCGTCCGCGCCGCCTAGCAGCTCGTCGGCGAGGGACGGCAGGTCGTCCAGCGGCGTCTCCTCCGCCCAGTCGGGGCGGGGGCGGCGGCGCGGGCGTCCCTCCTCGTCGATCTGGGGCAGCTCGGCCGTGCGCTCGTTCGGGTTCTCACCCGAACCCCCCGCGCCGCCCGACCCGGCGGAGGCACCGCGCTCGTCACGGAAGTAACCCGGCGGGACGCGGTCCGCGGACGGGTCGGGCACCTTCGGCAGCACCGCCGTCTCGTCGGCCGCACCGGCGGCGTCCGAGTAGCGCGGGAGCTGAGTCGTTTCCTCCGCGTCCCGCACGGGCGGCAGGACCGTCGTCTCGTCGGCGTCCGCGCCGGACCCGGCGCCCTGGGCGCCGCCGACGGCCGGCAGGACCGTCGTCTCCTCGGAGTCCGAGGGCTCGGCGGGACGGACGACGGGCGTCGGGACGGTCGTCTCGTTGTCCGGGACCGGCGCCTTCGCGGCCCGCCCCTTGCCCGAGCCGGACGCCCCGGCGGCACCGGAGGCCCCGGCGCCATGCGTCCCCGTAGAGCCGGAAGACCCCGCAGAACCGGAGGCCGCCGCAGAACCGGAGCCCCCGGAGATCCCCGTCGACGCGGAAGCCGCGCGCGCGGTCGCCGCCGCCTGGGCCGCCGCGCTCGCCTCGGCGGCCAGCCTGCGGGCCTCCTCCGCGCGCAGCAACGCCTCCTCGGCCTTGCGCTGCTTCTCCAGGCGCCGCTGCTCGGCCTCGGCGCGCTGCCGCGCCTCCTCCTCGGCCTTCTTGCGCAGCCGCTCCTGCTCCGCCTGCCGCGCCTTCTCCTCGGCGAGCAGCCGGGCCTGCTCCTGCTCGGCCTTCTTACGGGCCTCCTCCGCGCGCCGGCGGGCCTCCTCGGCCTGGCGCTCGGCCTCCAGGCGCTGCGCCTCCTCCAGCTCGCGGCGCTGGCGCTCCTCCTCCTCGGCGCGCAGCCGGGCCAGCTCCTCCTGGCGCTCGCGCTCCTTGCGCTCCTCCTCGGCCTTGCGTGCGGCCTCTTCCTCCGCCTTTCGGCGCGCTTCCTCCTCGGCCTTCTTACGGGCCTCTTCCCGCGCCTTGATCTCGGCCTCGGACAGCGGGAGCAGCATGTCGAGGCGGCGCCGTACGACCGTGGTGACGGCCTCGGGCTCCTGACCGCCGTCCGCGACGAGGTAGCGGCCGGGGTCGGCGGCGGCCAGGGTCAGGAAACCGGAGCGCACGCGCGCGTGGAACTCCATCGGCTCCGACTCCAGCCGGTCCGGCGCCTCCGTGAACCGCTCGCGGGCGGCCTGCGGGTCGACGTCGAGCAGGACCGTCAGATGCGGCACGAGCCCGCTGGTGGCCCACCGGTTGATCCGGGCGACCTCGACCGGCGACAGATCGCGGCCCGCGCCCTGGTAGGCGACGGACGAGTCGATGTACCGGTCGGAGATGACGACCGCGCCGCGCTCCAGAGCGGGCCGTACGACGGTGTCGACGTGCTCGGCGCGGTCGGCGGCGTACAACAGCGCCTCGGCGCGGTGCGACAGGCCGGCGGACGACACGTCGAGCAGGATCGACCGCAGCCGCTTGCCGACCGGGGTGGCCCCGGGCTCGCGGGTGACGACGACCTCGTGGCCCTTGGCGCGGATCCACTCGGCGAGCGCCTCGGCCTGCGTGGACTTGCCGGCGCCGTCGCCGCCCTCCAGGGCGATGAAGAAGCCGGTGGCGGCGGGGGCCTGCGCCGGATCGTTCCCTCCGAGGAGGGCGTCGCGCAGGTCGTGGCGGAGCGGGACACCGCTGCGGTCGTCGGCCTTGGCGAGCACCAGGGCGGCGACGGGCAGCAGCAGCGCGCCGATCAGCATCAGCGTGAACGCGGCGCCGCCGTGCGCGAAGACGAACTTCCCGTTCTCCAGGCGGTGCGGGCCGATCAGCGCGGCGATGGCCGGGGCGAGCAGCGCGCCGACCGCGACGCAGAGCCGTACGACGGCCTGGAGGTGTTCGGTGGTGCGGGCCCGCCGGTACTCCTCGGTCTCCTGGTCGAGCAGGGTGTGCCCGGTGTTGGCGGCGACGCCCGCGGTGACGCCGGACAGCGCGGCGATGAGCACGACGCTCGTCACGTCCGGTACGAGACCTGCCGCGAGGAGGCCGATGCCGGTGAGGGCGATGGCGAGCGCGAGCAGCCGGCGCCGGGACAGCGAGGGCAGCACGGCCCGCGCGGTGCGGATGCCGACGGCGGTGCCGCCGGTCAGCGCGAGCGCGAGCAGGCCGAACAGGACGGGGCCGCCGCCGAGATCCTTGGCGTGCAGCGCGGTGACGGCGACGGCGCCCGAGACGGCGGCGGCGACGGCGGCGCAGGCGAGCACCAGGAGCGGGACGGCTCCGGTGCGGCCCTTGTCGACGCCGGAGGCGGTCTTCGGGCGGCGCAGGCCCTCCAGCGGGGAGCGGGGGCGCGGGGTCTGGCGGGCGGGCAGTTCGAGGAGGACGACGACGGACAGGGACGCGGCGAACATGCCCGCGCCCACGTACGAGGAGAGCGCCACCTGGTGCTGCGCGAACCAGTCGACGCCGGCGCCGATCAGGTTCTGCACGAGGGTCACGAGGACCAGGGCGGCCGCGGCGAGCGGGAACGCCATGAACCCGGTGCGCAGCGACAGCCGGCGCAGGGCGTCCATGTGGTCGGGCAGGGGGCGCACGGCGGCGCCCTCGGGGGGCGGTGGGGGCAGCAGGGCGGGCGCGGCGCTCTCCTTGGCGACCGTCCAGAACCGCTCGGCGACGCCGAGGACGAAGGCGGTCACGAGGAGCAGCGCCAGTGCGTTGCCCTCGGCCCAGTCGATCCAGAGGGGGGCGACGATCAGCAGGGCGGCACGGACGCCGTCGGCGCCGACCATGGTCCAGCGCCGGTCCAGGGGGCCGCCGGACGCGGTGAGCGCGGTCAGCGGCCCGAGCAGGACGGCGCCGAACAGCAGGGTCGACAACATGCGCGCCCCGAAGACGGCGGTGACGGCGAAGGCCACGCCTCGGTAGCCGCCGCCGAAGGAGCCCTCGGCGATGGCCGCCTGGAGCGTGAGCACGACCAGGACGAAGAGGCCGAGGACATCGCCGACGCCTCCGACGAGCTGCGCCGACCACAGTCGCTTCAACTGCGGCGCGCGCAGCAGAGCGCGCACGGCGCGCTCTCTGGAGTCCGCTACCAGGGCGTCGTCTGGGGCCGTGTGGGGGGCCGTAGGCTGCTCGGCAGGGGTCATCCGTCCAGCCTATCGGGCGCTACCGACAGTCCGGGGAGCCGCCCGAACAAACGGGCGCCCAAGGGATCGAGTCCCCTGGGCGCCCGTCGTACGGCACTCTCCGCGCCACGCGCGCGTGGTGGGCCGGTGCCCGCCCGCGCGTGTGGGCGGGGCTACTCGGCCGGAGCCGCCTTCGCCGCCGCCGTCTTCGCGGCGGTCTTCTTGGCGGCCGTCGTCGTCTTCTTCGCAGCGGTCGTCTTCTTGGCCGCCGTGGTCTTCTTGGCGGCTGTCTTCTTCGCCGCGGTCTTCTTCGCGGGCGCCTTCTTGGCCGCCTTCTTCGCCGTCTTCTTGGCGGGCCCCTTGGCGCGCTTCTCGGCGAGCAGCTCGAAGCCGCGCTCGGGGGTGATCTCCTCCACGGAGTCGGCCGAGCGGAGTGTCGCGTTCGTCTCGCCGTCGGTGACGTACGGGCCGAAGCGGCCGTCCTTGACGACCACGGGCTTTCCGCTGACCGGGTCCTCGCCCAGCTCCTTCAGCGGCGGCTTCGCGGCGGCGCGGCCACGCTGCTTGGGCTTGGAGTAGATCTCCAGGGCCTCTTCCAGCGTGATGTTGAAGATCTGGTCCTCGGTCTCCAGGGAGCGCGAGTCCGTGCCCTTCTTCAGATACGGGCCGTACCGGCCGTTCTGCGCGGTGATCTCCACGCCCTCGGCGTCGGTGCCGACGACACGCGGCAGCGACATCAGCTTGAGGGCGTCGGCGAGGGTGACCGTGTCGAGCGTCATGGACTTGAACAGCGACGCGGTCCGCGGCTTCACGGCGTTCTTGCCGGTCTTCGGGGTGCCCTCGGGCAGCACCTCGGTGACGTAGGGCCCGTAGCGGCCGTCCCTGGCGATGATCTGGTGGCCGCTTTCGGGGTCGGTGCCCAGTTCGAAGTCGCCGCTCGGCTTGGCGAGCAGTTCCTCGGCGTACGCGACCGTCAGCTCGTCCGGCGCGAGGTCCTCGGGGATGTCGGCGCGCTGGTGGTTCTCCGAGTCGCGCTCGCCGCGCTCGATGTACGGGCCGTAGCGGCCGACGCGCAGCACGATCCCGTCGCCCACGGGGAACGAGGACACCTCGCGCGCGTCGATCGCGCCGAGGTCCGTCACCAGCTCCTTGAGGCCGCCGAGGTGGTCGCCGTCGCCGTTGCCCGCGTCGGCGGCGCCGCCGGCGCCCGAGCCGTCGCCCTCGCCGAAGTAGAAGCGCTTGAGCCACGGGACGGACTGGGCCTCCCCGCGCGCGATGCGGTCGAGGTCGTCCTCCATCTTCGCGGTGAAGTCGTAGTCGACGAGCCGCCCGAAGTGCTTCTCCAGGAGGTTGACGACGGCGAAGGACAAGAAGGAGGGCACGAGGGCCGTCCCCTTCTTGAAGACGTACCCGCGGTCGAGGATCGTGCCGATGATCGACGCGTACGTGGAGGGGCGGCCGATCTCGCGCTCCTCCAGCTCCTTGACCAGGGACGCCTCGGTGTAACGGGCGGGCGGCTTGGTGGCGTGGCCGTCGACCGACAGCTCCTCGGCGCTCAGCGGGTCGCCCTGGGCGACCTGGGGCAGCCGGCGCTCGCGGTCGTCCAGTTCCGCGTTCGGGTCGTCGGCGCCTTCGACGTACGCCTTGAGGAAGCCGTGGAAGGTGATCGTCTTGCCGGACGCGCTGAACTCGGCGTCGCGGCCGTCCGCGGAGGTGCCGCCGATCTTGACGGTGACGCTGTTGCCGACGGCGTCCTTCATCTGGGAGGCGACGGTCCGCTTCCAGATCAGCTCGTAGAGCTTGAACTGGTCACCGGTCAGGCCGGTCTCGGCGGGCGTGCGGAAGCGGTCGCCGGAGGGGCGGATCGCCTCGTGCGCCTCCTGCGCGTTCTTCACCTTGCCGGCGTAGGTGCGCGGCTTGTCCGGCAGGTAGTCACTGCCGTAGAGCTGCGTGACCTGGGCGCGGGCGGCGGAGACGGCCGTGTCGGACAGCGTCGTGGAGTCCGTACGCATATAGGTGATGAAGCCGTTCTCGTACAGCTTCTGGGCCACCTGCATGGTCGCCTTCGCGCCGAAGCCCAGCTTGCGCGAGGCCTCCTGCTGCATGGTCGTCGTACGGAAAGGTGCGTAGGGCGACCGTCGATACGGCTTCGACTCGACGGAGCGTACGGAGAAGCTGGTCTGCTCCAGGGCGGCGGCGAGGGAGCGCGCGTTGGCCTCGTCCAGGTGCAGGGTGGCCGCCGAGCCGAGCTTGAGCTGCCCGAGCGAGTCGAAGTCGCGGCCCTGCGCGATGCGCTTGCCGTCGACGGCGGACAGGCGGGCGACCAGCGACGACGGGTCGGAGGGATCGCCGGCGCGGCCGGTGGCGAAGGTGCCGGTGAGGTCCCAGTACTCGGCGGAGCGGAAGGCGATGCGCTCGCGCTCCCGCTCGACGACGAGCCGCGTGGCGACGGACTGGACGCGGCCGGCCGACAGGCGCGGCATGACCTTCTTCCACAGGACCGGCGAGACCTCGTAGCCGTAGAGGCGGTCGAGGATGCGGCGGGTCTCCTGGGCGTCGACCATGCGCTTGTTCAGCTCGCGCGGGTTGGCGACGGCGGCGCGGATCGCGTCCTTGGTGATCTCGTGGAAGACCATCCGGTGGACGGGGACCTTCGGCTTCAGGACCTCCAGGAGGTGCCACGCGATGGCCTCGCCCTCGCGGTCCTCATCGGTGGCGAGGAAGAGCTCGTCGGAGTCCTTCAGCAGCTCCTTGAGCTTCTTGACCTGCGCCTTCTTGTCGCTGTTGACGACATAGACGGGCTGGAAGTCGTGCTCGACGTCCACGCCGAGGCGGCGCACCTCACCCGTGTACTTCTCGGGGACCTCGGCCGCGCCGTTGGGGAGGTCGCGGATGTGCCCGACGCTCGCTTCGACGACGTACCCAGGGCCCAGATAGCCCTTGATCGTCTTCGCCTTGGCGGGGGACTCGACGATGACGAGTCGCCGACCGCCCTGTGCGGTCTCGCTGGTCGGGGACAACTTCGCTCTTCTCTCCGGTCGGGGTTCGGGGCCGTTCTTGGTCGGTTTCGCGTCCGTGGTCACGGCACTGCTGCGGAGTGTGACGGTACCTCCCGCCGGTGTGTCAAACGGGAAAAGCACGCAGCAGCCACTCGGAACGGTAACCCGACTCCTCGTGATCCTGCCCCCGGACCGGGGACCGGAGGGCCGCCCTCCGCCCGCCGGGGGCAGGCCCGCGCCCTCCCCTTTCCCCCCTCCCACCTCGGCGTGTGTGCCGGGGCGGGGGTGCCTTCCGGAGCCTTCCGGTGCCTACCGGTGCCTTCGGCGGAGGCGGGCGAAGAGTCCGGGCCACGGCTCCGGCGGACGGGCGGCCGCCCTCTTCCCGGGGTCGCGGAGGCGGCATCGAGGGCCTCCGCCCGAGCTGCCGGCGTCCTCCGGAGGCGTCCCCGGCCGCCCTCTTCACGAGTCCTCCCGGTCTCCGCTGACGCCTCGCCGCCGCCTCCTGACAAGATGGCGGGTGGCTGGGGGAGCCCGGGGGCCTGTTCCTCGGTGAGCCTCCGGCTCGTCCCCGAAGGCATCCCGACCCAGGAGCATCCCGATGTCCGACAGCAACCCCTACGGCCAGCAGCCCCCGCAGGACCCGGGCGGCAACCCGTACGGCTACCCGCAGCAGGGTTCGCAGCCCGGCTACGGCGCTCCCGGCCAGCCGGGCGGCCCGGGTCAGCCCGGCCAGCCCAGCTACGGCTACCCCTACCCGGGCTCCGCGCCGGCCGGCGGTGGCGCCTACCCGCCGCCCCCCGGCCCGGGCATGGGCATGCCGCCCGGCGGCGGCTACGACCCGTCCGCGCCCTACGGCTACGACCCCTACGGCCGCCCCTACTCGGACAAGCAGAAGCTGACGGCCGGCCTGCTCGGCATCTTCCTCGGCACGTTCGGCGTGGGCCGCTTCTACACCGGGCACACCGGCCTCGCCGTCGGCCAGCTCCTCGTCGGCGTGCTGACCTGCGGCCTCGGCGGCATCTGGGGCTTCGTCGACGGCATCGTCATGCTCGCCGGCAGCAACACGACCGACGCGCAGGGCCGCATCCTGCGGGGCTGACCGTGACCCGCCCGCGTCGCCTGCGCACGCTCCCGGGCGCCCCGGCCGCCGCACCCCTCGCGGTGCTCGCCGCCGGGGCCGCGGGTGCGGCGTACCTGTACGGCACGAATCCGCACGAGGGCGGCCACTGGCTGCCCGGCTGCCCGTTCCGCGCACTGACCGGCCTGCTCTGCCCGGGGTGCGGCGGCACCCGTATGGCGTACGACCTGATGCACGGTCACTTCGCGGCCGCCTGGCACGACAACGCGCTGCTCACGCTCGCCACGCCCGTCGTCCTCTACGTCCTCGTGCGCTGGCTGATCGCGGCGCTGCGCGGCCGGCCATGGCGTCCGGTGCCCTCACCCCGCCTCCAGGGCGCCCTGTTGGCGCTCGCCCTGGCGTGGGGCGTGCTGCGCAACCTTGTCTGACGGCTGGCGGCTGACGACCGGCGACTGACGGGGCATCAGGTCCGTATCGGGCCCGTATCAGGACCGTACGGATTCCGCCCGGTCAAGGTCACGAAGTCGCCACAATCGACCCTTCCGTCCGCTGGGCACCACTCCCCTCCCTCTACGCTCAAGGCGCGAGGCGACTTCGTGACTCCACCGTGCGTCGCCCGCGTCATCCGCTCGCTCGACCGCCCGTCCTCACGGGCGTTTTCTCACGTCCCTAGGAGCTCATCCCATGTCCCAGCCCTTCCCCGGCGCCACGCCCGAGGCTCCGTTCGGCGTCGACCCGCAGGGCCGCCCTTACTCCGACAAGCAGAAGCTCGTCGCGGGTCTGCTCGGCATCTTCCTCGGCTCCTTCGGCGTCGGGCGCTTCTACGCGGGTGACACCAAGACCGGTGTCTGGCAGCTCGTCGTCTCCGTCGTGACCTGCGGCATCGGTGGCATCTGGGGCTTCGTCGACGGCATCCTGTACCTGACGAGCAACGACCGCACGGACGCGGAGGGCCGCGTCCTGCGCTGACCGCGCAGCCGTCACCCGTACAACGGCGAAGCCCGCCCCCGGAGTTCCGGAGGCGGGCTTCGCCGTTCAGTCTTTTCTCACCTCAGCGACACAGCCGGGGTCAGGTCTGGCCGAAACACCATCCCGCCAGGGCCAGCGCCCCCACGCCGACCGCGCCGGCGAGCACCGCCGACGCCACCGGGCGCGCGCCGTGCGCCACCGGCTCGCGGTGCGCCGTGCGCGCTCCCGTCCACAGCAGCAGGCCCGCGCCGAACAGCGCGAACACCGTGCCCGCGAAGACCGCGGGGGTACTCTCCATCGCCGTGCCTCCCAGCTCGCGCCCGCTGTCGGGTGCCCAGGCCGTTGAGGCTGACACGTGAGGGGGAACCTCGGGTGAACTCCCGTACCCCGCAAGGAGAAGTCGCGCTGTCGGCCGTCTCAGGCGCCGCCTCCGGCACCTGCCCCGGCCGCGCCCCCCGCGCCGGCGCCGACCGGCTCCAGGAAGCCCAGCTCGACCAGGGTGCGGATCTGCGCCGGAGTGCGGTCGCGCAGCAACACCGGGTCCTCGCCCATCAGTTGGGCGATGGCGTCGAGGATCACGCCGGCGCTCAGCGAGCCGTCGCACACCCCGGCGAAGCCCGCGCCGACCGTGTCCACCTTGGTCGCCCGGCGCATCCCGCGCCCCTGACGCAGCACGACATGCTCGGGGTCCTCGGCTCCGGGCAGCCCGACCTGCTCCTGCACGACCTCGCCGGACAGGGTGAACGAGGCGCCGAGCAGGGCCGCGTCATCATGCGCCCGCAACCAGTCCACGCGCGCGAAGTGCGCCCGTACGGCGTCGCCGAGCGGCTGCTCGACGGGGTGCGGCCACTCCTCGACGACGACGGACGGCTCGCTCTCGGCGCCCACCGTGCGGTGCAGCGTGATCCAGCCGAAGCCGACGGCCTTCACCTCGCGCGCCTCGAACTCGTCGAGCCACGCGTCGTACCGAGCGGCGTACGCGGCCTCGTCCCCCCGGTGGTCACCGGCGTCGCGCAGCCACAGCTCCGCGTACTGCGTGATGTCCTGCACCTCGCGCTGCACGATCCACGCGTCGCACCCGCGCGGCACCCAGGACCGCAGCCGGTCCTGCCAGTCCTCCCCCTCCACGTGCTGCCAGTTGGCCAGGAACTGCGCGTATCCCCCCTCGTTCAGATGCGCCCCCGCCTCCTGAACGAGCGAGCGGCACAGATCGTCCCCGCTCATCCCGCCGTCCCGGTACGTGAGGCGGGCGCCGGGCGAGATGACGAAGGGCGGGTTGGAGACGACGAGGTCGTAGCGCTCGTCGCCCACCGGCTCGTACAGGGAGCCCTCCCGCAGGTCGGCGGCGGGCACGCCGGACAGGGCGAGGGTGAGCGCGGTGACGCCGAGGGCGCGGGAGTTGAGGTCGGTGGCGGTGACGCGGGTGGCGTGGCGGGCGGCGTGCAGGGCCTGGATGCCGGAGCCGGTGCCGAGGTCGAGAGCGGAGTCGACGGGTTCGCGGACGGTGATCCCGGCGAGGGTGGTGGAGGCGCCGCCGACGCCGAGGACGACGGCCTCGTCGCCGCTGCCGATGCCGCCGGCGCCGCCGACCGCGCAGCCGAGGTCGGAGACGATGAACCAGTCCTCGCCGCCGGGCCCGCCGTAGGGCCGCACGTCGACGGTGGCCTCGACGTCGTCGCCGCCGGCGCGCAGCCAGCCGGCGGCCAGGCACTCCTCGACGGGCAGGACGCCGTCGAGGCGGGCGCGCGGCACGGGCTGCTGGAGCAGGAACAGCCGCACGAGCGCCTCAAGGGCGCTGTCGCCGCGGGTGGCGCGCAGCGCGGGGACGGTCTCGCTGCGGGCGAGGGCGGCGTAGGCGGGCGCCCCGAGCAGGTCGAGCAGCCCGTCGGCGGTGAACTCGGCGTCGATCAGGGCGTCGCGCAGGGCGGTGGCGACGTCGGTACGGGTGGCGTCCGGCAGCTTGGTACTCACCGTTCCATTGTGACCGCACGACCCGTGCGACCCGCGCACCCCGCACGCCGACGCCGCCCGGCAGGCCCCGCGCTCCCCGCACGCCGACGCCCCCGGCACGGCGGCCGGGCCGGGGAGGCGGGGCCGGCGGATGCCAGGGGCGTCGGGGGCGTGGGTGGAGCGGAGGGCGCCGATGGATGCGCGCCGGGGTCCCGGGGCGTCAGGAGGACGACGGCTTGGCGGAGGCGCTCTTGCAGCTCTCCTGCTTGCTCATCGCCTTGCCCACGTCGCCCTCTTCGAGGTTCTTCAGGGCGTCGCTGCCGCTCTGGCCGAGCTTCTCCAGGCTGCCCGCGATGGTCTTCAGGCCCTCGGCGAACTTGCCCTGGTCGCCGGTGTCGAGCTTGTCGATCTGCTTCTTCAGGTCGGCGTAGGACGTGGAGATCTTGTCCAGTTCCTTCACGGCGTTCTGCTGCTTGGTCTTGCCGTTGTCGACGGGCGGGGCGCCCGCCTTGTCGACCGCGTCGCCGATCGCCTTGTAGGCGTCGGACATGTCCTGGAACGCCTGGGAGTCCGTCTTCTGGACGTCGGCCGGGGCGCTGTTGTCCGAGGTCTGCTTCTGGATGGCGGCGTTGGCCGACTCGATCTTCTTCGCCTGCGGCTGGACCTTGTCACAGACCTGCTTGGCCCAGTCGTCGAGCTTCTTGTTGCTGTCGTCGCTGCAACCCGACAACGCCAGTACCAGTACCGCACCGCCGGACAGTGCGGCAGCAAGCTTCTTGTTCACCGGATTGGTCCCTTCCATGGCTCTCGGCCCCGGAACTTACACGCCGAGCACACGACAATCGCATGCCGGGCGCCCGCTATGCCCGCTTTCTTGGCCTTTAGCAGCCATTTGCATCAAGCGAGAGAAGGCTCACGGGAGAAACCGCGGCGGACCGCCCACGCGCCGAAGGGACCACCAGGGCGCGGAGCGGAGCGGACAGCACGCCAAGGCCCGCTGCCCGCCCCGCTGTTGACGCCGATGCCGATGTGACGGGCGATGACGGCAGTGACGTACAAGATCGGTGGTGTACGTCACTGCTGTGACCGCTTGTTGTCATGTGCGCGGCCGAGCGGGTCGCGCCGGGAAGGGGTCGTGGGGTGTCATGTGCGCGTCGCGCTGGGGGTCGTGTCCGGCTGGCGGGGCACCCTCCCCTCGCCCGCGTCGGGGCCGGCGGGGGCGTCGTCGGCGTCGCCCACCGCGATGCCGCGCCGCTTGGACACGTACACCGCGCCGACGATGACGACGAGCGCGACGACCGCGACCGCGACGCGGACGGGGACGCTCGCGGAGTCGCCGTAGCTGAACTTCACGACGGCGGGCGCGATGAGCAGCGCGACGAGGTTCATGACCTTCAGCAGCGGGTTGATCGCGGGGCCCGCGGTGTCCTTGAACGGGTCGCCGACCGTGTCGCCGATGACCGTCGCCGCGTGCGCCTCGCTGCCCTTGCCGCCGTGGTGGCCGTCCTCGACGAGTTTCTTGGCGTTGTCCCAGGCGCCGCCGGAGTTGGCGAGGAAGACGGCCATCAGCGTGCCCGTGCCGATCGCGCCCGCCAGATACGCGCCGAGCGCGCCGACGCCGAGCGTGAAGCCGACCGCGATGGGCGCCATCACGGCGAGCAGCCCGGGCGTGGCGAGTTCGCGCAGGGCGTCCTTGGTGCAGATGTCGACGACGCGCCCGTACTCCGGCGTCTCCGTGTAATCCATGATCCCGGGGTGTTCGCGGAACTGCCGCCGCACCTCGTAGACCACCGAACCCGCCGACCGTGACACGGCGTTGATGGCGAGCCCGGAGAAGAGGAACACGACGGCCGCGCCCGCGATGAGGCCCACGAGGTTGTTGGGCTGGGAGATGTCCATCACCAGGTTCATCGGGCCGCCCGCGCCGACCTTCTCGCCGACGTCGTGCGCGGCCGTCACGATCGCGTCCCGGTACGAGCCGAACAGCGCCGACGCCGCGAGGACGGCCGTGGCGATGGCGATGCCCTTGGTGATGGCCTTGGTGGTGTTGCCCACGGCGTCCAGGTCGGTCAGCACCTGCGCGCCCGAGCCGCGCACGTCGCCCGACATCTCGGCGATGCCCTGCGCGTTGTCGGAGACCGGCCCGAAGGTGTCCATGGCGACGATCACGCCGACCGTGGTCAGCAGTCCCGTCCCCGCGAGCGCCACCGCGAACAGCGCCAGCATGATCGACGTGCCGCCGAGCAGGAACGCCCCGTAGACGCCGAGCCCGATCAGCAGCGCCGTGTAGACCGCGGACTCCAGGCCGACCGAGATGCCGGCGAGGACGACGGTGGCGGGGCCGGTCAGCGAGGTCCTGCCGATGTCGCGGACCGGTCGGCGTGTCGTCTCCGTGAAGTAGCCGGTGAGCTGCTGGATGAGCGCCGCGAGCACGATGCCGATGGCCACGGCGACGACGGCGAGGATGCGCGGATCGCCGTCCTTGGCCTTGATCGCCGCGTCCCCGACCCCGTCCAGCGAGCCGTACGAGCCCGGCAGATACAGGAAGACGGCCACGGTGACGAGGACGAGCGAGATCACCGCGGAGATGAAGAAGCCCCGGTTGATCGCGCTCATCCCGGACCGGTCCGAGCGGCGCGGCGCCACCGCGAAGATCCCGATCATGGCCGTGACCACGCCGATCGCGGGAACGATCAGCGGGAAGGCGAGCCCGGCGTCCCCGAAGGCGGCCTTGCCGAGGATCAGCGCGGCGACGAGCGTCACGGCGTAGGACTCGAACAGGTCGGCGGCCATCCCCGCGCAGTCTCCGACGTTGTCGCCCACGTTGTCGGCGATGGTCGCGGCATTGCGCGGATCGTCCTCCGGAATGCCCTGCTCGACCTTGCCGACCAGGTCGGCGCCGACGTCGGCGGCCTTGGTGAAGATGCCGCCCCCGACCCGCATGAACATGGCGATCAGGGCCGCCCCGAGCCCGAAGCCCTCCAGGACCTTCGGCGCGTCGGCCGCGTAGACGAGTACGACGCAGGAGGCGCCGAGCAGGCCGAGCCCGACCGTGAACATGCCGACGACGCCACCCGTACGAAACGCGATCTTCATGGCCTGATGGGAGACGGAAGTGAGATCCTTTTCCGGTTCTCCTTCCGCCGGAGTCGCCTCCCTCGCCGCGGCGGCCACACGCACATTACTGCGCACCGCGAGCCACATTCCGATATAACCGGTGATCGCCGAGAAGCCCGCGCCGATCAAGAAGAAGATCGATCGTCCGGCCCGCTGATTCCAGTCGTCAGCGGGAAGCAGCATGAGCAGGAAGAACACCACGACGGCGAATACGCCGAGGGTGCGCAACTGGCGTCCCAGATAGGCTTTCGCGCCTTCCTGGACCGCCGCCGCGATCTTCTTCATGGATTCCGTGCCCTCGCCCGCGGCGAGCACCTGGCGCACCAGGACCCCGGCGAGGGCGAGGGCCGCGAGCGCGACGACGGCGATGACGACGACGATCAGCCGGTTGTCATCGGTCAGGACCGCGGCCGCGAAAGGGTGAGAGGTAGACGGCTCCGCCATTCGTCCTCCTTGACGCTTGGACTGAGCTCAAGACGTGGACGGATTGTAGGGAGCATGACCTGATCAAAACAGTACGCGGTAAACGGAATTGCTCTTGAGCGAAGATCCGGCCAGATCCGGCCTGAGTACCAGCGAATAAACCCGAGCCCCACGAGTCCCTATGGGTAATACATAACACCCTCAGGGCGTTACTCGGGACGATACTCAGGGTGTTACGCACGCCATTGGCGGGACTTCTTCCGCCCCGCGATCACGCCCGCGATCACATCCGGGATCGCAAAGGAAAAAGCCCCGCTCACCGGGTTCGGTGAACAGGGCTCTCGGGGTCGGTCAGGTGACTGCGGGGTCAGGGGGCCGCGGGTCAGGGGACTGTGGGTGCCGGGGTCGTCGGCCAGCTCATCCTGATGAGCCCGCCGTCCGCGTCCGCGGTGACCTCGACGTCGTCGACGAGGCCGCTGATGACGGCGAGCCCCATCTCGTCCTCGCCCTCGGCGTCCGCCTCCTCGCCGCCGCTCCCGGGCGCCCCGGGGCGCTGGGTCGCGTGCGGCGCGTCGTCCCCGACCTCGATGGAGAACTGCTTCTCCTCCTCGACCAGGGCCACCCGCACCGGCGACGTGATCCCGCCGTTCTGATGGAGTCCGACCGCGCGGCTGCACGCCTCGCCGACGGCGAGCCTGACCTCGTCGAGGACCGCCTCGTCCACCCCTGACCTGCGCGCCACCGCCGCCGCCACGAGCCGGGCGGTGCGGACGTGCTCAGGCAGAGGGCTGAAGCGGAGTTCGACGGTGGTCATGCGTCCCCCTCGGTCGTACGGGCGTGCTCCGGGAGAACGGGCCGGCCGCGCACGGCCGCCCGCACCCCGCTGTCTACCGGGTGCCCGGGATCTCCCGGCGCACCGGACCGGCCGACCCGCGCGGGGCCGGCCGTGTCCGCCGGTCAGTCGGTCGCCGCGACGGCTTCCTCGACCGAGGTGTGGATCGGGAACACCTTGGTCAGACCAGTGATCCGGAAGATCTTCAGAATGCGCTCCTGGTTGCAGACCAGGCGCAGCGAGCCCTCGTGGGCACGCACCCGCTTCAGGCCGCCGACCAGCACGCCGAGCCCGGTGGAGTCGAGGAAGTCCACGCCCTCCATGTCGACGACAAGGTGGAAACTGCCGTCGTTCACCAGCTCGACCAACTGCTCGCGCAGCTTGGGCGCGGTATATACATCGATTTCGCCACCGACCTCGACGACCGTACGATCGCCGACGGTACGGGTCGACAGGGACAGGTCCACGGATCCTCCAGCACCTTGCTATCGAGCGGTCGCCCCTCGGGGACACCTCGGCATGATCCCCCGGGACGGTTCGCCAGCCGCGATGCATTCAATCACTTACCGGCAGGCAAGCACGACGCCTTGGGAGCATTGTCGGTCACGCCAGTGACACACTCGGTGCCGATGGCCAAGAATCACCGATCCGAACGACCCTCGGCGCCCACCGGCTCCCGCCCCTCTCCCGGTGCGGTCCTGGAACGGCTCGCCTCGGGTCCGAGCAGGGCTGCGCGCATCACCCATACGGAGCACTTGCCCCCTCGTCAGGGGCGTCATGCAGTCTGGCCCGACCGGATCCGCGCCGAGGTCGTCGCGGCCGTCCAGGCGGCCGGGATCGAGCATCCCTGGGCCCACCAGGCGCTGGCCGCCGAGCACGCCCTGGACGGCGAGTCGGTCGTCGTCTCCACCGGAACCGCCTCGGGGAAGTCCCTGGCGTACCTCGTCCCGGTCCTCTCCCGCCTCCTCGACGGCTCCGAGGCGCCGAACGGGCGCGGCGCCACCACCCTCTACCTCGCCCCCACCAAGGCCCTCGCCGCGGACCAGTGCCGATCCGTGAAGGAACTTTCACAACCGCTCGGCACGGCGATCCGGCCGGCGGTCTACGACGGCGACACCCCCTTCGAGGAACGCGAGTGGGTCCGCCAGTACGCCAACTACGTCCTCACCAACCCCGACATGCTGCACCGCGGGATATTGCCCTCGCACCCGCGCTGGTCCTCCTTTCTCAAGGCCCTCAAGTACGTCGTCATCGACGAGTGCCACACCTACCGCGGCGTCTTCGGCTCGCACGTCGCCCAGGTCGTGCGCAGGCTGCGCCGGCTGTGCGCCCGCTACGGCTCCGACCCCGTGTTCCTGCTGGCGTCCGCGACCGCCGCCGAACCGGCCGTCGCAGCGAGCCGTCTGACCGGGCTGCCGGTCGTCGAGGTCGCCGACGACGCCTCCCCGCGCGGCGAACTCGTCTTCGCCCTCTGGGAGCCCCCGCTCACCGAGATGCAGGGCGAGAAGGGCGCGCCGGTGCGCCGCACGGCGACGGCCGAGACCGCCGACCTGCTGACCGACCTGACCGTCCAGGGCGTCCGCTCGGTCGCCTTCGTACGGTCCCGGCGCGGCGCCGAGCTGATCTCGGTGATCGCCCAGGAGCGACTGGCCGAGATCGATCGGTCGCTCGCCCGGCGTGTCGCGGCCTACCGGGGCGGCTATCTGCCCGAGGAGCGCCGTGCCCTGGAGAACGCGCTGCACTCCGGCGAACTCCTCGGCCTCTCCGCCACCACCGCCCTCGAACTCGGCATCGACGTCTCCGGCCTCGACGCCGTCGTCATCGCCGGCTACCCGGGCACCCGCGCCTCCCTGTGGCAGCAGGCCGGACGCGCCGGACGGGCCGGGCAGGGCGCCCTCGCCGTGCTCGTGGCCCGCGACGACCCGCTGGACACGTTCCTCGTCCACCACCCCGAGGCGCTGTTCGACCAGCCCGTCGAGTCGACCGTCCTCGACCCCGACAACCCGTACGTCCTCGCCCCGCACCTGTGCGCCGCCGCCGCCGAACTTCCGCTGACCGAAGCCGACTTCGCCCTGTTCGGCCCGGCCACGACCGAACTGCTGCCGCAGCTGGAGGGCGCGAAGCTGCTGCGCCGGCGGCCCGGCACGAAGGCGTGGCACTGGACGCGCCGGGAGTCCGCCGCCGACCTGGCCGACATCCGCGGCGAGGGCGGCGACCCGGTGCAGATCGTCGAGGCGAGCACCGGCCGTCTCCTCGGCACGGTCGACGCGGGCTCCGCCCACACCAGCGTCCACGACGGCGCGGTCCACCTCCACCAGGGCCGCACCTACGTCGTCAAGCACCTCGACCTCGACGACTCCGTCGCCCTCGTCGAAGCCGCGAACCCCACGTACTCGACCACCGCCCGCGACACCACCGCCATCTCCATCCTGGAGACGGACGTCGAAGTCCCCTGGGGCGAGGGCCGGTTGTGCTACGGCTCCGTCGAAGTGACCCACCAGGTCGTCGGCTATCTGCGCCGCCGCCTCATCACCGGCGAAGTACTCGGCGAGACCAAGCTCGACCTCCCTCCCCGTACGCTGCGCACCCGCGCCGTGTGGTGGACGGTCACCGAGGACCAGCTCGACGCCGCCCGCATCAACCCCGAGATCCTGGGCGGCGCCCTGCACGCCGCCGAACACGCCTCCATCGGCCTCCTCCCTCTCTTCGCCACGTGCGACCGCTGGGACATCGGCGGTGTCTCCGTCCCCCTCCATCCCGACACGCTGCTGCCCACGGTCTTCGTCTACGACGGCCACCCGGGCGGCGCGGGCTTCGCCGAGCGGGCCTTCCACACGGCGGAGGAATGGCTGACGGCCACCCGTGAGGCCATCGCCTCCTGCGAGTGCGAGGCCGGCTGCCCGTCCTGCGTCCAGTCCCCCAAGTGCGGCAACGGCAACGATCCGTTGCACAAGCGGGGCGCGGTACGACTCCTCTCCGAGCTGCTGCGGTCGGCGTCTTCTTCGGCGGGGGGCGGGGCGGGCTCTGTGGGTGGTTCGCAGGGGGCTTCTGTGGGGGCGGCTTCTGCGGGGGGCTCCGCGGGCGGGGGTTCTGCCGGGGGCTCTACGGGCCGGGTTTCCCGTGGGGGTTCTACGCAGGTGGCTCCTGCGGGGGGCTCCGCGGGCGGGGGTTCTGCGGGGGGAGGGTCCCGGGCTGCCGGTTAGGGAGGCGGGGGTGGCTCCGTCGCCGGGTTCGGCGGGTGCGGGGAGCCGGGGTCGGCGGGCGCGGGTGTCTTGTGTGGCGGGCCTGTTCGGGAAGCAGCCGGGGGTGCGGGGCCTGTTCGGGAGTTGTCCGGGGGCGCCGGGGCGGGTGCGGGGAAGGGGCCTGCGCCCAAGGGCGGGGGGTCCCCGTCCGGGGGGTCCCCGTCCGTCGGGCCCGCTCGGGACGTGGCCCGGGCCGCGAGGGACCCCGATCCCGCCGACACCGTCACCTCCGCGACCGCGCCCCGCAGTTCGCACCCCACGACCCTGGTGCCCTGCGCCCGTGCCACCCGCGCCGCCAGCCCACAGGCCGCGCCGGCGCCCTCGTCGCCGTGTCCCGCCGCCGCGAGCGCCGCCAGATCCGCCGCGCCGCCCGCCCGATGCCGGGCCTCCACCGCCGTGCCCAGCGCCAGGACGCCCCCGAACACCAGCCCCAGGGCCGCCAACGCCATCGCCGCCCAAACAGTCGCTGACCCCCGGTCCCGCCCCGCGCACGCCCGCCCCCGAAGCACAGCCCACGCCCCCATGCCTCTCACCGCCTTCACCACAATCGCCGCACTCGTCGCCCTCGTCGCGCTCACTGCCCTTATCGCCCTCACCGCCCTCACCCGTCGCCCCCTGCCGGCTCTCCGCCCGAGGGCGCGGCCCCTGGCGTGTCCTCCGCCGCCGCCACCGCCCGCGCGGTCAGGTCGACGCCGAGCGGTCCGGGGCCGGTCGCCCGCGCCCGCACCGTCACCCTGATCAGCGCGCCCTCGCGGTCCACGTCGATCCGCGCCCCGGCCGGCGCCGCTTCCCGCGCGGCGCCGATCGCCGCCTCCCGGGGCTCCTCCCGGGCCAGCGCCCTGGCCCCGACCCGCGCCGCGTCCACGCACCTGATCTGCGCGGACGCTGCGAACACCGCCCAGATCAGCGCCAACGTGAACGCCACCAGCACGGGCAGCACCACCGCCGCCTCCGCCGTCACGAACCCTCCGTCGCCGTCCGCCCGGTCCGCCCGGTCCGCCCGGGGGGCCTCAGAACGACCCGTGGAGCGCCTTCGCCACCATCGATTGCAGGGCCGACTGCACGACATCGCTCGTCACCACCTGATAGAGCACCCCGGCGAACCCCACAGCGGCGAGCAGCCCCACCGCGTACTCCGCACTGACCATCCCCGCGTCCCGCTCCGCCGCCGCCCGCACGGCCCGCGCCCACCGCAACATCCGCCTGCTGCGGGCCAACCGCCCCCGCCGCTGCGCGTCCCGGCGCCCGCGCACGCCCCCGAGCCCCAGGAGTCGACGCCTGCGCGCCCGTACCCCGATCGCCCGCGCCCCGATCTCCCGCGTACCGCTCTCCGGCGTCCTGCTCGTCCGCGTCGCTTCCATCACAACCCCCGTGTAGTTCCTTGGTAGTTCCGTCATGTGTCACGTCATGCGCTACTTCATGTGCCAGGTCGTGCGTCACGCCACGCGTCACGCCATGCCTCACGCCACGCGTTACGTCACTCGTCACGTCCCGCGTTACGTCGACTGCCGCCGCCCGGCGCCTCACCGGCCGGCGCCCCACACCCCGCCCGCGAGCCCGATGACCACGGGCACGATCCCGATCACGAGGAACGCGGGCAGGAAACACAGCCCCACCGGCGCTGTCACCGCGACAGCGGCGCGACGGGCCACGGCGGTCGCTCTCCGCCCGCGTTCCGCTCGGCACTCCGCGGCGAACCCCGCGACCGAAGCCGCCGCCGGCACCCCCGAGTCCCCCGCCCGCTCCAGCAACCGCACCAGCCCCGCCGCTCCCGGCACTGCCGCCAACTCCGCCCACGCCCGCCCCGGTTCACCCCCGAGCCGCACCTGAGCCCCGCCCCGGACGAGCGCCCTGCCGACCGGCCCGCCCAGCGCTTCCCCCACGGCCCGCGCCGCCCCCACCGGCTCCGCGCCCGCCGCGAGGCAAGCCGCCAACAGGTCCGCCGCCAGCGGTAGTTGCCGCTCGGCCTCGGCCCGCTCAGCCGCCGGCATCCCGGCGCCGCCGACAGCCGCCCGCACCGCACGAGCCCGCCGCCACCGGTGCAGCGCGACGCCCGCGAACGCGCCCAGCACCAGCCCCGCCACCCCGCCCACCAGGACGTACCCGGTGCTCACCGCCCCGGCCATGGGCAGCCAACTCCGCGCCCGCGCCGACATCCGGCCGCCCGCTCCGTCTCTGCGCAGGCCCCCGGCGGCCCGTGTCCCTGTCGCCCAGGCGTCCACGGACCACACCTGCCTCGCCCGCGCTCCGCCCGGCTCCCGAAGGCCCCGTCGCCCGGACGGCGAAGCCCCTGGGACGCCCCCGGCTCCCTCCCTCCGCGCTTCCGCTCCTCGCGCTCGCGTCACCGCCGCCGGCTCCCGCGCCCCTGGCCCGTGATCGATCTCCTCCAGGAGCAACCGCACCCTCCGCCTGAAGGTCCGCGCCCGGCGCCTCTCCTCGAACTCCCGTACCGCGTACATCACCAGGGCCGCCACGCACAGCACCGCCCCCAGCCTGTGGACAAAGTCCATCGCCTCTCACTCCCCGTTCCGTACGACCTCGTGCACAACCCCGAACTCCGACAACCGCCCCGACCACCGCCCCTCCAGCCGCCCCGCCACCACTCCGGCCCGGCCCGTCCTCGCGGAACCGTCCCCACGGGCCCGCCCCCAGGGGCCCTCCTCACCCGCGCTCCCGCCCCCCCTCCGGCCCCAGCCCCCAACTCCCCTCACCCCTCCGCCCCGCGCACGATCCGCCGCGCCCAGCACAGGCCCGCCGCCTCCAGTGCCGCGCCCACGACCAGGCACGCGGCGCCGCCTCCGGTGTGGAGCAGCACCCGCAGCGGGCGTGCCCCGAGCGCCGCCCCCAGCGCCAGCCCGAGCCCGGGCAGCGCCGCGAGCATCACCGCCGTCGACCAGGGCCCCGCCAACTGGGCTCTGAGGTCAGCCCGTTGATCCCGCTCCGCGCGCAACGCCCCCGCCAGCCGTTCGAGCCCGGCGGCCAGCCCCGCGCCCCGGTCCACCGCCACCCGCCAGCACGCGGCCAGCCCGTGCAGCCCCTCGGCGCCCGGCTCACCGGCGGCCTCCCGCAGCGCCCCCGGCACGTCCCCGCCGAACCGCGCCGCGGCCACCACCCCGGCCGCCGCCGCCCCGGGCAGTGCCTCGCACTCCCCGACCGCGATCTCCAGGGCCGCCCCCGGCTGACGGCCGGCGCGCACCTCACCGGCGAGGACCGCGCACAGCCGGATCACCGCGTCCCCGCGCCGTTCCCGTTCCCGGCGAGCCGCGCGGCTCCTGCGGGCCCGCGCGAGCCCCGGCACCGCCCCCACCCCCAGCAGCAACGGCACCGGCGACGCCCCGAGCAGCCCGAGCAACGCCCCGATCCCCACGCACCCCCACTCCGGCCGCGCCCGCGCCCAGCCCCGCGCCCGCTCCGCTCCGGCCCGCCACCCGGCAGGCACCGGCCCCGCGACCGTGCCGCCCAGCACCGCCCGGGCCCGCCGCACCTCGGCGCCCTGCGCGATCACCGCCCAGGCCACGGCCAGCGCCCCCAGGACCGCCACCACCATCACGCCCGACACATCACTCACCCCGTACTCCGCGCTCCGTACCGCTCCCGCCGACCCGTCCGTCCCCGCACCCCGCTCACTCCCTGTCCGGCAGCCCTCCCCTCGTCCTCAGCACCGCCGCCAGCCGCTCCCAGCCGGCGCCCTGGACGAAGCCGCGCTCGCCCCACTCCAGCGCGGGCACGGCCCGCACCCAGCCCTCGGAGTCCCGTTCGAGGACGCGGACCTCGGCGACCCGGCGCCGGCCGGCCCGGTCGCGTACGAGGTGCAGGACGACGGAGACCGCCGCCGCCAACTGGCTGTGCAGGGCGGCGCGATCGAGCCCGGCGGCCGTGCCCAGCGCTTCGAGCCGGACCGGGACGTCGCCCGCCGCGTTGGCGTGCACGGTGCCGCTGCCGCCCTCGTGCCCGGTGTTGAGCGCGGCGAGCAGCGAGACGACCTCCGCGCCGCGCACCTCGCCGACGACGAGCCGGTCGGGCCGCATCCGCAGGGCCTGGCGGACCAGGTCGTCGAGGCCGACCGCGCCCGCGCCCTCCTGGTTGGCGGGCCGCGCCTCCAGCCGTACGACGTGCGGGTGGTCGGGCCGCAGCTCCGCCGAGTCCTCCGCCAGCACGATCCGCTCCTGCCGCCCGACAAGCCCGAGCAGCGCGCTGAGCAGGGTCGTCTTCCCCGTGCCCGTGCCCCCGCTGATCAGGTACGACAGGCGGGCGGCCAGCAGCGCGCGCAGGATCCGGTCGCCGCCCGGCGGCACGGTTCCCGCGGTGACCAGTTCGTCGAGGGTGAAGGCTCGGGGACGTACGACGCGCAGGGACAGGCAGGTGCAGCCCACCGCGACGGGCGGCAGCACCGCGTGCAGGCGGGTGCCGTCGGGCAGCCGGGCGTCCACCCAGGGCCGGGCGTCGTCGAGCCGGCGTCCGGCGACGGAGGCGAGGCGCTGGGCGAGCCGGCGTACGGCGGAGGGACTCTCGAAGGTCACCCCGGTCCGTTCGAGTCCGGCGCCGCGGTCGATCCAGACGCGGTCCGGCGCCGACACCAGCACGTCGGTCACGGCGGGGTCGGCGAGCAGGGTCTCCAGCGGGCCCGCGCCCACCAGTTCCGACCTCAACCGGCCGGCCGTGCCGAGCACTTCGGCGTCGCCGAGGACGCGGCCCTGGGCGCGCAGCGCCTCGGCCACGCGCGCGGGGGTGGCCTCCGCCCCGTTCTCCGCGAGCCACTGGCGTACGCCGTCCAGCATGCGCGCTCCGACGACGGCGCTCATCCGGCACCACCGCCGTCGGCGAGGCCGACCGCCATGCGGTCCCAGAACTGCCCGCAGAAGCGCCCCAGGGGCCCGTCAGCCGCCACGACGGCGTCGGTGGGGGCGTCCGCCGCCCGGCCGCGCAGCGCGGGCAGCTCGCCCGCGAGGGGCAGTCCGAGCAGGCGCGCGACCTCGTCCGCCGGCAGCCCTCCGGCCCCGGCGGCGCCCTCGGATGCCGGACCGGTCACCACCCGCAGGTCCCGCAGCACCATGCCGACCGCGCCCGCGACCCGGCGGGCCGCCGCCACCGCGCGCAATTCGGGCGGGACGACGAGGAGCGCCACGTCGAGCTGGGCGAGGGCCTCCACCGACCCGGCGTCCACGCGGCGCGGCAGGTCCACGACGACCGTGCCGCCCGTGCGCCGTCCGGCGGCGAGGACCGCCCGTACGGCTTCGGGCGGGACCGCCGCCATGTCGCCCCGGTCCCAGCTCAGGACGCGCAGGCCGTGCAGGCTCGGCAGGGACTCCTCCAGCGCGCCACTGCCGACCCGGCCCCGCGACTGGGCGAACGCGGGCCAGCGCAGGCCCTGGGTCGTCTCCCCGCCGAGCAGGACGTCCAGGCCGCCGCCGAGCGGGTCCGCGTCGACCAGCAGGGTGCGCCGCCCGGCCCTCGCGGCGGCCACCGCGAGGGCGCAGGCCAGCGTGGAGGCTCCCGCACCGCCGCGGCCGCCGATGACGCCGACGGTCAGCGCGGGACGGCCCACGGCCTCGGCGACGTCCGCGATCCGGTCCATCAGCCACTGCTCGCCGGCCGGCAGCATCAGTACGTGGTCGGCGCCGATCTCGACGGCCCGCCGCCACACGCCCGGGTCGTCCTGGTCGCGGCCCACGAGCACGACGCCGCGCCGCCGGGCCGCGCCGCTCAGCCGGCCGGCCGCGTCGTCCCCGACGAGGACCAGCGGGGCGGCCTCCCAGCTCCCTCTGGTCCCGGGTGGACCGTGCCCCACTTCGGGCCGGACGCCCGCCGCCGCGCACAGCCGCAGCAGGTCGTCGAGCAGTTCCACGTCCTCGGTCACGATCAGCGGCGTGCGCCGCTCGGCTCCGGCGCCGCCCGCCGGGTCGCACGTGATGACTCCCGTCACGATCCGATCCCCCTTCTCACCGCGCTCGCCCGCGTCCGCGGGCGTCGTCCTCCGGAGCGAAGTCACCGGCGCCAGGGGCTCCGAATAGCGGCCGCCGGACATCGGTCGGCCATAACGAACCGGCCATGAACACCGGTCCGGACTTCGCGTCCGGAATCACCGTGCAGCGATCTCGGAAATCATGTGGATCTTGGTCAAAAACTGTGGACAGGAGAAGGCTTGTGGATATCTCGCTCACCCATACCGGTGACGTTTGGAAGTTGACGCGTGAAACGACCCCGGATCACCTCACAGTGCGGCCGTACGGTCACGCTGTGTAGTGGCCGAGGGGATGGGTGCGGGCGGATCCGAGGGGTGGATCAGGAGGCTCAGGGCCGTTCGGGGCATGAAAAAAGGACCCGAAAACGGGTCCGGACATGCGACGACCCCCGCCGGGGGGGAGAGCGGGGGTCGTCCCCACGGTCCGACTCGGGGGGGGGAGGAGCCAGACCGGGTTAGCACGGACGCGAACGATCCGTGACTTCCATGGTGTACCCGAGAGCCTTCTCAGGCAAACCCACGCGCCCCAGAGTACGCCGAATGGTGGGCGCCTATGCTCGGGCACGTGGAAAACCACTCCTGGAACGACTCGATGAACGACTCGGCGAACGATGCGATGAGCGATCCGACGCACCGGTCGGCGCACGATGCGAAGCCGCACTCCATGCCCCGCACAGCGGCCTTCTTCGACCTGGACAAGACCGTCATCGCCAAGTCGAGCACGCTCACCTTCGGCAAGTCGTTCTACCAAGGCGGCCTGATCAACCGCAGGGCCGCGCTGCGCACCGCGTACACGCAGTTCGTCTTCCTGGCCGGCGGCGCCGATCACGACCAGATGGAGCGGATGCGCGCCTATCTGTCGTCGCTGTGCAAGGGATGGAACGTGCGGCAGGTCAAGGAGATCGTCGCCGAGACCCTGCACGAGCTGATCGACCCGATCATCTACGACGAGGCCGCCTCCCTCATCGAGGAGCACCACACCGCCGGGCGGGACGTCGTCATCGTCTCCACCTCGGGCGCCGAGGTCGTCGAGCCGATCGGCGAACTGCTCGGCGCCGACCGTGTCGTCGCCACGCGCATGGTCGTCGGCGACGACGGCTGCTTCACCGGCGAGGTGGAGTACTACGCGTACGGCCCGACCAAGGCCGAGGCCGTCGAGGAACTCGCGCGGAGCGAGGGGTACGACCTCGCGCGCTGCTACGCGTACAGCGACTCGGCGACCGATCTGCCGATGCTGAACGCCGTGGGGCATCCGCACGCCGTCAACCCGGACCGGACGCTGCGGCGTGAAGCTCTCGCGCGCGAGTGGCCGATTCTGGACTTCACCAAGCCCGTCCGGCTCAAGCAGCGGCTGCCCCGCATGTCGGCGCCCTCACGGCCGGCCCTGATCACCGCCGCCGCCGTGGGCGCCGCAGCGGCAGCGGCCGGTCTGGTCTGGTACTCCAGCCGCCGCCGCGGCCTCGCGTCCTCCGCCTGAACCCTCTCGCCCTCCGCCCGGTTCGCCCGTATTTGAACCCAAAAGTAAAAAGTGCGGGCAGGGGTTTCACTTCCCCTGGGTGAGGAGTACAAAGGAGTCAACGGCCCGCGAGACCAAGGACATCCGCGAGGATCCCCTTCACACGCAGACTGGCCCCACGGACCGAGCATGAACATCGGGCACCCACGCGACGTCGACCCGTCGATTACGGGCCAGCCGCACCAGGAGACGGGCAAAGTTCCCGACCTGATGGGCGACATCACGAGGACGCTTGGTAACCCGGTGGCCATGCCAGCGGCGGTACGAGGACTCGTACCGCCGCACTTTTGTGACCTCCGCCCGGACCGGGACTCCCCGTAACCCCCGCCGCCCGAACCGGGCCTCCACGCGCGCGTAGCGCTACGCCGCGCCGCGCTGAAGCGCCTCGCAGACCGCGGTCGAGTCGCGCACGCCCAGCTCGACGGCCTTGCCGCAGTGGGCGATCCAGGCCGCCATGCCCTCCGGTGTACCGGACACATAGCCTTCGAGCGCCGCCGCGTACGCCGCGCGCCCCAGCTCCGCGTGGCCGACCTCCGCCGGGCAGATCGACTTCGGGTCGAGGCCGCTGCCCACCAGGACGATCCGCTCGGCGGCGCGCGCCACCAGCCCGTTGCAGGAGCCGAAGGGGCGCAGCGCGACCAGTTCGCCGTGCACGATCGCGGCGCTGACCAGCGCCGGTGCCTCGCTGCCCGCGATGATCAGCCGGGCCAGACCGTCGAGCCGGCCGTCGACCTCCTGCGCGCCCGGCAGCGGCAGCTCCACGAGCGGCTCGTCGACGGGCTCCCCCGCCTGGCGCGGCCGGCCCACCGTGTCGCCCTGATCGGCGGCGGCGACCAGATGCAGGCGCGCCAGCACACGCAGCGGCGACTGGCGCCAGATGGACAGGAGTTGACCCGCCTCGGCGGTCAGCCGCAGCGCCGCGCCGACGACGGGTGCCTCACGGTCGCCGTCGCCGCCGCTGAAGTCGGAGCGCCGCCGCACCTCCTCCAGCGCCCAGTCGGCGCCGGACAGCGCCGCACTGCCGCGCGCACCGCGCAGCGCGGCCTCGGAGGTGACCTCGTTGCTGCGGCGCCGCATGACGCGGTGCCCGTAGACCCGGTCCACGGCCTTGCGCACGGAGGCCACGGACTCGGCCACGCCCGGCAGGTCGGCCAGCGCGGCGAGGGGGTCGGCTGTCGTACTCATGAGTACGACCCTACGGGCCCGGCGGCCGCGCCCCACGAAGGAGTGGTCTTCTTCACGCGGGCTCGGCACGCACGGCGACGCGCCCGCTACGCTTCGTGAACATGAAGATCGCTTTCGTGGGGAAGGGCGGCAGCGGCAAGACCACGCTGTCCTCCCTTTTCATCCGCCACCTCGCCACCACCGGATCGCCGGTCGTCGCCGTCGACGCCGACATCAACCAGCACCTGGGCGCGGCCCTGGGCCTCGACGAGCAGGTCGCCGCCGAGCTGCCCGCCATGGGCGCGCGGCTGCCGCTGATCAAGGACTATCTGCGCGGTTCGAACCCCCGGATCGCCTCCGCCGACACGATGATCAAGACGACCCCTCCCGGCGAGGGCTCCCGCCTGCTGCGGGTGAGGGAGAACAACCCGGTCTACGACGCCTGTGCGCGAGAGGTGGAACTCGACGGCGGGGCCGTGCGTTTGATGGTCACCGGGCCGTTCACCGAAGCCGACCTCGGTGTCGCCTGCTACCACTCCAAGACCGGAGCGGTGGAGCTGTGCCTGAACCACCTCGTCGACGGCCAGGGCGAGTACGTGGTGGTCGACATGACCGCGGGCTCGGACTCCTTCGCTTCGGGCATGTTCACCCGCTTCGACATGACGTTCCTCGTCGCCGAGCCGACACGTAAGGGGGTCTCCGTCTATCGCCAGTACAAGGAGTACGCACGGGACTTCGGCGTCAGCCTGAAGGTCGTGGGCAACAAGGTGCAGGGCGAGGACGACCTCGACTTCCTGCGCTCCGAGGTCGGGGACGACCTGCTGGTCACCGTCGGGCACTCGGACTGGGTGCGGGCCATGGAGAAGGGGCGCCCGCCGCGCTTCGAGCTCCTGGAGGAGGCCAACAGGGCGGCGCTGCACGCCCTCCAGGACGCGGCCGACGCCACGTACCCGGCCCGGGACTGGGAGCGGTACACGCGCCAGATGGTCCACTTCCACCTGAAGAACGCGCAGAGCTGGGGCAATGAGAAGACGGGCGCCGACCTGGCGTCCCAGGTCGACCCCGCCTTCGTCCTGCGCGAGAGCGTCGCGGCGAGCGCCTGACGCGGCCTACGGCTTGGCGGCCGGCGCGCCCGCGCCGGGGGCCGCCGATCCGGGTGCGGCCGCGCCGGGGGTGCCGGGAGCCGGGGTGCCCGGGGCGATCGGGGCTCCGGACGCGGCGGGTGCGCTCGGAGTCCCGGGAGCGGCCGGGGCGTTCGGGGTGCCCGGTGCGGCCGGGGTCCCGGGGGCGACGGACTCGGCCGGCACCGGAGAAGCGCCGGGGGCCGTCGAGGTGCCCTGGACCGGGGACGGGGACGAGGGCTCGGTCAGGAAGGACGCCCAGCCCTGCCGGGGCGCCTGCCCGACGCCGAGCGTGCCGAGCCTGCGCAGCGTCTCCGGGTCCTGCGCGTCGAGCCAGTCGGCGAGCTGTCGGAAGGAGACGCAGCGCACCTCGGGCTTGGTGCAGACGGCCTTGACGGTCTGTTCGACGGCACGCATGTAGACGCCGCCGTTCCAGGACTCGAAGTGGTTGCCGATGATGAGCGGCGCGCGGTTGCCCCGGTAGGCGCGGTCGAAGCCGGCGAGGAGGCTGTCGCGCATCTCGTCACCCCAGAAGGCGCGGCGGTCGGGGTCGCCGTGGACGGTGCCCGACTGGTTGACCATGAAGTTGTAGTCCATCGTCAACTGCTCGTAGCGGTGCCCGGTGAAGGGGACGAGCTGCATGGACAGGTCCCACAGGCCCTCCTTCTTCGCGGGCCAGACCTGGTTGGCGACGCCGCTCGTGTCGTAGCGGAAGCCGAGCTGGTGGCCGGCGCGTTTGAAGTTGCGCTGCCCTTCGAGGCAGGGCGTGCGGGCGCCGATCAGTTCCTTGTCGTAGTCGAAGGGCAGGGGCGCCGCGTTCTTCAGGCCGGAGTTGCTCTTCCAGGACTTCACGAAGTTCTTGGCCTGCTGGATCTCGCTCTTCCACTCGTCGACCGACCACTCGCCGACGCCGCCGCCTGCGCCGCAGAAGTGGCCGTTGAAGTGGGTGCCGATCTCGTTGCCCTCCAGCCAGGCGCCCCGCAGTTGCTCGGCTGTGTCCTTGATCCCCTTGGTGTCGTTGAAGCCGATGTCCGAGCGGCCCGGGGAGTGCTGGGGCGCGTGGTACAGGTTCTTCTTGGCCTCGGGGAGCATGTAGACGCCGCTGAGGAAGTACGTCATGGTCGCCCGGTTCTCCTTGGCGACCTTGCGGAAGCGGGAGAACAGCTTCTGGCTGTCCTCGCCCGCGCCGTCCCAGGAGAAGACGACGAACTGCGGTGGTTTCTGCCCGGGTCTGAGCTTCTCGGGCGTCGGCAGGTGGGGTTGGCGCCCGGTGTACGCGGTCGAGCCGTCGCCGATGAGCCGCAGCGGCGTGCCCGGGGCTGCGGGCGCGGCCGGTGCCGCCTTCTTCGGGCCTGCGGCGCCCACGTGCTGTTCGGCGGCCGGACGGTCGGTTCCGGCGCAGCCCGCGAGGACGGTGGCGCACGCGGCGGTGACGACCACGCCCGCAGCGCCCCTGCGGACCACGGCCCCCTTACGGGCGACGGGCTCCTTACGGGCGACGATGCCTCCGGGTACGGCGGTCCCCCCGGGTACGGCTGTGCCCCCGGCCACGACGGCTCCTCGGGCCATGGCTCCGGCGCCGGCACCGCGGCGGGCGGTGAACAGCCTCCGGGCCGCGGCGATCCCCCGGGACAGGGCCCGGGACGCGGTGATCCTCCTGGTGGCGGCCATCTTCCGCCCACCTTCTTCCTGGGACTCGGAGGCACGCGGCCTCACGGCAAGACGATGAATGCGAGAAATGCCCGCTTTATACGGGCGGCGCCGTCAAGGTCGCACGAGGTCCGCGCGGAGATAGTCCGACAAGCCGACCAGGATTCCTATTCACTCCGCAGAGTGAAGCCATGACCCATTTGCCCCGAATATCCGTCCGCAAGCTTTACTCTGCATTACGATCCATTTACCGAGCGTTGATTCATCCCGCCGCTGCACGCCGTGAACCACGGCCGCGTTCCGACCCCAGCCACCGCCCGGGGTCACCCCTCATTCCGCGACCGCGCTGCACCCCGGAGGAGACGGGAACATGTCAGCCTGCGTACCCACCCGCGCCAGCGACTCCGATCCGCACGGAGCCGACCTCACCGGCGAACCGACCGCCGCCGACCGCACCGCCCACAGCCCGCCGCCCCGCGCGCCCCGGCGCCGGTTCCGCGTCGCGGGCGCCGACCTCTCGGCGTCCGTCGCCGTCTTCCTCATCGCCCTGCCCCTCTCGCTCGGCATCGCGCTCGCCACCGGCGCCCCGCTGGAGTCCGGGCTCGTCGCCGCCGCCGTCGGCGGGATCGTCGCCGGCTGCCTGGGCGGCGCCCCGCTCCAGGTCAGCGGCCCGGCAGCCGGTCTGACCGTCGTCACCGCCGAGCTGATCCAGCGCTACGGCTGGCGCACCACCTGCGCCGTCACCGTCATGGCGGGCGTCGCCCAGATCGGCCTCGGCTGCCTCCGGGTGGCCCGCACCGCCCTCGCCGTCAGCCCCGCCGTCGTGCACGGCATGCTCGCGGGCATCGGCGTGACCATCGCCGTCGCGCAGCTCCACATCGTCCTCGGCGGCACGCCCGACAGCTCCGTGCTCGCCAACCTGGCTTCCCTGCCACGCCAGTTGACGCACGCGCAGCCCGCCGCCCTCGCCGTCAGCGTCCTCACCCTCACCGTGCTCCTCGGCTGGCCGCGGCTGCCCGGCCGCGCGGGGCGCGTCGCCCGGAGAGTCCCCGCCGCGCTGCTCGCCGTGATCGCGGCGACCGTCGTCACCGCCGCCCTCGGGCTCACCCTGCCGAAGGTCGATCTGCCGTCCTGGAGCAGTCATGCCCTGGTGGGGCTGCCCGAGGGGCCGGTGCTCGGCATCGCCGCCGCCGTGCTCACGACGACCCTGGTGTGCAGCGTGCAGTCGCTGCTCGGCGCGGTCGCCGTGGACAAGATGGCCGCCGCCCGCCCGGATCTGCCGCCCGCGATGCGCCGTTCGAACCTGGACCGGGAGCTGCTCTCCCAGGGCGCGTCGAACATCGTGTCCGGGACGCTCGGCGGGCTGCCCGTCGCGGGCGTCGCGGTGCGCTCCACGGCGAACATCAACGCGGGGGCGGTCAGCGGGAACTCCTCGGTCCTGCACGGCGTTTGGGTAGGTGCGGCCACCTTGCTCCTGGTCCCCGTCCTGGAGCTGATCCCGCTCGCGTCACTCGCCGCCCTGGTGATGGCGGTCGGGGTGCAGATGGTCTCGCTGAACCACATCCGCACGGTCACCCGCCACCGTGAGGTCCTGGTCTACGGCGTGACCACGGCCGGAGTCGTCGTCTTCGGCGTCCTCCAGGGCGTCGGGCTCGGCGTCGCCGTCGCCGTCGGCGTCGCGCTGCACCGCCTCGCGCGTACCCGCATCACGCACGAGGAGGACAGCGCCGGCGTCCACCATGTGCGGGTGCGGGGGCAGTTGACGTTCCTCGCCGTGCCCCGGCTCAGCCGCACGCTGCACCATGTCCCGCACGGGGCGGACTGTGTCGTGGAGTTGGACGGCTCGTTCATGGATCACGCGGCGTACGAGGCGTTGCAGGACTGGCAGAAGTCGCATCGCGCGCAGGGCGGCCGGGTCGAGGTCGGCGGGCGCGCGGGCGGCACCGGCGGCCGGATCGCGGAGCCCGCGAGCGCGGCGCACACGTGTTGCCGCCCGTGGACGCCGTGGCGCAACCACCACTGCGACCGGCCCGGCCCCCCAGTCGCCGAGAACACCGGAAGCCCACAGAAGACCGGAAGCCCCCAGAGCCCCGGGAGCCCGCGGAACCCCGGCCGACCGGTCAGCCCCGCGAGCCCGGGGAACACCGGGAGCCCGCAGAGCGCGCGGAGCCCAGGGGACCCCGGGAGCCCGACCAGCCCCGGGACCCCCGCCGCTCCCGGCGCCACAGCCGCAGCCGCCACCCCCACGGCGACCTCCGCCCGCTCCAGGACCAGGCACCATCTGGCCACCGGCATCAGGGCGTTCCACCGGAACACCGCGCCACTGGTGCGCGGGGAGCTGGCGCGGCTGGCGCGCGAGGGGCAGCAGCCGACGCACCTGTTTCTGACCTGCGCCGACTCCCGCGTCGTCACCTCGATGATCACGTCGAGCGGCCCCGGCGACCTGTTCGTCGTGCGTAACGTCGGCAATCTCGTACCGCTGCCCGGCGAGGAGAGCGGGGACGACTCGGTGGCCGCCGCCATCGAGTACGCGGTGGACGTGCTGAAGGTGCAGTCGATCACCGTGTGCGGGCACTCCGGCTGCGGCGCGATGCAGGCCCTGCTGAGCAGCCCGCCCGACGCCGGGGCGCGCACCCCGCTCAAGCGCTGGCTGCGGCACGGCGCGCCGACCCTCGCCCGGGTTTCCGACGCCACGCTGCCCGGGGCGCGGCTCGCGGGACGGGCGCCGGCGGACGCGGTGGAACAACTGTGCCTGACCAACGTGGTGCAGCAGTTGGAGCACTTGAGGGCGCACGAGTCGGTGGCCCGCGCCCTCGCGGACGGCACGCTCGACCTGCACGGCATGTACTTCCACGTCGGAGAGGCGCAGGCGTATCTGCTCCGGGAGGCCACGCCGCTTCCGGCGGCCGAGCCGGTGTTCGGGCAGGTGGAGGCGGCCGCGTACGAGGACACGCGGGCCTGAACCGGGCGGCGGCCGGCCGCGTGCAAAGAGGAGGAGCATGTGGCCTCCCGGTCCGCCGGGGGCCACATGTTCGCGCCCCCGCCCAGAACTCGCTCATCACACGCTCAGAACGCGCGCAGAACCCGGCTATAGGTCTAAACCAATTTTGCGGACACCCCTTGTCACCAGGGGTCCCCTTCTGATGAGCTGTGGTCTGGGACACAACGGCCGCCCGGCAAAGCACCGTAAGGGAGATGTCGTGAGCAACGAGACCAGCTTGGCCAACCTTCTCAAGGAGGACCGTCGCTTCGCGCCGCCCGCTGACCTGGCCGCCAACGCCAACGTCACGGCCGAGGCGTACGAGCAGGCCAAGGCTGACCGGCTCGGTTTCTGGGCCGAGCAGGCCCGCCGCCTGACCTGGGCGACGGAACCGACGGAGACGCTCGACTGGTCGAACCCGCCGTTCGCCAAGTGGTTCAAGGACGGCAAGCTGAACGTCGCGTACAACTGCGTCGACCGGCACGTCGAGGCCGGCCACGGCGACCGCGTGGCGATCCACTTCGAGGGCGAGCCGGGCGACAGCCGGGCCATCACCTACGCGGAGCTCAAGGACGAGGTCAGCCGCGCGGCGAACGCGCTGACGGAGCTGGGCGTCCAGGCCGGTGACCGCGTCGCCGTGTACCTGCCGATGATCCCCGAGGCCGTCATCGCCATGCTGGCCTGCGCCCGCCTCGGCGCCGCGCACTCGGTCGTCTTCGGCGGCTTCTCGGCGGACGCCATCGCCAAGCGCATCGAGGACGCCGCCGCCAAGGTCGTCATCACCGCCGACGGCGGCTACCGGCGCGGCAAGCCGTCCGCGCTCAAGCCCGCCGTGGACGACGCGCTCACCCGGGTCGAAGGCGTCGCCAAGGTGCTCGTCGTGCGCCGCACCGAGCAGGACGTCGCCTGGACCGAGGGCCGCGACGTGTGGTGGCACGAGATCGTGGGCCGCCAGTCGGCCGAGCACACGCCGGAGGCGTTCGACGCCGAGCAGCCGCTGTTCATCCTGTACACGTCGGGTACGACGGGGAAGCCGAAGGGCATCCTGCACACCTCCGGCGGCTATCTGACGCAGGCCAGCTACACGCACCACGCGGTCTTCGACCTCAAGCCGGAGACGGACGTCTACTGGTGCACGGCCGACATCGGCTGGGTCACCGGCCACTCGTACATCACGTACGGCCCCCTCTCCAACGGTGCGACGCAGGTCATCTACGAGGGCACCCCGGACACCCCGCACCAGGGCCGCTTCTGGGAGATCGTGCAGAAGTACGGCGTCACGATCCTGTACACGGCGCCGACGGCGATCCGTACGTTCATGAAGTGGGGCGACGACATCCCCGCCAAGTTCGACCTCAGCAGCCTGCGTGTGCTGGGTTCGGTGGGTGAGCCGATCAACCCCGAGGCGTGGGTCTGGTATCGCAAGAACATCGGCGCGGACAAGTGCCCCGTCGTCGACACGTGGTGGCAGACCGAGACCGGCGCGATCATGATCTCGCCGCTGCCGGGCGTCACCGAGACCAAGCCGGGCTCCGCGCAGCGCGCGCTTCCGGGCATCTCCGCGACCGTCCTCGACGACGAGGGCCACGAGGTGCCCAACGGCGGGGGCGGCTACCTCGCCCTCACCGAGCCGTGGCCGTCGATGCTGCGCACCATCTGGGGCGACGACCAGCGGTTCATCGACACGTACTGGTCGCGCTTCGAGGGCACGTACTTCGCCGGTGACGGCGCGAAGAAGGACGACGACGGCGACATCTGGCTGCTCGGCCGGGTCGACGACGTGATGCTCGTGTCCGGGCACAACATCTCGACGACCGAGGTCGAGTCGGCGCTCGTCTCGCACCCGGCCGTCGCCGAGGCCGCCGTGGTCGGCGCCGCCGACGCGACGACCGGCCAGGCCATCGTGGCGTTCGTCATCCTGCGCGGCACCGCCGACGCCGACGACGAGTCGCTCGTCGCCGACCTGCGCAACCACGTGGGCGCCACGCTCGGCCCGATCGCCAAGCCCAAGCGCGTCCTGCCGGTCGCCGAGCTGCCCAAGACCCGCTCCGGCAAGATCATGCGCCGCCTCCTGCGGGACGTCGCGGAGAACCGCGAGCTGGGCGACGTCACCACGCTCACCGACTCCTCCGTCATGGACCTCATCCAAACGAAGCTCCCGGCGACCCCGAGCGAGGACTGACCCACCCGGCGCGGCGACCGTATGCAGGGATTTCCCCAGGCAGGGCCCCGGGGAAATCCCGTACGGAAGACGGACCAATCGGGTGCCCGGCGATCGTGCCGGGTGTCCGATTCGTGCGTATCGTGAGGGACGCCAGGTACGCCTCGCGTACACCCGGTAGGGTGAAGGACGCGTCAGAAACGCGATAGGGAAAGACCACAGGGTGTGCCGGGAAGTCTGGTCGGCGATGTGTCCAGCCGTACCCGACCGGAGGTTCCCCCGTGAGCGCCCCCCGCAAGAACGACCGCAAGGCCCTCGGCAGGCTCTCCCTGCCCGAGCGCAACTTCGTGGCCGAAGCGCTCCGCACCGAGACCGTCGGCGGCGTCCTGCTCCTCGTCGCCGCCATCGCCGCCCTGGTCTGGGCGAACGTGCCCGCGCTCAGCGACTCGTACAAGTCCGTGAGCCACTTCCACTTCGGTCCTGCGGCGCTCGGGCTCGACCTCTCCGTCGCGCACTGGGCCGCCGACGGGCTGCTCGCCATCTTCTTCTTCGTCGCCGGCATCGAGCTGAAGCGCGAACTCGTCGCCGGTGACCTGCGCGACCCGAAGGCCGCCGCGCTGCCCGTGGTCGCCGCCCTGTGCGGCATGATCGTGCCGGCGCTCGTCTACGTCCTCGTCAACACCGTCGGCGGCGGCTCGCTCGACGGCTGGGCCGTGCCGACCGCCACCGACATCGCGTTCGCGCTCGCCGTCCTCGCCGTCATCGGTACGTCACTGCCGAGCGCCCTGCGCGCGTTCCTGCTCACGCTCGCCGTCGTCGACGACCTCTTCGCCATCCTGATCATCGCCGTCTTCTTCACGAGCGAGCTGAACTTCCTCGCGCTCGGCGGCGCCGTCGTCGGCCTCGCCCTGTTCTGGCTGCTGCTCAGGAAGAACGTACGCGGCTGGTACGTGTACGTGCCGCTGGCCGTCGTCATCTGGGCGCTCATGTACAACAGCGGCATCCACGCCACCATCGCCGGTGTCGCCATGGGCCTGATGCTGCGCTGCACCACCCGTGAGGGTGAGAAGACCTCCCCCGGAGAGCACATCGAGCACGTGGTGCGCCCGCTGTCGGCGGGGCTCGCGGTGCCGCTGTTCGCGCTGTTCAGCGCGGGTGTCGCGGTGTCCGGCGGGGCGCTCGGCGATGTGTTCACGCGGCCCGAGACGCTGGGCGTGGTGCTCGGCCTCGTCGTCGGCAAGGCCGTCGGCATCTTCGGCGGCACCTGGCTCACCTCCCGCTTCACCCGCGCGTCCCTGTCCGACGAACTCGCCTGGCCGGACGTCTTCGCCGTCGCCTCCCTCGCCGGCATCGGCTTCACCGTCTCCCTGCTCATCGACGAACTCGCCTTCACCGACGACCCGCTGCTCACCGACGAGGTCAAGGCCGCCGTCCTGCTCGGCTCCCTGATCGCGGCCGTCCTCTCCGGCATCCTGCTGAAGATCCGCAACGCCAAGTACCGTGCGCTGTGCGAGACCGAGGAGCGCGACGAGGACCTCGACGGCATCCCCGACATCTACGAGCAGGACAAGCCGGACTACCACCTCCGGATGGCCGAGATCTACGAGCGCAAAGCCGCCGAACATCGCAGGCTTGCCGAAGTGACGGGCGGGGGAGGCGACGAGGAGGAGCGTCCGGCATGATCTGACAACAAGTCCGCACATCCGGAGCACCACGGCTACAAGGCTTCAAGGCTTCAAGGCTTCTACGAGCTTCTACAGGGAAACAGGGAGAACGCGATGAGCGCACCCGACGGCAACCCGGTCGGCGCCGAACGCAGCGTCGGCCAGCTTTTCGCCTCGGCGACGGCAGAGATGTCCGCACTGGTGCACGACGAGATCGCCCTCGCCAAGGCGCAGCTCAAGAACGACGTGAAGCGCGGCGCGGTCAGCGGCGGCGCGTTCACGGCCGGCCTGGTCATCCTCGTGTTCTCGCTGCCGATGCTGAGCTTCGCGCTCGCCTACGGCATCCGTACGTGGTCGCACTGGAACCTCGCGCTCTGCTTCCTGCTTTCCTTCGCGGCGAACGTCCTGGTCGCGCTCGTGCTCTTCCTCATCGGCATGGTGTTCGCCAAGAAGGCCAAGCAGGGCAAGGGCCCGCAGAAGGTCGCCGCCTCCATGAAGGAGTCCGCGAGCGTCCTGCAGAACGCCAAGCCGCACCCGCGCCCGGTGACGCCGCGTGACGAGGAGCCCGTCGCCATCGAGGCTGTGGCACGCTCGTCTTCATGACGGACCCCGCCACTCCCCCGGCCCAGCCGCCCGCCTCTGTCGTACGCCCCGACGGCCCCTGGACGCACCGGGAGGTCGCGGCGAACGGCGCGCGCTTCCACATCGCGGAGGCGGGGGACGGGCCGCTCGTCCTGCTCCTGCACGGCTTTCCGCAGTACTGGTGGACATGGCGGCACCAGTTGGAGGCGCTGGCCGACGCCGGTTTCCGCGCCGTCGCCATGGACCTGCGGGGCGTCGGCGGCAGTGACCGTACGCCGCGCGGCTACGACCCGGCGAACCTCGCGCTCGACATCACCGGTGTGATCCGCTCCCTCGGCGAGCCGGACGCCGCGCTCGTCGGGCACGACCTCGGCGGCTATCTGGCCTGGACGGCGGCCGTGATGCGGCCCAAGCTGGTGCGCCGGCTCGCCGTGTCGTCCATGCCGCACCCGCGCCGTTGGCGTTCCGCGATGCTGTCCGACGTCAAGCAGACGACCGCCGGTTCCTACGTATGGGGGTTCCAGCGCCCCTGGTTGCCCGAGCGTCAACTCGTCGCTGACGACGGCGCCCTGGTGGGCCGTCTGCTGGAGGAGTGGGCGGGGCCCCGGGGCATCGAGCCCGACGCGGTCGCCACGTACCGGCAGGCCATGTGCATCCCCTCCACGGCCCACTGCTCGATCGAGCCGTACCGCTGGATGGTGCGCTCGCTCGCGCGGCCCGACGGCATCCAGTTCAACCGGCGCATGAAGCGCCCCGTACGCGTGCCGACGCTGCATCTGCACGGCTCCCTCGACCCGGTCGTGCGCACGCGCAGCGCGGCCGGTTCCGGCGAGTACGTCGAAGCGCCCTACCGCTGGCGGCTGTTCGACGGGCTCGGGCACTTCCCGCACGAGGAGGACCCGGCCGGCTTCTCGAAGGAGCTGGTCAGCTGGCTCAAGGACACCGAGCCCGACCGCTGACCCGGCCGCCCCGCACCCCCGGAACGGATTGCTCCGTCCGGGTGGGAACACCTGTCCCTCGAACAGCCAATTGCCTGGCGCATACGCCAATTGGGGTCCAACGGCGCGGTTACCGACCATGAGCCCCGGGCAGACGTCGGTGTATGGGCTGGACGCACGACTACAGTGACGCAGCACGCACCCGACGCCCCGCGATGACGCTGGGCTCTCCGCGCGAGGAGGCGCAAGGGGCAGTCTCCGTACACGATCCCCGGTTGGGCATCCCGCGCATCCTGCGCCGCCGGGCCCGCTGGGTCTCGGCCCGGCTCAAGCACACCGGGCGCGCCACCACCACCTGAGCGGGCCCCGCGCCGTCGGCTACAGCGCGCAGTCGTCCGTGTCGACCTGCTGGGACGCCGAGCGGCCCTTGTCGATGTCGGCGCGGATCTCGTCACCGGTCAGCGCGTACCCCGTCTGCGCGTCGTCCAGGGACTTGGCGAACACCACGCCGTACACCTGCCCCTCGGGCGTCAGGAGCGGTCCGCCGGAGTTGCCCTGACGGACCGTCGCGTACAGCGAGTACACGTCACGGCTGACCGTGCCCCGGTGGTAGATGTCCGGCCCGTTCGGTGTGACGCGGCCGCGCACCCGGGCAGGGCGCACGTCGTACGCGCCGTTCTGCGGGAAGCCCGCCACGATCGCCCCGTCGCCGCGCTGCGCGTCCCGCTCGGTGAAGCGCAGGGGCGGCGCGGGCAGCTTCGGCACGTCCAGGACGGCGATGTCCTTCTTCCAGTCGTAGAGCACGACCTTCGCGTCGTAGCGCACGCCCTCGCCGCCGATCTGCACGGTCGGCTCGTCGACGCCGCCGACCACGTGCGCGTTGGTCATCACGCGGCGGTCGGAGAAGACGAAACCGGTGCCCTCGACGACCTTGCCGCAGCGCGGCGCCTGTCCCACCACCTTCACGATGGAACGCTTCGCCACGGTCGCCGCGCGGCTGTGCGCGAGCCGCGGGTCGGGCGGCTTGACCTCGGTGATCGGCTCGTTGGCGAACGGGCTGAAGACCTGCGGGTAGCCGTTCTGCGCGAGCGTGGAGGAGAAGTCGGCGAACCAGGTGTCCGCCTGCGCGGGCAGCGCCCGTGACACGCCCATCAGCACCTTGGAGCTGCGTACTTCCTTGCCGAGCGTGGGCAGCGTGGTGCCGGCGAGCGCGGAACCTATCAGCCACGCCACCAGCAGCATCGCCGCCACGTTCACCACGGCGCCGCCCGTCGCGTCGAGGGCGCGCGCGGGGGACCAGGTGATGTATCTGCGCAGCTTGTTGCCCAAGTGGGTGGTGAAGGCCTGGCCGATGGAGGCGAAGACGATCACCACGATCACGGCGACGACCGCGACGGCCGTGGTGACCTCCGCGTTCTCCGTGGCCGCGCCCCACAGCAGGGGCAGCGTGTAGACGGCTACGAGACCGCCGCCGAGGAAACCGATCACCGACAGGATGCCGACCACGAACCCCTGGCGGTAGCCGACGATCGCAAACCATACGGCGGCTGCGAGCAGCAGGATGTCCAGCACGTTCACCGATTCATGCCTCGCCTTGTATCTCGCTTCGCCACTTCGCAGGACACCCTGTCATGTACGCCAGTCGAGCGGCACCGTGTTCTCCCGGTCCCAGGGCCGCTCCCAGCCCGCGTAATGCAGGATCCGGTCGATCACGCCGGCCGTGAAACCCCAGACCAGAGCCGATTCGACGAGGAACGCGGGGCCCTGGTGGCCGCTCGGGTGGACCGTCGTCGCCCGGTTCGCCGGGTCCGTGAGATCGGCCACCGGGACCGTGAAGACGCGGGCCGTCTCGGCGGGGTCCACGGCCGCGACCGGCGTCGGGCGCCGCCACCAGCCGAGCACCGGCGTCACGACGAAGCCGCTCACCGGGATGTACAGCTTCGGCAGCACGCCGAACAGCTGGACGCCGCTCGGATCCAGGCCCGTCTCCTCCCACGCCTCGCGCAGCGCCGCGCGCAGCGGGCCCTCGGCGGCCGGGTCGCCGTCCTCCGGGTCCAGGGCGCCGCCGGGGAACGAGGGCTGCCCCGCGTGCGATCTCAGCGATCCCGCGCGCTCCATCAGCAGCAGCTCGGGGCCGCGGGCGCCCTCGCCGAACAGCACCAGGACCGCGGACTGGCGCCCCGCGCCGCTCTCGGGCGGCAGGAAGCGGCTGAGCTGCTCGCCACGGACGGTGCGGGCGGCGCGGGCGACCGGGGCGAGCCAGTCGGGCAGACCGTCGTCGCTCAGCACGGGGGGCGCGGGGCGCGGGGCGTGCGGGGCCTGTGAGTCGTGCGGGGGGTGCGGATCGCGCGCGGCTTCGGGGTCGTGCGGGGCCCGGGGGGCGTGGGGTTCGCGCGGGTCGTGCGTGGGGTGCGGATCGCGTGCGCCTTGGGATTCGCGCGGGTCGTCCGGGGTCTGCGCGTCGTGCCGCGCCTGCGGGTCGTGCGTGGCCTGCGGGTCTCGCGGCACCCGCGAGTCGTGCGGGGCCTGCGGGGCGTGCCGCGCCCGTGACTCGTGGGGGTCGGGGTCGTGCGGTGCCGACGCCCTTGTCGTGTCGTTCGTTGGTTCGCTGCCGATCTCGCTCACGTGCTTCATCGCCGCCCCCGTACCTGCTCGTGTTGGGCCCAACGCCCCGGTGCCCCCTCTTCGTTCCCCCCGTACCCGCGGGTCACCCGATCGTGCCGCCCAGGGGCGGGGCGGGCAGGCCGCCGGCGTCCAGGTAGGACTGCGGCGGCTTCAGACGCTGGCCCGGCATGCCGCCCTTCTCGTACTTGAGCAGCTTCTTCGCCTTCTCCGGGTCCGTCTCGCCCTCGCCGTACGCCGGGCACAGGGGCGCGATCGGGCAGGCGCCGCAGGCGGGCTTGCGGGCGTGGCAGACGCGGCGGCCGTGGAAGATCACGTGGTGGCTGAGCATCGTCCACTGGCTCTTGGGGAACAACTCCCCGACCGCCCGCTCGACCTTGTCCGGGTCCGTCTCCTCCGTCCACTTCCAGCGCCGTACGAGACGGCCGAAGTGGGTGTCGACGGTGATGCCGGGCCTGCCGAACGCGTTGCCCAACACCACGAACGCCGTCTTGCGGCCGACCCCGGGCAGCTTCACGAGGTCTTCGAGGCGGCCGGGGACCTCACCGCCGAACTCCTCCGTCAGCGCCTTCGCCAGCCCCATGATCGACTTCGTCTTCGCGCGGAAGAACCCCGTCGGCCGGATCAGCTCCTCGACCCGCTCCGGGTCCGCCGCGGCGAGGTCCTCCGGGGTCGGGTACGCGGCGAACAGCCCCGGCGTCGTCTGATTCACCCTCAGGTCCGTGGTCTGCGCGGACAGCACGGTCGCCACGAGCAGTTGGAAGGGGTTCTCGAAGTCCAGCTCGGGGTGGGCGTACGGGTACGCCTCCGCGAGCTCCCTGTCGATCTTGCGGGCGCGGCGGACCAGAGCGGTGTGGCTCTCCGCCCGGGGAGCGGGGGTCTTCTTGGCCGGGGCGGGCTTCTTCGCGGGGGCGGTGCGCTTGGCTGCGGGCGCTTTCTTCGCTGAGGCGGGCTTCTTCGCGGGCGCGGCGCTCTTGGCCGGGGCGAGGCTTTTGGCCGCAGGCACCTCCTTCGCCGAGGTGGCGCTCTTGGCTGCGGGCGCCTTCTTCGCCGAGGTGGCCTTCTTCGCGGGCGCGGCGGGCTTCGTCGCGGGCGCTTCGGCCGGCTTCTCGGCTGCGGCCTTCTTCGGCGCGGGGGCGGCCTTTTTCGGCGGCGGGGACTTCTTCACTGCGGTAGCCCTCCCGGAGGCTGTCGTCGTCGCGGCGCGCTTCTGGGCCGTCCCTCGAACAGAATCGGCGGAGTGTTCGCCCACAGCGGAATCGGAGGGCTCCGGCATCGCTCCAGCCCCCTCCGCCCGCGCTGTCACCGGCCTTTCGGACACCCGGCCAGCCTAAAGGTCGGCACTGACATCCGCCCCGGAGGCCACGGATCGGCCCCCGATTGGCCCCCTAGTCCTCGGCTTGTGACCCAGGTGCGGCAGACTTGTGCCTGAGTGACTGATCACACTGTTTGGACCGTCCGGCAAAATGGGAACCGGGAAAGCCTCCCCCCAGGCAGTAACCCCACAGTGCAGGCGACATAGGAGAGAAACTCGTGGACGACGTTCTGCGGCGCGCCCCGCTCTTCGCGGCGCTCGATGACGAGCAGGCCGCGGAGCTCCGCGCCTCCATGAGTGAGGTGACCCTCGCACGCGGCGACGCCCTGTTCCACGAGGGCGACCCCGGAGACCGGCTGTACGTGGTCACCGAGGGCAAGGTGAAGCTCCACCGCACCTCCCCCGACGGGCGGGAGAACATGCTGGCCGTGCTCGGCCCCGGCGAACTGATCGGAGAGCTGTCCCTCTTCGACCCCGGCCCGCGTACGGCCACGGCCAGCGCGCTGACCGAGGTGAAGCTGCTGGGTCTCGGGCACGGTGACCTCCAGCCCTGGCTCAACGTGCGGCCCGAGGTGGCGGCGGCGCTGCTGCGGGCGGTGGCCCGTCGGCTCCGCAAGACCAACGACCAGATGTCCGACCTCGTCTTCTCCGACGTACCCGGGCGTGTCGCGCGGGCGCTGCTCGATCTTTCGCGGCGGTTCGGTGTGCAGTCCGAGGAGGGCATCCACGTCGTCCACGATCTGACGCAGGAGGAGCTGGCGCAGCTCGTCGGGGCGTCCCGGGAGACGGTCAACAAGGCGTTGGCCGATTTCGCCGGGCGCGGGTGGCTTCGCCTTGAGGCGCGTGCGGTGATTCTGCTTGACGTGGAGCGGCTGGCCAAGCGGTCGCGCTGACGCTGGTCTACGCGATCGAAAGCCCCGCCCGCCTCTCAGGCCGGCGGGGCTCCCCCCCGGCCTCCGGCCCTGACGGACTGGGCTCAGCGCGAACTCCAGTCCCCGGCGGAGCTGACCTCAACGCCAACTCCCAGCCTCCGGCCCTGACCGACTGGGCTCAGCGCCAACTCCCGGCCTCGGCCCTGGCCGGCTGGCCTCAGCGCTAACTCCCAGCCCCTCCGGCGATTGAGGAGCGGGGGCTGGGGCAGCGCCCCAGAGTGCCGGGTTCGTCGTGGCCGCTCGCGCAGTTCCCCGCGCCCCTTACGGGGCAATTAGCACCGGCGCCCTGGGCAGCCGCCCCCGCCTTGGGCAATCTGCCGCCTGGGGCGGCAGGGTGGGCAAGGCGGCACCCCAGCGCCGGGTGCGTTGATGTTGTACGTCCAGTTCAGCCCCGGTGGGGCTTCTCGCGCAGTTCCCCGCGCCCCTGAGGGAGTCGCCTCAGCGCCAACACCCAGCCCCTCCGGCGATTGAGGAGCCCCAGGGGGCTGGGGGCTCCCCGCGGCGCTGGAGGGCGGTCACTGAGGGATGAGACCGTGTTCCTGGAGGTAGTCCAGTTGGGCTCGGACCGAGAGTTCCGCTGCCGGCCACAGGGAGCGGTCGACGTCCGCGTAGACGTGGGCGACGACCTCGCCGGGGGTGGCGTGGCCGTTCTCGACGGCCGTCTCGACCTGGGCGAGCCGCTTCGCGCGGTGCGCGAGGTAGAACTCGACGGCGCCCTGCGCGTCCTCCAGGACCGGCCCGTGCCCCGGCAGGACCGTGTGCACGCCGTCGTCGACCGTCAGGGAGCGCAGCCGCCGCAGCGAGTCGAGATAGTCGCCGAGCCGCCCGTCGGGGTGGGCGACGACCGTCGTGCCGCGCCCGAGGATCGTGTCGCCGGTCAGGACCGCCCCGTCGGCGGGCAGGTGGAAGCAGAGCGAGTCGGCGGTGTGCCCGGGCGTGGGAACGACCCGCAGTTCCAGGCCGCCGACGGCGACGACGTCCCCGGCCCCGAGCCCCTCCTCCCCCAGCCGCAGCGCGGGATCGAGCGCGCGCACGCGCGTGCCGGTCAGTTCCGCGAACCGGGCCGCGCCCTCCGCGTGGTCGGGATGCCCGTGCGTCAGGAGCGTCAGCGCGACCCGCCGGCCCGCGCGCTCGGCGACCGCGCACACCTCACGCAGATGCGCGTCGTCCAGCGGGCCCGGGTCCACGACGACGGCCAGGTCGCTGTCCGGCTCGGCGAGGATCCAGGTGTTGGTGCCGTCGAGGGTCATCGCGGACGCGTTCGGCGCGAGGACGTTCGTGGCGCGGGCCGTCGCGGGGCCCGAGAGCACCCCGCCGCGCGGCTGCCCGGGCAGTGCCGCGGCGTCGGTCATCGGGAACTCCCCCCGGTCGGGATGTGCTTGGTGAACTCCTCGTGCCCCGGCCAGGACAGCACCACCTCGCCGTCCGCCACGCGCGCGCGTGCCAGTACGGGGGTGAGGTCCCGCCCCGCCGCCGCGCCGAGGGCGTCGCCGGCACTGTCGTACGCGGCGAGGGTGCGCAGTGTGGCGACCGTCGGCGGCATCATCGTCAGTTCGCCCCGGTCGTACGCCTCGGCGGCCCGCTCCGGCGCGATCCACACCGTACGGTCGGCCTCGCTGGTGTCGTCGCTGGTGCGCTGGCCCGCCGGGAGGGCGGCGGCGAAGAACCACGTGTCGTAGCGGCGCGGTTCGAACTCGGGCGTGATCCAGCGCGCCCACGCGCCCAGCAGATCGGAGCGGAGCACCAGGCCCCGCGCGTCCAGGAACTCGGCGAAGGACAGCTCGCGTGCGATCAGCGCGGCGCGCGCGGCCCGCCACTCCTCGCCGGTGGTGTCGTCGACGACGGTGTCGGGGGCCGGCCCGGCGAGCAGCACGCCCGCCTCCTCGAAGGTCTCGCGGACGGCCGCGCAGACGACGGCCTGCGCCTCCTTCTCGGGCAGCCCGAGGCGTGCGCCCCACTCCGCGCGCGTGGGGCCCGCCCAATGCGGTTCGCGCTCGCCGTCGCGGGGGTCGACGCCGCCGCCGGGATACGCGTACGCCCCGGCCGCGAAGGCCATCGACGTACGTCTGCGCAGCATGTGCACCTCGACGCCGGCCCCGGGCACGTCCCTGAGCAGCATCACCGTCGCGGCGCGCCGGGGCGTCGCGGGCACCAGCGTGCCCTCGGCGAGGGCGCGGATGCGGTCCGGCCACTCGGGGGGATACCACTGCCCGTTTGCCATGGCCGGAGGCTAACCGGTGACGGCCGGATGTTCGAGACCCCATCCGTCACCGGTGGCACACACGCCGTACGGTCCGCAGCCGGCCGGAGGCGGGCCCGTACGGCGCCAGGTCAGTCCTCGGGGGTCAGCTCGACCTGGATCTCGACCTCGACCGGCGCGTCCAGCGGCAGCACCGCCACGCCGACCGCGCTGCGCGCGTGCACGCCCTTGTCGCCGAGTACGGCGCCCAGCAGCTCGCTCGCGCCGTTGATCACGCCGGGCTGCCCGGTGAAGTCGGTGGCGGAGGCCACGAACCCGACGACCTTCACCACGCGCGCGATGCGGTCCAGATCGCCGGCGACGGACTTCACGGCCGCCAGCGCGTTCAGCGCGCAGGTCGCGGCGAGGTCCTTGGCCTGCTCGGCGGTGACCTCGTCACCGACCTTGCCGGTCAGCGTCAGCACGCCGTCCACCATGGGCAGCTGCCCCGCCGTGTACACGTACACCCCGGACCGTACGGCCGGCTGGTACGCGGCGACCGGCGGCACGACGGGCGGCAGCGTCAGACCCAGCTCCGCGAGGCGCGCCTCGACCTGCCCGCTCATGCCTTCTCCCGCTTCAGGTACGCGACGAGCTGCTCCGGGTTGTTCGGACCCGGCACGACCTGCACCAGCTCCCAGCCGTCCTCGCCCCAGGTGTCGAGGATCTGCTTCGTCGCGTGCACGAGGAGCGGCACGGTCGCGTATTCCCACTTCTTAGCCATGGGGCGACTGTAGCCGCCGTCCCGGCGCCGGGCGTCGCGGAGGCCGCTGCGTGAGAGCGGAGGCTGCTGCGTGAGAGGGGCCGTCACTGGTTAGGCTCGCATATGTGAGCAGGCTCCAGGTCGTCAGCGGCAAGGGCGGTACCGGAAAGACCACGGTCGCCGCCGCACTCGCGCTCGCCCTCTCGACCGAGGGCAAGCGCACTCTCCTCGTGGAGGTGGAGGGCAGACAAGGAATCGCGCAGCTCTTCGAGACGGAGGCGCTCCCCTACGAGGAGCGGAAGATCGCCGTGGCGCCCGGCGGCGGCGAGGTGCACGCCCTCGCCATCGACCCCGAACTGGCGCTGCTGGACTACCTCCAGATGTTCTACAAGCTCGGCGGCGCCGGCCGCGCCCTGAAGAAGCTCGGCGCGATCGACTTCGCCACGACCGTCGCACCGGGCCTGCGGGACGTGCTGCTGACCGGCAAGGCGTGCGAGGCGGTCCGCCGCAAGAACAAGCAGGGCCGGTACGTGTACGACCACGTCGTCATGGACGCGCCGCCCACGGGCCGCATCACCCGCTTCCTCAACGTCAACGACGAGGTCGCGGGGCTCGCCAGGATCGGCCCGATACACAACCAGGCACAGGCCGTCATGCGCGTGCTCAAGTCCCGTGAGACGGCGGTGCATCTGGTGACGCTCCTTGAGGAGATGCCGGTGCAGGAGACCCTCGACGGGGTCGCCGAACTGCGCGCCGCCCAGCTCCCGGTGGGCCGCGTCGTCGTCAACATGGTGCGCCCCGCGCTCCTCGGGGAACCCGCGCTGGCACTGACCGGCGACAGCGGGGTACGCCCGGCCGTCACCGGGGCACTGGAACAGGCGGGGGTGGCCGGCGCCAAGCGGCTGGTGGGGCCGCTGCTCGCGCAGGCCGCCGAGTACGCCGAGCGGTACGCGCTCGAGGGCGCCCAGCGCGAACTGCTCACCGACGCGGGCCTGCCGACGCACGAACTGCCGTTGCTCACCGAGGGGCTGGACCTCGCGGGCCTGTACCGGCTCGCCGAGGAACTGCGACAGCAAGGGATCTAGGGGACGGTTTCGATGACGCTGGATGCTGAGCGCACGCTCGACGTGGACCCACTGCTCGACGACCCGAAGACCCGCATCGTGGTGTGCTGCGGCAGCGGGGGCGTCGGCAAGACCACGACCGCGGCGGCGCTCGGTCTGCGCGCCGCCGAGCGGGGCCGCAAGGTCGTCGTGCTGACCATCGACCCGGCCCGCAGGCTCGCCCAGTCCATGGGCATCGACTCGCTGGACAACACCCCGCGCCGGGTGAAGGACATCGACGACGCGGCGGGCGGTGAGCTGCACGCGATGATGCTCGACATGAAGCGCACGTTCGACGAGATCGTCGAGGCGCACGCGGACCCCGAGCGCGCCCGGGCGATCCTCGACAACCCCTTCTACCAGTCGCTCTCGGCGGGCTTCGCGGGCACGCAGGAGTACATGGCGATGGAGAAGCTCGGGCAGCTGCGCTCGCGCGACGAGTGGGACCTGATCGTCGTGGACACGCCTCCCTCGCGCTCGGCGCTGGACTTCCTGGACGCGCCGAGCCGCCTCGGGTCGTTCCTCGACGGGAAGCTGATCCGGGTGCTGATGGCGCCGGCGAAGGTCGGCGGGCGGGCCGGGATGAAGTTCCTGAACGTCGGTATGTCGATGATGACGGGCGCGCTCGGCAAGCTGCTCGGCGGTCAGCTCCTGCGGGACGTACAGACGTTCGTCGCGGCGATGGACACGATGTTCGGCGGGTTCCGTACGCGGGCCGACGCCACGTACAAGCTGCTCCAGGCGCCGGGGACGGCGTTCCTCGTGGTCGCGGCGCCCGAGCGGGACGCGTTGCGGGAGGCCGCGTACTTCGTGGAGCGGCTGGCCGCGGACCGGATGCCGCTCGCGGGGCTCGTGCTGAACCGGGTGCATGGCAGCGGGGCCGCGAAGCTGTCCGCCGAGCGGGCGCTGGCCGCCGCGGAAAATCTTGACGAGCGCGGCATTGTGGATCAGGGCGCCGGGAAGGAACAGGGGCGTACGCCCCCCGAGGCGTCCCCCGAGACCGAGGTCCCCGCGTCCGGCTCCCCCGAACCCGAACCCGAGCCCACGGTCGAACAACTGACGGCTGGTCTGTTGCGGCTGCATGCCGAGCGGATGCGGGTCATCGCGCGGGAGCGGCGTACGCGGGATCGTTTCCGCGCGCTGCATCCTGAGGTCGCCGTGGCGGAGGTCGCGGCGCTGCCCGGTGACGTCCACGACCTCGCGGGCCTACGCGCCATCGCCACCCGCCTCGCCGGCCAGCCAAAAAGCGGACGCTGAGGTCAGCCCCCTCAGGGGCGCGGGGAACTGCGCGAGAAGCCCCACCGGAGCTGAACTGGACGCACAACATCAACGCACCCGGCGCTACCCCTGGGGCTCCGCCCCAGACCCCGCTCCTCAATCGCCGGAGGGGCTGGAAGTGGGCGCTGAAAGCCCCCTCATGGGCGCGGGTCCGCTGCCGCGAAGAAGGAACGCTGAGGTCAGCCCCGTAAGGAGCGCGGAGAACACCGGGCCGGGCTGGAGTGGACGGAGATAAGGGCTAGCCGACCGCCGCGTACCGCTCGTACGCCTCGTCATCCTCAAGCTCCACCGGCAACAACCCCGCCCCACGCTCATACTCCGTACGCGCGGTCTCCAGCAGCCGGCGCCAGGACGTGACCGTCGGCCGCCGGCGCAACAACGCCCGCCGCTCCCGCTCCGTCATGCCGCCCCACACACCGAACTCGACGCGATTGTCGAGCGCGTCAGCGAGACACTCGGTGCGCACAGGGCACCCCGTGCACACCGCCTTCGCCCGGTTCTGCGCTGCTCCTTGAACGAACAGTTCATCCGGATCGGTAGTGCGGCAGGCCGCCTGCGCACTCCAGTCGACTACCCAGCCCATACCGGCGCCGTCCTCTCCCGAATCGAGGCTCCCCCACGGCGGCAGCGGCATATTCACCGCCGCCAGTTGAGGACGTTACGGAAGGTGGGCACAGCGCAACACCCCCTTCGGGCCCAATCTTGAATGGTCCGAACGGACTATGCGTAAGCGGCAGATCACCCGACGGAGTGACCGGAAGACATGCGTAACAACCCCGGCAAACCGGGACAGTTCTGGTGCGCCACAACGGACGCGGAATGACACACGAGGCGGTTTCGGACACCCTCCGAGCCCTGCGCGGGGGGCTCGCGGGAGGGGACGGGAATGACTACGGCCGACGTCGGGAACGTTTCGGGGGCGTCCCACGTCTTGATACGTAACCGCACTGCTGTGACAGTTGAGTGCAGCTTAGGCCAAGGCATATACGCCTGTCCGGAGAATCGACACGTAGGCTGCCCCACATGGGAAAGAAGCGCTCGGCCGGTAGTGGCGGCGGCATGTCGCCCGCCCAACAGGCCGCCAAGTTCCTCGGCGTCAGCGTGCTCGCCGGGGCCGTACTCGCCGGCATCGCGCTGCCCGCAGCCGGCGCGCTCGGGCTCGCGGCCCGCGGCTCGGTCGAGGGGTTCGACGAGATCCCCGCGAACCTGAAGACGCCCCCGCTGAGCCAGCGCACCACCATCCTGGACAACCAGGGCGGCGCCATCGCCACCGTCTACTCCCGCGACCGCACGGTCGTCCCGCTCGACGCCATCTCGCCGTACATGCAGAAGGCGATCGTCGCCATCGAGGACTCGCGCTTCTACGAGCACGGCGCGGTCGACGCCAAGGGCATCCTGCGCGCGATCAACGCCAACGCGCACAACGGCGGCGTCTCGCAGGGCGCGTCCACCCTCACCCAGCAGTACGTGAAGAACGTCTTCATGGAAGAGGCGGGCGACGACCCGACCAAGCTGGCGCAGGCGACGCAGCAGACCATCGGCCGCAAGGTCAAGGAGCTGAAGTACGCGATCCAGGTGGAGGAGGAGCTGGGCAAGAAGAAGATCCTCGCCAACTACCTCAACATCACGTACTTCGGCCAGCAGGCGTACGGCGTCGAGGCCGCCGCCCAGCGCTACTTCTCCAAGCCCGCCAAGGACCTGAAGGTCCAGGAGGCCGCCCTCCTCGCCGGCATCGTCCAGTCGCCGAGCCGCTACGACCCGGTCAACGACAGCGAGGAGGCCAAGAAGCGGCGCAACGTCGTGCTCCAGCGCATGGCCGACATGCACGACATCTCGCAGGCGGAGGCCGACAAGGCCAAGCAGACCGACCTCGGCCTCAAGGTCAAGCGCCCGCGCAACGGCTGCATCACCGCGGTCCGCGGCGCCGCCTTCTTCTGCGACTACGTCCGCGAGGTCTTCCTCAACGACCCGGTCTTCGGCAAGAAGAAGGAAGACCGCGCCAAGCTGTGGAACCGCGGCGGCCTGACCGTGCGGACGACGCTCGACCCGCAGGCGCAGGACTCGGTGGAGTCCTCCATCAAGGAGCACGTCTACACGGCCGACAAGGTCGCCACGGCCGTCACCCTCGTCGAGCCGGGCACCGGCAAGATCCTCGGCATGGGCCAGTCGAAGCCGTACGGCACCGACAAGGACAAGAACGAGACGGTCCTCAACTACTCGGTCAACTCCGCGTACAACGGCTCGGCGTACGGCTTCCCGACGGGTTCGACGTTCAAGCCGTTCGTGGCGGCCGCCGCGCTCGACGCCGGCACGCCGATCACGCAGCAGTACCCGGCCCCGTACAAGATGCCGTACCCGAGCACCGTGCAGACGTGCAGCGGGAAGCCCTGGCGCAACGACGGCGGCTACGAGCTGGAGAACGAGAACGAGTCGGAGAAGGGCCCCTATCGCCTCAAGGAGGCGATGGAGAAGTCCATCAACACGTACTTCGTGCAGATGCTCGGCGACACCGGCATGTGCCCGGTCGTGCAGATGACCGACAAGCTCGGCGTCGTCCAGGGCAACGGGCAGAAGGTCCCCGAGGTGCCGTCCTCGATGACCCTCGGTTCGACCGGTCTCTCCCCGCTGACCATGGCCTCCGCGTACGCGGCCTTCGCCAACCGGGGCACGTACTGCACGCCCGTCGCCATCGAGTCGATCACCGGGCCGGACGGCAAGGGCATCGGCGTACCGAAGACCGCGTGCTCGCGCGCCATGTCCGAGGAGACCGCCGACAAGATCAACACTCTGCTCAGCGGAGTGGTCGACTCCGGTACGGGTCAGCAGGCCGGCCTCCAGGACCGGGACAACGCGGGCAAGACCGGTACGACGGACTCCCGCAAGAACGCCTGGTTCGTCGGCTACACGCCGAACCTGTCGGGCGCGGTCTGGGTCGGCAGCGCCTCGCAGAGCGTGTCGATGACCAACATCACCATCGGCGGCCAGTACCACGACAAGGTCTACGGCGCCGACACCCCCGGCCCGATCTGGCGCAACGCCATGACGGGCGCCCTGTCGGGCAAGGACTCCCCCGGCTTCAACATGGTCGACATCCCCGACCTCGACAAGGGCAAGGGGAAGACGAAGGACAAGGGAAAAGGCGGTGACGGGGGCGGCGGTCAGAACGACGGCAAACCCGGCGCCGACAACCCCTTCCCGCACCTGACCATCCCGCCGGGCCTGCTCGGCGGCGGCAACGGGAACGGGCACGGCCGGGGGCACGGGGGCGGTCACTGACGCTCTCCCTGTACGAGGAGGCGCGTAGGCCGGTACGTGGAGGCCCGTAGGCCGCCTGTACGACGAGGAGACCCGTGGGCCTGCCTGTACGAGGAGGCCCGTTGGCGCAAGCGAAAGGGGCGCCCCCCGATGATCGGGGGGCGCCCTTTTCTCTGCCCTCTTCGGCGAGCCGTCCGTTTAGGCTCAGCCAAGCAGGAGGCGCTTGACCGTGGCGGCGACGCGGCCGCCCTCCGCGCGGTCCCCGACCTTCGGCTTCACGATCTTCATGACCTGGCCCATGGCCTTCGGCCCCTCCGCGCCGGCCGCCTTCGCCTCCTCGACCGCCTGCCCGACGATCTGCTCCAGCTCGGCGTCGCTCAACTGCTGCGGCAGATACTCGGCGAGCACCTCGCCCTCCGCCTTCTCGCGCGCGGCGGACTCCGCGCGCCCGCCCTTCTCGAAGGCCTCGGCCGCCTCGCGGCGCTTCTTCGCCTCCTTGACGATCACCGTCTGCACCTCGTCGTCGGACAGCTCGCGCTTCTGCGTACCCGCGACCTCCTGCGTGGTGATCGCGGCGAGGGTCATCCGGAGCGTCGAGGAGCGCAGCTCGTCCCGCCCCTTGATCGCGGCGTTGAGATCGTCCTGAAGCTTCGACTTGAGCGTGGTCATACGTCGATTGTCGCAGGTACGGACAGGCCCGCGCCCGCCGATTTCGGGGGCGGCCCGGGTCTGACACGATGGGCCTCATGCGCGCGCGAAACGGGACTGCACTGAAAACCTCCCTCAAGGTCTCCCTGAAGGTGACGGCGGGCATCGCGGCGGTCGGCGCCGCCGGTGTCGCCTACGCGGCGGGCTTCGAGGCCCGGTCCTTCCGGCTGCGCCGGGTCACCGTCCCCGTCCTGCCCGAGGGGATGCGCCCGCTGCGCGTCCTCCAGGTCTCCGACATCCACATGGTCGGCGGGCAGCGCAAGAAGCAGCGCTGGCTCCAGTCGCTGGCCGGGCTGCGCCCCGACTTCGTCATCAACACGGGTGACAACCTCTCCGACCCGGAGGCCGTCCCCGAGGTGCTCGACGCGCTCGGCCCCCTGATGGAACTCCCCGGCGCGTACGTCTTCGGCTCCAACGACTACTACGGGCCCCGGCCGCGCAACCCCGCCCGCTACCTGCTGGAGCGGACCACCGGCAAGCACGGCCTGAACGGCAACGGGCCGGTCGTCGGCGCCGTCCACAACCCCTGGCAGGACCTGCGCGACGGCTTCGACGAGGCCGGCTGGCTCAACCTGACCAACACGCGCGGCGCGCTCAAGGTCGCCGGCGTCGAGATCGGCCTGACCGGCATCGACGACCCGCACATCAAGCGCGACCGGTACGCGGAGGTGGCCGGCGGCCCGCTGCCGGGGCCGGACTTCTCGATGGGCGTGGTGCACGCGCCGTACCTGCGGGCGCTCGACGCGTTCACCGCCGACGGCTACCCGCTGGTCCTCGCCGGGCACACGCACGGCGGGCAGCTCTGCATCCCCTTCTACGGCGCCCTCGTCACCAACTGCGACCTGGACACCGACCGCGTGAAGGGCCTGTCCACGCACACCGCCGACGGCCGCACGTCCTATCTCCACGTCTCCGCCGGCTGCGGCACCAGCCGCTACACCCCGGTCCGCTTCGCGTGCCCGCCCGAGGCGACGCTCCTGACGCTGACCCCGGCCCCGGCCCCGGCCTCCGCCAAGTAGCGCGTACGGGGCGGGACTTCCGCCCCTTTCGCGTGGGTTCGGCCGCGCGTCTACGGTGGAGGGATGTTCGCCTCCAGTGCCGCGCGTGTCCCCGCCGAGGCGGTCGTCCCGCCCCACCGCCGCCCCGTGGCCGCCGCGTTCCGCGCCCTTGTCGCGCTCGCGGCGATCACCGGGATCGTCATCGACCTGTCCGTCAGCGACAGCGCCCTGCGCGTCCTGAGCTACTTCACGATCCAGTCGAACGTCCTCGTCGCGGTCGTCTTCGCCCTCGGCGCCGTACGGGCCTTCCGCGCGCGCCCGCCCCTGCCCGCCCTGGTCACGGGCGGCACCCTCCTCTTCATCTGCATCACCGGGCTCGTCTACCACCTGATCCTCGCCAACTCCTCCTCCGGTTTCTCCATGACCGACGATCCCGAGGTCGCCCTCACCGGAGCGCGGGCCGTCTCCAACCAGCTCCTGCACACGGTGACGCCCCTGGCCGCCGTCCTCGACTGGCTCCTGCTGACCCGCCCCGGCGCCCTGCGCCCGCGCCACGCGGCCCTCTGGCTGGCCTACCCCTTCGCCTACCTGGGCTTCGCCCTGGTGCGCGGCGCGATCATGACGCCGGGCACGCCGGCCCGCTACCCGTACCCCTTCGTGGACGTCGACGCCCACGGGTACGCCGGGGTCCTCGGCAACGCCGTGCTCTTCGGCCTGGCCTTCTACGCCCTGGCCCTCGTCCTCGTCGGCCTGGACCGGATCCGGCCCGAGTTCCGGGGCCCCGAAAACCGGATTTCGTCTCAGGGCTCCGGTCCGCTAAAGTAATCGATGTCGCCGCGACCAGCAGGACTCCTGCGGGCCACGGAGCACGACATCGGGGTGTAGCGCAGCTTGGCAGCGCGCTTCGTTCGGGACGAAGAGGTCGTGGGTTCAAATCCCGCCACCCCGACAGCTGAAACACCAGGTCAGGCCCGGTGCTGAGAGATCAGCACCGGGTCTGATTTGCGTTGCGGCCCTGTTTTGGGAGCCATTTGGGAGCCGACTTCAGGGGCGACTCCCCGGTGGCTCCCAGCGAGAGGTGTTCCGCCTCCGAGTGCGCCGTGCGCTCCGCAAGAGTCACCCCACGGCTTGTGCCGAGGAGACACCAGACGGTACGACGATCGACATGCACCGATGGTCTCCGTTAAATGACCGGCAACTCGCACTCCTCACCCGCATCGGGGACGGAGCCGACCCCGTCACGTCGGACAGCCCCGAGCTCGCCCTCACCGCCCGCGCGCTCAAGGAGCGGCGCCTGATCACGATGCCCAAGCAAGATGGGAAGTGGCAGGCGGAGATCACTGACGCAGGGCGCTTCTACCTGGAACACGGCCATCACCCGGACCGGCCTGAACCGGCGCCCCGCAAGCAGCGGTCGGCGGGTTCCGAGCAACGGACACGGCTGGCCCCTCCTACGCAGAAGCAAGACACAGCTCCGTCCACGACGAAGCCGGCGGTCACCGCTGCTGCGGATGTGCGCCGATGGACTACTGCTCTTCGACACCGACGGTCTCGGAGCCCGCCTCGCCGCACAGGCCCGGGAGCTGACCATCGCCGGACCGCCCCGGGTGTCGACGGAAGAGATCGACGACCGCCGCTACGCGATCACCGACCTGCTGGACGACCTCACGGGAAGCGACGACCAGAACGAGCGTCTCTTCATCGCGACCGAACTGGTCCGACGCACCGGTGAGAGCTGGCACTGGACGCTGCCGGTTCGTGGGGTGGCGGTGGGAAGTGGCTGGCACGCCGTCTTGAGACAACCGCGCCAGGGCTCAGCACACGCCTCCACCACGGCCTACAGGAGGTACTGGGCGGGAGAGTCGAGACCCTCGTGGCCGTCGTGACGAGGTGCTCGGGCAGACCGCTGGCCGGTTGTGGGTCGGCTACGAGCGCGTCCGGGCGCCCCGAGCGATCCCGCGCTGGGGACGTCGCAACGTCTGTTCTTTCAAGTGCAGATCACTTGACGGAGAGCGACGCCCGAGCCTCCTCGGCGCACCCCCACGACAGCGTGACGCCAGCACCTCCGTGCCCGTAGCTGTGCACGACCACAGTGCCGTCCTCCCCCACCTCTTCTTGCACACGGACCGTGGCGCGGGTCTGCCGAGCGCCGACTCGGTGTTCCAGGACACGCGAACCGGGGTAGTAGACATCAGCTCCAGGGTACCGACGCGGAGCCACTGCCCCGGACCACTCGGCTTACCCCCACACCGACATTGTTAGCCACCCTAGTGTTCTGATCACGCTTTCCCAGCCACTGCTCACGATGTCGACATGCCGCAGCCTGGAAGCCGACACCGCAATGAGCAGTAATAAGGGCGCTGTTCACACAGCCCGAAGTGAATCGGAGACAGCGATGGTGACGCTCTCCATGGCGAACCTCTCAGCTGGCCACTGAAGTACGTGCCGCTCAGAAGATCGCCACATCGGCTTGGAAATGCGCCTTGCCTCAAGTAGGACGCGGGCCCTCAGGGCAATGGGCGTGCGTTGTGCGAGCGCTGCCCACGGAGATCGCCGCCGTCAGATTGGGCTTAGATCTGTCAGGCCAGGTTGCCCCGGCTCGCCCTCGGAGGCGGAAGGAGGCGTGCCATGAAGCTGTAAGTGAGCGACTATCGCCGCTCGCAAAGGCTCTGGTCCCCCAGGTTGTGCGGGCATGCCATCCGCCCAAGCAATGCCGCTATGCACCTCATGCCACTTCGGACGAAGCTGCCTGTCTTCGCGTCCTGACCCCTGCCGGTTGACTCCGAACCCTTCCAGTACCACGTTCCACACGGGTTGTAGGTCGCCGATCATCAGTCGTTCAGCCATGGGCGTGAAGAGATCGTCGGCGGGGAGATACCGCGCGAAGAAGTCACCAAGATCGAGATCCAGCGCCTGGTTTATCTTGCGGGCGTGCTGTCTGAGCCGGTCCCGCAGTTTGGTGCCTTCCCAGGCCGCGCCCACGTTCTGGCCCTTGCGGCTTCCCTCTGGATCGGCCTTGCCGACATAGATTGGTATGTCGCAATCGGCGGAGGATATGGGCGTGTACAGCTCGTGGGCTCCCGCGTAGTAGATGGCGTAGATACCGGAGCCACGAAAGTCGGGGATGTGACCGAGGGGTACCGGCTTCGACGACACCAGGGCCCAGAGGACGCTCCGCCCGAGGTTTTCACGTCGTAGCGGGTCGTAGATGGAGTCTCGTCCAAATCCCGCGGACGGCTCTCGGCGCCCCTGCTCGCTGGACTCGGTCACGAGACGAGCTCCTTCGCTGGAATCGGTCTCCTCGGGCTGGGCCCACGGCGGTCGGCGCCCTTGGAGACACGGGTCATCGACGGAACTCTAGTCACCTCACGGTGAAGAGTTCGACCAGAGTGGCAGCATGATCGCCTCCTCCGCGGTATGGTTTCACCCGTACTGATCTGCTAGGAGCGTGAAATATGGCACGGACGTCGGTCGAACTGTTCGCCGGGGGCGGTGGACTGGTGCAGGCTGCCACAAACGCCGGCTTCCGCCATCTCCTCGTGAATGAGTACGCGAGATGGGCGTGCGAGACGTTGAAGGCGAACGACTTCGCGGCCTACCCGGAAGGGTCATGCCCTCCCGTACCCCAGGAGCTGGGGGACGGGGAGGAGAAGACCGACAAGCACAGGCCGCCGCTAGTCACGGGCGATGTCCGGAAGCTGAACATGACCTACCTGGGCGAGCATGAGGTCGATCTCCTGGCCGGCGGCCCGCCGTGTCAACCGTTCAGCCTCGGGGGCATCGCCAAGGGCGACGAGGATGAGCGGAACATGTTCCCCGAGATGTTCCGAGCCGTGCGGGAGATCAGGCCGAAGGCAGTCCTCTGTGAGAACGTCCGCGGCTTGCTCCGTCCGTCTTTCGCTCCGTACTTCCAATACATCAAGCGGGAGTTGCAGCTCCCCTTCATTGAGCGCGCGGACACGACATGGCGAGAGCACGATCGACTGCTAGAGGATCGGCTGAAGGCGAAGGACACGGACCCGACGCAGCGATATGAGGTCCTCGAATTCCCCGTGAATGCCGCCGATTACGGGGTACCGCAAATCCGGAACCGTGTCATTCTCGTGGCCTTTCGAGCTGACCTTGGCGTAGATCGGGCGGAATTCCGAGACGCGGTCAAGGAAACACATTCCAAGCAGTCGTTGATCCGGTCTTTCCTCGACCGCACCTACTGGGATCGACACCCAACCGTCGAGAAACACGTCCGTGAGGGCGTCGAGCGCCTGTACCGACAAGAGGAGCTCCAGCTCGAAGATGGGGAGTCTCTGGCGCCGTGGCTAACGCTTAGAGACGCGCTAGTCGGTTTGCCTGAGATCAACATGCAGAAGTTGGACAAGAAGACGCCACAGGGCTTCCCGGACCACATCGGGTGGCCTGGCGCGAGGATCTACCCGGGCCACACTCCGAACGTGCTGGATCACCCGGCGAAGACGGTGAAGGCTGGAGTGCATGGTGTCCCAGGCGGCGAGTCCGTGATGCTCCTGGACAGGCGCGAGCGAGACCCAGAGACCGGGGACCTGCGCTATATCCACCGGTATATGACTGTCCGTGAGACGGCCCGCGTCATGACGTTCGGCGACAAGTGGAACCTGATGGGGCCGCGCGGGGAGAGGATGCGGCAGCTCGGCAACGCGGTGCCGGTACGCCTTGGAGAGATCTTCGCCAGGGCGGTCTATGCGGCACTGGATGACGTGGAATCCCGATCATGACCGATACGCGGCGCGGGAGGCAGAGTGGTTGGAACGACCAGCCGCCGCCGACGCGAGCTTGGAAGGGGCGTTTTGGCCGAAGCCGAGAAGCTCTGGCGGCCGAGCAGGACCGCGCGGCGGGTGGCCGTCAAGGGCGTTATGTCCATCTGGACGACGATCGCTACGCCCTCGCCTCCGTCGAGCTCAAGGTACTACCCCACACCCGACGCATTCGCGCGTACTTGCGATGGTCCGACAAGGGCCGTTCCCCCGCCAAGTACCTAGGGCAAGTTGACAACGACACCCGAGAGGCGAACCTCGCCGCCGGGTGGGAGGCGGCCAGAAGCAAGGGGCTCACGGGCCCCCGACCTGTCCCGCAAGGTTCTTGGGCCTCATCGGACGCGGTTCGCGCGTCGATGCGCGGCAACCGGGGCAAAGACACCGGACCCGAGCTCAGGCTCCGCTCCCTCATCCATCGCGAGGGGCTGCGGTATCGCGTATCCACGCGGCCGCTGCCCGATCTACGCCGCACCGCGGATCTTGTGTTCACGAAGGCCCACGTAGCGGTGTTCGTGGATGGCTGCTTTTGGCATGGGTGCCCAGAGCATCACAGGCCAGCGACGCAGAACCCTGACTTCTGGCGCGACAAGATCGAGGTCAACCGCTCTCGCGACGAAGAGACGAACCGCCGCCTCTCCGAAGCCGGATGGACCGTCATCAGAATCTGGGAGCACGAGGACCCCGTCGACGCCGCACGGCGGGTCATCGCTGTGGTGCGTGATCAATAATGTGGCTACAGCGACCCATCAAGGAGTAGATCTCGACCGCGTCTGCCTCGTGTCGTGGGGTGATCCGACCGTCACCGTGGCTGAAAGCGAGTAACTACTCGCCGATGTGAAGGCTGGCCTCAGCCAAGACGCCCATCGGGATCTCGATGGTCCCGCCCTCTCTCACGGTCACCTCAGCGGGCTCTCGAATCATCCTCCCAGGATCCACGGGCATGGAACGTAGACCGTCGTGACGCTCCCGCGGTGAGGAGCCTGGCCCCTGAGGCATTGAACGGAACGCGTCGCGTACCGGATGAGCGAGTAGACCACGCCCACTCATGCGACCCGCAGAAGGATCATCCTTGTTTGCGGGGGTTCAACACATTCATCCCGTTCCGGTAACCACACGATTTGCCGGGTTTCGCAAACTCCGGTCGTGTTGTCAGCGCCCCCTTCTATCCTCTGATCGAACGCTTGGCTCGTTGGAGTCAGGTGGCTTCGTCGTGCCCGCGCAAGTCAGCCGCGGCCGTGCGACGTTCCGAACCATCAGGAGGGTTCCGCCGGAGTGAAGATCACCCCTTCCGCCCGCGTGCTCAGCATGCTGGGCGAGATCGATTTCGATGAGTGGCAGTGCGTGGCCGAACTCGTCGACAACCCCTTCGACGACTTCCTCGATGTCCTCCGCTCGGGGGTGGAGTGGCCTGACGGCTTCACGGTCAGCGTGTCCCTGCCATCGTCCCCGAAGGGAGTCCTCGAAGTCCGCGACACCGGGCGGGGCATGTCGAACGACCGGTTGGCGCGCGCGGTGCGGGCCGGCTGGTCCGGGAACGACATGCACGACAAGCTCGGCTTGTTCGGTATGGGCTTCAACATCTCGACCGCCCGCCTCGGCAGGCGCACCCGTGTCCTGACTACTCGCGCCGGCGACACGAAGTGGATCGGCGTCGAGATCGACCTCGACCAGATCAAGGACGACTTCGAAGCGAAGGACATCACTGAGCCGAAGACCAACCCGTCCCAGCACGGCACAAGGATCATCGTCGACCGTCTGCAGCCAGCGCGCGCCGAGTGGCTGCGCCGCAACGGCGCCTCGCTCCGCAACACCCTGGGCTCGGTGTACTCGTGGATCCTGACTGAGCATCCCTTCGAGCTCTACGTCGGCGGGACCCAGGTCAAGCCGGTCCGCCACTGCCGCTGGGGCGACGACCGTTACGTGCTCTACAACGGCAAGGAGCGAGTCCCCGCTTACATCCCGATCGACAAGAAACTCCAGAACGGGATCGCCTGCCGGGACTGTGGAGAGTGGCAGTTCGGTTCGGGCGAGGTCTGCTCGGTCTGCGGCAGCGGCAACCTGGCCGCGCGCGAGCGCCGGATCCACGGCTGGCTCGGCGTCCAGCGCTACCTCGACAAGACCGAGTACGGGATCGACTTCCTGCGCAACGGCCGGAAGATTTTGCGCTGGGACAAGCAGCTCTTCACCTGGAACAACCCCGACGGCGTCGCGGGGAACGAAGAGCCCGAGTACCCGGTCGAGCTCGCCCACCAGGGCGGCCGCCTCATCGGCGAGATTCACCTCGACCACGTACCTGTCACATATCAGAAGGACGCCTTCGAGTACGGGGACCGCAACTGGCTCACGGCCGTGGAACTGCTGCGCGGCGTGGCGCCGCTCCAGCCCCAGCGCGCCCACAAGCTCGGCTACCCAGAGAACGAGAGCCCACTGGCCCTGCTGTTCAAGGGCTTCCGCCGCAACGACGCCGGCCTGCGCTACCTCGTCCCAGGCGACGGCAACAAGCCCATCCACGCGGATACTCGGGACTGGGGCAGGAAGTTCCGGGCAGGCGTCTCTGAGTTCCAGACAGACGAGCACTGGTGGCAGGCCGTGCTGCGACACGAGGAGATCAAGAAGCGGGGCAAGGAAGCCAAGACGGCGGCCAGCGTGCCAACCCAACCCGACGAACAGGCCGTCCTGAGCGCTCTCGGCCTCCCCGCCGACATCCCCGCCTCCGGCGCCGCCCAGCCGAACACCGGCTCCAAGGCCGCCTCCACCGTGTCCACCCAGGCCGCTGTGGCGGTCAAGGAGAGGACGGAGACCCGCAGCGAGCGCCTGGCCCGGTACGAGAGCGTGGCGTCGCCGCACTCCTACCTGAGCCGGTCATTCGGTCACCCCGAGCTCGGCTATGTGAAGGTGCGGACCCTGCTACTGAAGCCGAACGAGCGGCTCCTCGACGACAACGGCCTGGGCGTCCCGGTCCTCCTCGACCAGCGATCCGGCAACGAGCTCACCGCCCTCGTCGACCCCGAACACGCCGCGTTCCAGCGGTTCGGCGCGGACTACGCTGACCTCCTCCTGGTCGAACTGGCCGCCATCTTGAAGGTTCGGGCGCGCTCCGACTGGAGCCCTTCCCAGCTCGTCGCCGCGATCCGAGCCGAGTCCCTGCAGGACAGTGCGCTCGATGGCACTACCGTCGGCGCGGAGGCCCGCGACCTCCTGACGGAGATCCGCGAGCGTGTGGCCGAAGTCCTCGACCGCAGCGGCGGTGACTACGCAACCGCCTACGGTCATCTCTCCGACGAGGAAAAGATCGCGACCGAGGAAGCGATGATCGCCGCCGGGCGTGTCGGCCTGGTCGGCCGTCTCGGCTTGGACTCCGGGTTCGTCCATCACGTCCCTGCACTGGCCTTGGTCCGGCTCGTCGAGACGATGCCGACCTCATTCATGGACGGAGCCGTCTTCCGTGGCCCATACGCCGGGGTGTCATCGCCGTTCGGGAAAGCCCTGAGCCTGGCCCGGGTCACGGGCTGCCTCGCGGACGTCGCGACGCTCGGTACCTTCGCCGGCGAGTCCAGCGCGCCGCAGCTGCGGCGCGCCCGCCTGAGCATCGCCCTTCTGCGCGACGAACTGGCGGGGGAGGAGTGAGTGCCGCGTTCCTGACGACCGCCGAACTTCGCGACGGCGGCCCGGAGGGACTGACCAAGGCGCTCGAACGGACCTTGTGGCATTTGGGATTCCACGACGTCCGCGTCATAGACGGCGCCCACGACCATGGCGCCGACCTGCTCGCGGTCCGCGACCGCGAGCAGTGGGTGTTCCAGAGCAAGTGGAAGGCGCACGGCACGGCCGACCACGCGGGCGTCGACGACCTCGAACGCGCTCGCACCCACTACCGCGCCGACAAAGCCGTCCTGGTGACCAACACGAACATCACCGCGTCGGCCGAGGCGCGGCGCCGGGCGCTGGCGGGGATTGGCGTCGAAATCACCCTGTGGCATGGAGCCACCCTGGACGCCATCGGCCAGAGGATGCCTGACCTCGTGCCCGCCCCCTACACGCTGCGGCCGTACCAGGAGCAGGCCGTGGCCGCTATCGAGCGAGACCTCAACGCCGAAGGGGCAGCGCTGCTGGTGCTGGCCACGGGGCTGGGTAAGACGGTTGTCGGCGGCGAGGTCATCGGCAACCTCCTCGCCGCGCGTCCGGACGCGCGCGTCTTGGTCGTCGCGCACATGCGCGACCTGGTTGGCCAGCTGGAGAGGGCGCTGTGGCGGCACCTCCCGAAGAGCGTGCCCACCCGCCTCCTCACCGGTGACACCAAGCCCCGGGCCCTCGACGGCGTCGTCGTCGCGACGATCGAGTCGGCTCTCTCCGTCGTGCGGACGGGCTACGAGCCCGACCTCATCATGATCGACGAGACTCATCACGTGGCCGAGACCGGCAGGTTTGCGGAACTCCTCGATCTGTGTGGGACTGCGGGGCGATTCGGTGTTACCGCCACCCCATGGCGTGGTGACAAGTTCGACATCACCGCCCGGTTCGGCCGCCCCAGCTTCAAGATGGGCATCGTCGAGGGTATGGCAGCGGGCTATCTGTCGGCCGTCGACTACAAGCTGTACGCGGATGGTGTCGATTGGGAGACCGTCCAGGACATCAGCCGTCACAGCTACTCCATCAAGGATCTGAACCGGCGCCTGTTCCTCCCCCAACGGGACGAGGAGATCGTCGAACATCTGCGGACGGCCTGGCGGGAGACCGCCGAGCCCCGCGCCATCGTCTTCTGTCAGACCATCGAGCACGCCGAGCACATGGCGGACCTCCTCGCCGTCTCGGACCCAGCATGGACCAACACCTCTTATCTGCACAGTGGTCTGTCGAAGCGTCATCGCGACGTTCTGCTCAACGAGTTCCGACTCGGCCGTGTCCCGGTGATCACCTGCGTTGACGTGTTCAACGAAGGCGTCGATGTACCCGACGTGAACCTGATCGCCTTCCTGCGCGTCACCCACAGCCGAAGGATCTTCGTGCAGCAGCTAGGCCGAGGGCTGCGTCTTAGCCCTGGCAAGAAGGCCCTGAAGGTCCTCGACTTCGTGACCGACATCCGTCGCGCCGCCGCGGTGCTGAACCTGCGCCGGACGCTGGAGGCTAATGAGGCCGAGCACTTGGAACTCCCGCATATCTCCCGAATCGAGTTCCAAGACGAGACGGTCGGCTCCCTGATGGACATGTGGATCCAGGACGCCGCCGACCTCGAGACCGCAGCGGACGAGGTCCGCCTCCAGTTCCCCCTGCCGAAAGGAATCCTGTGACCGACTACAAGATCCCGCCCGCCATCGAGAAGGCCGTGGTCACGCGGATCTACACCCAGGCCGACAAAGCCCATTGGCCGCACCTCCAGGACGCGGACCGCACCCGCCTGTACCAGGAGTGGACGGAGGACCCGGAGATCGGCGGCCGTCTTCTCGACTTCGTGGGGCAGCCGGCGAACGTCCGCCCGTGGCTGAAGGACTGCCCTATGAAGGAGTACGAGCGGGCCCGGCGCGGGGAAGGCAAGTATGCCAAGTACGTGACGCGGCCAGCCGCGACGCTCGAGCAGATGGTCGCGGCGACCCTCGGCCCCGACTGGGATGTCATTCCGGGGACCACCCAGCAGAAGCCGATGCGTGCCAAGATCCGCGAAGTCGGCCTGGAGGACGAAGAGCAGCACTTCGTGGCCGGCACGGCGGCGAATCTCAAGCATCTCATGTGGCCTGCGGTCCTCGACCGATCCGCGGGGGAGGCCTGGCCCTGGACGATCTGCGTCGTCGATCCGTTCCGCGCCCCCGTGCCACCCGAGAAAAAGGAGGAACACCAGCGCGTGGCCGAGTTCCTCGGCGTGCGGATCGTCTATTTCAACGAGATGTAGGGGGGAAACCGATGGGGGATGATTGGCCGATGAGCGAGTGGCTGGTCAGAGCGTGGGAGACGGGGGTCTTCGACGAGCGTGAGCGGGCCATCGTCGCGGGCCGGGCCGAAGGTCGGACGCTGGACGAGGTCGGAGGGGTGTTCGGGCTAAGCCGCGAGCGTGCGCGCCAGATCCAGAACGGGGTGCGGAAACAGCTCGTGGAGATGGCGAACATAGTCCAAAGCGATTGGCGGGAGACGGCCCGCGCCGTGGGCGCGGGCCCGGCCGCCCCGCGAGGAGCCTTCGCCGCCGCGCTTGGGGTCGTCGACCACGTGACCCTGGAGGAACTGCTGATTGCGGCGGGGCTGGACGCGCCGCGCACTTGGGCGGGGCCCCTGCGCGGCTGGTGGAGTACCGACCCTGGGGCGTTGGGCGGCGCCCTGAGCCGTCTCATCGACACAGCTCCCTTCCGCGGCGACGACCTCGATCGGGCGGCCTCCGAGGCCGGACTGCCTGCGGGTCTCCCCCTGGCCAGGCTCCTGAGCCACTCCGAGTCGCGACTCGCCCCGAACTCCGATGGCCACTGGGTCCGCCGCAAGGCACGGGGACGCGACGCCGCGTATCTGTGGCTGTTGGAGACCGGGCGCCCCTGCCGGGCCGACGAACTGCTTGCCCCGATGGAGGCGACGACCGTCGCAGCCGTGCGGGAGGCTCTGCGTCGTGACGACAGGTTTCGACCGATTCGCCCCGAGGGTACTTGGGCCCTGGCCGAGTGGACGCACCTGCGCGCGTCCACGTACGCCTCTGCGGTGGAGGCGATGGTCGCAGTGGTCACCGAGTCGGGCCCCCTGTCCCGGGCCCGGCTCTTCGCCAGGGTGACAGCGCTGCATCCGGTCACCGGGTGGCGCCTGAAGCAGTGCCTGCTCAGTGACCAACTCGGTGAGACTCCCGACGGCCTCGTCGACCTCGTCGCCCGCGGCGCCCGCCCCTTCGAGGAGGAGAAGCCGGCCCGACCGGCTACGATGGCCGTCGAAGGTGAGGTGCTCGGCGTGCGGATCCCCGTGAACCGGGACATCCTGCGCGGCAGTGGCGTCAACGTACACACCTGGCTGACCTGGCGGCTCGGGCTCCGCCAAGCCCCGATGAGCCGCTCGTTCACGACGTCCGGCGACCACTCACCGCTCGTCGTCCGCCGCGGCACCAGCAGCGCCCAGATCTCCAGCCTGCGTCGCCACGCGCTTGAACTTGAAGTCCTCGATGGCTGCGTGCTCGCCGTCCTCCTCCGCCTCGACGACGGCACCGCGCGCGTCGGTCACGGCTGCGCGCCGGACACCTGCCCGGCGCGACAGACGCGGGCCGCCGCGCCGCCGACAGCGACGGCCTGACCCGAGTCGGCATCGGCGTTCTCTGGTCAGCCCGCGAACGACACGCCCAGGGCCATTTGCACTGGATATAAGAGAGGAGCCGCTGACTTGCTGGCTACCTCACACGAAGACTCCTGATACGAGGGGGACATGAACCAGGTCGAACTACGCCGTGTGGAGCGACAGCTCCGCGAAGCGCTACGAGATACCGCTCTGAGTTGGGTGCTCGACGATGTCGACGCGGCAATCGCCGCGGGAGTGCCTGAGGAGAAGATCCTCCGCCGACGCCAACAGCGCCGCGGTGATGACGTCCTTGGCACGAGCCCGGCCGCAGCAGCGCTTCGATATGAGGTCGTGGACCGCAGCGTGCTTGGTCTCGTCGAGTTCGAGGCATCGCGCAAGCGAGGAACGCTGGTCATCGCAACGCGAGCCATGACGGATGAAGAGCGTGTCCAGCTGCTCCTGGATGCGGTGAGGCGAGTACTCGTCGACCTGCCTGAAATGGAACTGGAGGTGCTGAAGACGCTCCAGACCGAGCCCGAGGGCGACGCCGGCAGCCGGAGCACGGTTGCGGGGGTCGTATTCGAGCCGGACGAAAGCGCTCGGTCGCGCCGTAGCCGAACTGAGTTCCAGGGAGATCGGGTGCCGACGGAGCGACGTACACGCGTCAGCCAGTTGCTGGGCGAAGTGACGAGGGAGGTAGTCAGTTGAGCACGGTCGATGACCTGGTGAACGAGGTCAAGAGCCTTCTGGCTGCGGGCGCCGTGTCGTACGACTCCGCCTCGAAGCCTTCCGACGTCTACGAGGGCTTCATCTTCTCCCTCATCGTCGCCACCGCGAGTCGACATGGCGCCAATGTCACCTACGAAGATGTATACGGGGCGAAGGCCGGCAACCTTGTCTTCCGGACGGGGCCCGGTCACCTGTACAGCGACAGCCAGCCCTTCACCCACGCCGTGATCGAGTTCGACGGTGCTCCGGCCCTTGAAGTCCACCTCGGCGTCTACGTGACCGGTTCGTCGGGCGTCCTGCACGAGTGCGACGTGTTGGTGCTGCCGGCCGAGGAAGCCGCCCTGAGCCGAGCGCAGGGCATCGCACCACGAGGCAGTCAGAGCGTCCTCATCGTCGAGTGCAAGTACTACGTCTCCAACCTCGGCATCGGCCTCGCACGGAACTTCGAGGGGCTGCGCGCCGACATCCGCACCCAGAACGAAATCTTCGTCGCCAACACCAGATCGTCGAGCATCGTGCGGTACCTCGATGCCCGAAAGAGAGGCTTCGAGCCCGACGTGGTACCCAACTCACCGCAGGCAGGCTATCTCCAGGCTGAGATCAGGAAGACCTTCAAGAGCTACCTGAGCAAGCACGCTCCCTCAACGGTGATCTGAGCCCGTCGCAGGAGCGTCGCGCGAACGGATTCCGCGCCTGCCGATGCGGCGGGACAGGCGGTCCCAGCGGCTGTTGGCTGCGGTTCCCTTGGGAGCCATCTGGGAGCCAAACCGCTTCCCGAGCCCTTTCGAGACCGCCCGAGAGCCCGCCAGCCCAACGCGCTGACCATGGAAAACACCATCCATACTGGCAAGATCGGCCCGAACCTCATCTGGGACGAAGAGGTCGTGGGTTCAAATCCCGCCACCCCGACAGCTAAGTAGCAGGTCAGAGGGCCGGTACTCAATTGAGTACCGGCCCTCTGGCGTTGCGCGGGCGCGGGCGCGGGGTGTCTCGGTGGGTGGGCGGGCGGGCGGCGGAGGTGGGGTCGCCTGGTCGTGGAGGGGGGGTGGTGGCGTCGTGGTGGCGGGTGCTCGGGGGGCGGGCGGGCTTGGGTGTGGTGTCGGCGTGGAGGGCGGCGGGATTTTTTTCTGGGGGTGCGTGGGGGGTGTTGGGGGTGGGGCGGGGGTTTTTGCGTGGGGTTTATTTGGGCTGGTCATGGGGTGGGTGGGGGTGGAGGGGAGGGTGGGTGGATGAGGTTCGGGGGTGGGGTGGGTCGAGGAATTCTGTGTTCGCCGGGGGAGGGTTTAGTGGGGCGGGGTCGGAGGGTTTTTGGGGTGGGGAGAATGTGCGGAACGGGGCGGGTCTTGGCGTGCTACTGTCGTTTCAGTTGCAGTTGTGGTTCCCAAGACTTCAAGTGCTTCCGGGCGGTTCTGCCGACCGGGGCACTTTCGTGTTACCGGCCTTTTTGTCCGGCGGGGTGATCATCGCGGCGACACGGTGTCCGTAAAGTGCGGGCGCCGATGCACTGCCCCAAAGGAGACAGACATGGCCAGCGGTACCGTGAAGTGGTTCAACTCGGAAAAGGGCTTCGGCTTCATCGAGCAGGACGGTGGCGGCGCTGACGTCTTCGCCCACTACTCGAACATCGCCGCCCAGGGCTTCCGTGAGCTGCTTGAGGGCCAGAAGGTGACCTTCGACATCGCGCAGGGCCAGAAGGGCCCGACGGCCGAGAACATCGTTCCCGCCTGACGCTGACGCGTAGTTCGAAGCTGGGGCCCGCATCCTTCGGGGTGCGGCCCCAGCTTCTTTTTTTCGTAAGCGAGTCCGCAGTGAGTCCGCCTGCGGCGCCCCACGTTTTAATCCGGTCCATACTTGTAATTCTCTGCGCTGTACGCAACTGCGGGAATTCCTTGATATGCACCGCATCGAGGAAGGTTCCCTCAGTGAACCGCACACGTACGAATGACCGTTCCACCCGCGCCCGGAAATTCGGCAGCGCCTCCGGCGGAAAGGGCGGCGGCCGTTTCGCCGGTTCGCCGGCGCCCCGGCGTTCCGGTGGGCCCGCCCGTTCCGGGGGCCCCTCCCGGCGGAGTTCCGGGCCCTCGGGAGAGTTCGCGCTCCCCAAGACGATCACCCCGTCGATCCCGGCCGTCGAGGAATTCGCCGCGCTCGACATGCCCGCGCCGCTGCTGGCCGAACTCGGCAGGCAGGGCGTCTCCGTACCGTTCCCGATCCAGGGCGCGACCCTGCCGAACTCGCTCGCGGGCCGCGACATCCTCGGCCGCGGGCGCACCGGCTCCGGCAAGACCCTGGCCTTCGGCCTCGCGCTGCTCTCCCGTGTCGCCGGACAGCATGCCGAGCCGCATCAGCCGCTCGGCCTCGTCCTCGTACCGACGCGCGAGCTGGCGCAGCAGGTCACCGACGCGCTCACCCCGTACGCACGGGCCGTGAAGCTGCGCCTGGCGACCGTCGTCGGCGGCATGTCGATCGGCCGGCAGGCCCGCGCGCTGCGCGGCGGCGCCGAGATCGTCGTCGCCACGCCCGGGCGGCTCAAGGACCTCATCGACCGCGGCGAGTGCCGGCTGAACCAGGTCGGCGTCATCGTGCTCGACGAGGCCGACCAGATGGCCGACATGGGGTTCATGCCGCAGGTCACCGCGCTGCTCGACCAGGTGCGGCCGGAGGGGCAGCGGATGCTGTTCTCCGCCACGCTCGACCGCAACGTCGATCTGCTCGTACGCCGCTACCTCACCGACCCCGTCGTCCACTCGGTCGACCCGTCGGCCGGCGCGGTCACGACGATGGAGCACCACGTGCTGCACGTCCAGGGCTCCGACAAGCACACCGCCACCACGGAGATCGCCGCCCGCGACGGCCGCGTGATCATGTTCCTGGACACCAAGCACGCCGTCGACCGGCTGACCCAGGACCTGCTGGCCAGCGGCGTGCGGGCCGCCGCGCTGCACGGCGGCAAGTCGCAGCCGCAGCGCACGCGCACCCTGAAGCAGTTCAAGACCGGGCACGTCACCGTGCTCGTCGCCACGAACGTCGCCGCGCGCGGCATCCACGTCGACAACCTCGACCTCGTCGTCAACGTCGATCCCCCCACCGACCACAAGGACTACCTGCACCGCGGCGGCCGTACCGCCCGCGCGGGCGAGTCCGGGAGCGTCGTCACCCTCGTCACCCCGCAGCAGCGGCGCGGCATGGTCCGGCTCATGGCGGACGCGGGGATCAGGCCGCAGGTCACCCAGGTCCGCTCCGGCGAGCCCGAACTGCACCGGATCACCGGCGCGCGTACGCCCTCCGGCGTGCCCGTCGTCATCACCTCGCCGCCCGCCGAGCGCGCGGAGCGCGGGCCCGGTTCCGGGTCCGGTTCGCGTGGGCGTCGGCGCCGGCCCGCCGGGAGCGGTGCGCGTTCCGGCGCCCGGCAGCGTGCCGACCAGCGGCAGCGGGGTGCCGGGCCGGTCGGGCAGTCCGGGCAGGCCGCGTAGGACCTCGCGTCCTCGCGTCCACCCGTCAACGGAAGCCGTTCCCTCTCTGCCCTCTCTGTCAGGAGACATCCTTTGCCGCTGCTCCCCCTGCCGGTCGCCCCGCCGCTCGACCCCTCGTACGCCGATGCCGGGCCGCGGATCTGGGACGACATGACCGTCGAGGTCGCGCTGTCCGTGATGGCCGGCGCGCGCGTACGGCATCTGCTCGTGTGCGACGACGACGGGCGGCGGACCGGTCTGGTCACGCTGGCCGGACTCACCGCCGTGCGGGACGGCTCGGGGTACACGGACCGGGTGCGGTTGCGGGATCTGGGCGGGCGTGGGGCGCAGGTCGCCGCCTGAGCCGTATGCAGTGAGCAGTACCGCCTGCGCGGTGAGCAGTGAGCAGTGAGCAGTAAGTAGTCGTTGTACGTGTCTGAGGGCCCGGCCGGTTGATTCGGTCGGGCCCTCACGCGTGTGGCGGGTGGGCGGCTCGTGGCGCGGGCGGTGTGGTCATGTACGGATCAGGGGCAGGCGGGTGCGATTTCCTCAGCGGAGCCCGCCCAAAAATCTATGCTCGTCAAGGTAGACATTGGCGGATCATGCGGTTAGGGTTTTTGGTGTAGCGAAGATCGAGCATCAAGAAGGGCCCGGCAGACACGAACTGCCGGGAGCAAGACGCAGCACGGTGCGGCGGTGGAGTTCCGAAGCCACAGTTGTCGGATGACGGTGACGGGGCTGACCGCCGGACCGGGTGGCCCGCAGTCATCAGGGGCCGCCACCGGCAAGGAAGTACGAAGTCAGAGGGAAAGAACGGAGGAATCGATCGCCATCAGGATCGCCTGGGCTGCCTGCATTGAGCCCGGGTACCGCAGGACATCGATAGGCAGGTGGTCTCCGGTCACGCATCCGCGATCCCCGCGACCCCTCCGGAAACCCGGACGGGCACGCGGAAACAGAAGGCCGACGCGGCATCATGGTCGGCAGATGGTGTAGTAGTTCCTTCGGGGCCCTGGTGCCGTACGGCACCAGGGCCCCTCAACGCGTTCCGCGTCCGCGACCCGCGTCCGCAGAGAGGTGAAATGACGGCAGAAAACGCCCTGGGGCGTCTTGATGACGACGACTACCCGGCGTACACGATGGGCCGGGCCGCCGAGATGATCGGCGCCACGCCCGGATTCCTGCGCGCCATCGGTGAGGCGCGGCTGATCACGCCCCTGCGCTCCGAGGGCGGGCACCGCCGCTACTCCCGCTACCAGCTTCGGATCGCGGCGCGCGCGCGTGAGCTGGTCGATCAGGGGACCCCGATCGAGGCCGCGTGCCGGATCGTGATCCTTGAGGACCAGCTCGAAGAGGCGCAGCGCATCAATGCGGAGTATCGGCGGGCCGCTGCGGAATCCGGTGCGGGGGCCGGTGCCGGTGCTTCTGCCGTGTCCGAGAACGCGGGCTGAGGTCGCCGGCGGGGTCGGCGGGGAGGGCGTTTTGCGGTTTGGGTGTGCGGTTTCGTGCGGGGCGGTGGGGGTTCTCGCGCAGTTCCCCGCGCCCCTTACGGGGCTGGTTTGAGCGCCGGATTTCTTGGGTGACGGGGCGGAGGCTGGTGTGCGCGGTTCCTCGCGCCCCTGGTGGGGTTTCCCTGAGCGCCGGATTTCTTGGGTGACCGGGCGGAAGGTGCCGTGCGCGGTTCCTCGCGCCCCTCAGGCGGCGGGGCTGGGCTGAGCGGCTGGATTGTGGGCTGAGGCCGGCGGGAGTTGCTGTGCGCGGTTCCTCGCGCCCCTGGTGGGGGTCAGGGGGTGGGGCGGAGGGTTAGGGACTGGTGGGCCTTGCCTACCGGGCCCGTTGTGTCGTGCAGGGTCGTGGACGTGACGCCCAGGCCCGTCGGGCCGAACGTCACCGTCGTGGCGAGGCCCGTCCACGCGCCCTCGGGGCGGCGATGGAAGTGGACGGTGAGGTCCACGTTCGGGAACAGCCACTCCTTCGGCGACTCCCGTACCGCGATCCCGTTGGCCGTGTCCACGAGCGCCACGTAGGACGCGACCGGGCCGGCCTCCTCCCCCGCCACCACACTCAGCGGCGTCGAGATCCACGCCGTGGTGCGCCCGGGGCTCGGCGTGCCGACGGGACGGACGTCGAGGGAGTCGATGTAGCCGCCGGGCCACAGTTCGCGCATCGGCCAGGAGGGGAGGGTGTCCGGGTGCGGCAGCCGCCCCCCGGTGCCGGAGAGGCCCCCCGCGCCCCCCGCGTCCTCGGGGCCGCCCGCGACCTTCGACGTGTCGGAGGTCGCCAGGTACCAGGCGCGGGCCCGTACGGCCGGGCGTCCGGCGATCGTGGCGACGGCCTCGACCAGTTCGATCGTGCGGCCGGGACGGACCGTATCGACCTCGATCGAGACCTCCTCCAGCGCGAGCTTGCCGAGGATGTCGAAGCTGACGCGGGACAGCTCGAGGTCGGGGCGGGCGGCCTGGTGGCGTTCGATGGCGTGGGTGACGAGGCCGCCCAGGGGGCTGAAGTGGATCTCGTCGGGGGCCCAGGCGCCGCTCGCGTGCGGGGTGGGGACGTAGCGGCCCTCGCCGGCGGACTCGAAGTAACTTCCGGTGCTCAACGCGGTCTTGCCTCTCGTGCGGGGACCCGCCCACCCTCTCACCGGGTGAACGACGCGGGAAGCGCGTGACCTTTCCGCCCCCTTTCCGTGGGCGTTACGTGGACATGCCACCCGCCGCGCGCGGCCCCGCCCACCCTGGACCCACCCGCCCGGCAGGACCGCCCGGCCGGGCCACGGAACAGGGGGAATCACCGTGAACGCGTTCAGGATCAAGGCCGGCGCCGCACTCGCCGCCACCACGCTCGCCGCGACCGGCCTGCTCGCCGGCACCGCCCACGCCACCGACCCGAACTGCACCTCCGAGGTCTTCCGCTACCACGTCGTGAACGCCGCCGCCGGCACGAACGCGGCCGACCTCAGCCTCACCCTCGTACGCTGCGCCGACCCGGCCACCGGCGCGCTCGCCACCGGCACCACCACCCAGCTCCAGGCGTCCACCACGACCTGGGGGGACATCCTCTACGGCGCCGACTTCGACAGCGTCGAGAACACCGGGACCGTCCTGGAGTCCTCCCCCGCCCGCTGGCGGCTGCGCAACACCGCCGTCTTCGAGAGCTGCCTCGGCTGGGTGACCCCGCTCTGCTTCAAGGACCACATCACCTTCGAGACCAAGTTCGACGGCGCGACCGGCCGCGTCGTGGACGTCTCCGACGACAACCTCGACTGGGACGTCGACCCCGCGTAGGCAAGGCGCGGCGCACCGAAGGCGCGGCCGTAGCGCCCGCTCGCCCGCCCGCCCGCCCGGGTCCGGCTCCCCCGCGTGTACTCTTGAAGGCGCAAGCGAAGGGGAGTAGCCCCGCGAACCGGTCGTCGACACACTGGAACCCCCGGGTTCCCGGTGGCCGGGCCCAGGCCGTGACCGGTCCGGGCGGGCGAGACCTTCGATCTGGCACAGCAGCACACGTACCGCATACGTGTGTCCACTGCCGGGTCGAGTGGTCCTCCTGAGCACGGGGTGGGTACGCGAAGACCCGGCCCGTACAGAAAGCACCGCTCTCCGATGCATCTCAATCCTCTGGCGATCGTCACGGCCTTCGGGCTCATCTTCCTGGCCGAGCTGCCGGACAAGACCATGTTCGCCTCGCTGGCCATGGGCACGCGGATGAAGCCGCTGTACGTCTGGTTCGGCACCTCCGCCGCGTTCGCGGTGCACGTCGCCATCGCCGTCGGCGCGGGCTCGCTGCTCGGGCTGCTGCCGGGGTGGATCGTGAAGCTGGTCTCCGGCCTGATGTTCCTGTTCGGCGCGTTCATGCTGCTGCGCGGCGGTGACGACGAGGACGGCGAGGACGCGGCGGGCAGCAAGACCGTCACCGGGTTCTGGCCGGTGTTCGGCACCGCCTTCATGGCCGTCTTCATCGGCGAGTGGGGCGACCTCACCCAGATCACCACCGCCAACCTCGCCGCGACCAGCGGCACCTGGTCCACGGCCATCGGCTCGTTCGCCGCGCTGATCTCCGTCTCCGGGCTCGCGCTGATCGCGGGCCGGTTCATCGCCAAGCGCGTCCCGCTGAAGACCGTGCAGCGCATCGGCGGGGTGTGCATGCTGGCGCTGGCGATCTGGTCGTTCACCGAGATCTTCGTCTGAGCCGGGCGGCGGCCCGCACCGGCCGGAACCGAGGTCTGTCCACACCCTTGTGGATACAGGAACGTATCGCATACGTTCCTGTATCCGACGAGGGAGGCACACATGCCCGTGACCAAGCGGCGTGAGCGGACCCGGCAGCGGCTGCTCGACTCCGCGCTCGCCGTCTTCGCCGAGGTCGGCTTCGGGCGGACCACCGTCGAGCAGGTCTGCGAGCGGGCCGGCTTCACGCGCGGCGCCTTCTACTCCAACTTCTCCTCCCTGGACGAGCTGTTCCTCGCCCTGTGGGAGGAGCGCTCGGCGCGCATGGTCGACGGCGTACGGGCCGCGCTCGCCGGGCTCGACCCGGAGGACCCCGAGGCCGCCGTCCGCGCCGCCATCGACGCGACGCCGACGGACGACGCCTGGTACCGGATCACCGCCGAGTTCACCGCGCACGCCCTGCGCACCCCGGGCCTGCGCCGGGTGGTCGCCGCCCGCGAGGACGCGATCCGCGAGGCCGTCCTGCCGGTGTTCGTGGCCGCGCTCGCCCGGACCGGCCGCGAGGTCCCCGACGAGCGGGCGCTCGGTGACGCGCTCGTCGCCGTCCACGACGGCACCGCCGTACAGGTGCTGCTCCAGCCGGACGACGACGCCGTACGCGCCCGCCGCCAGGCCCTGTTCCTGAACGTCCTGAACGCCTACAGCACACCGAGGGAGAGCCGATGAGCGCGGACAGCGCCGATGTCATCGTCGTGGGAGCCGGACTCGCCGGGCTCGTCGCCACGTACGAACTGACCCGCAGGGGCAAGCGGGTGCTGGTCGTCGACCAGGAGAACGCGGCGAACCTCGGCGGGCAGGCGTTCTGGTCGCTCGGCGGCCTCTTCCTCGTCGACAGCCCCGAGCAGCGGCGCATGGGCATCAAGGACAGTTACGAACTCGCCCTCGCGGACTGGCTCGGCTCGGCCGGCTTCGACCGGGAGCGCGAGGACCACTGGCCGCGCAAGTGGGCCGAGGCGTACGTGCGGTTCGCGGCCGGGGAGAAGCGCGCCTATCTGCACGGGCTCGGGCTGCGCGTCACGCCGAACGTCGGCTGGGCCGAGCGCGGCGCGGGCACCGCCACCGGGCACGGCAACTCCGTACCGCGTTTCCACCTGACGTGGGGCACCGGGCCCGAGGTCGTGCGCGTCTTCCGCGAGCCGGTCCTCGACGCGGCCGCGCGGGGCCTGGTCACCTTCAAGCACCGGCACCGCGTCGACGAGTTGATCGTGGAGGGCGGGGCCGCGGTCGGCGTGCGCGGGAGCGTCCTCGAACCGTCGGACGCGGGCCGGGGCGCGCCCTCCTCGCGGACGGCGACCGGCGCGTTCGAGCTGCGCGCGCAGGCCGTCGTCGTCACCTCGGGCGGCATCGGCGGCAACCATGATCTCGTACGGGAGAACTGGCCCGTGGAGCGGATGGGCGCGCCGCCCGCGTCGATGGTGACGGGCGTGCCCGCGTACGTCGACGGGCGGATGCTCGGCATCAGCGAGAAGGCGGGCGCCTCCCTCGTCAACCGCGACCGCATGTGGCACTACACCGAGGGCCTGAAGAACTGGGACCCGATCTGGCCCGGCCACGGCATCCGGATCATCCCCGGGCCGTCCTCGCTCTGGCTCGACGCGCGGGGGCGGCGGCTGCCCGCGCCGCTGTTCCCCGGCCACGACACGCTCGCCACGCTGCGGCACATCACGGCGACCGGGCACGGGCACACGTGGTTCGTGCTGACCCGGGCGATCGTCGAGAAGGAGTTCGCGCTCTCCGGCTCCGAGCAGAACCCGGACCTCACCGGCAAGGACCTGAAGCTGGTGCTCCAGCGGGTGAAGAAGGGCGCGCCGGGGCCCGTGCAGGCGTTCCTCGACCGGGGCGAGGACTTCGTCGTACGGCGCGACCTCAAGGACCTCGTCGCCGGGATGAACGCGCTGACCCCGGAGACACCGCTGTCGTACGAGCAGGTCGAACGGGAAATCGTCGCGCGCGACCGGGAGATCTCCAACGGCTACTCCAAGGACCTCCAGCTGATGGCGGTCCGCAACGCCCGCTCGTACCTCTTCGACCGCGTCACCCGCGTCGCCAAACCGCACCGGCTGCTCGATCCGGCGCAGGGCCCGCTGATCGCCGTACGGCTGCACGTGCTCACGCGCAAGACGCTCGGCGGCCTGGAGACCACGCTCGACTCGCAGGTCGTACGGCCGGACGGCACGCCGTTCGAGGGGCTGTACGCGGCCGGGGAGGTCGCCGGGTTCGGCGGCGGGGGCGTGCACGGGTACAACGCGCTCGAAGGCACCTTCCTCGGCGGCTGCATCTTCTCCGGCCGCGCCGCCGGACGCGCCCTCGCCCGGAGCCTCGCGTGAGCGCCGGGCAGGCCGCCGGGCGCGGCACGGCCCTGGTCACGGGCGCGTCCTCGGGCATCGGCGCGGCCACCGCAGCCGCGCTCGTCCGGCGCGGCTACCGCGTGTACGGGACCAGCCGCGACCCCGGGAAGATCGCCGAGCCGCTCGACGGGGTGACGTATCTGGCGCTCGACCTCGCCGACGAGGACAGCATCGCGGCGTGCGCGGCGGCGGCCGGCGCGGTGGACGTGCTCGTCAACAACGCGGGCGAGTCGCAGAGCGGGCCGTTCGAGGAACTGCCCATGGACGCGGTGCGGCGGCTGTTCCAGCTCAACGTGTTCGGGGCGGTCCGGCTCAGCCAGCTCCTGCTGCCCGGCATGCGCGAGCGGCGGCGCGGGCGCGTGGTCATGGTCGGCTCGATGCTCGCCAGCTTCCCGCTCGCCCACCGCTCCTCGTACGTCGCCTCGAAGGCCGCGATCAAGGGGTTCGCGCATGCCGCGCGCCGCGAGTACGCGCCCTTCGGCGTCCATCTGACGACCGTGGAGCCGGGGTCCATCGCCACCGGGATCAGCGCCCGGCGCACCCAGTACGTGGGCGTCGGCTCGCCGTTCCGGGCCGCCTACGACACGATGCTGGCCCATCTCGACGCCAATGAGGCGGCCGGGATCAGCGCCGAGAAGGTCGCCGCGCGGATCGTCACCGCGATCGAGGCGCCGCGGCCGCGGCCGCTGTATGCCGTGGGCAGCAATGCGGCGCTGGTGTTCGCGCTGCGGCGGGTCCTTCCCAGGGGGGCGACGGAACGGATGGTTGCGCGGCGACATGGGTTGCGCTGAGGTCAGCCCCCTCGGGGGCGCGGCGGACGCTGCCGCTGGGAAGGCACGCTGAGGTCAGCCCCGTCAGGGGCGCGGGGAACTGCGCGAGCGGCCACGACGCACCCCGCACTCTGGGGCGCTGCCCCAGACCCCGCTCCTCAATCGCCGGAGGGGCTGGATGTCGGCACTCAGGCCAACTCCCTGAGGGGCGCGGGGAACTGCGCAACCCGTACTGCAAGCAGCCTCCGCCGGGGATCTCCCTCAAGGGCGCCGGAGACCTGGCCACCCGCCTGCGGCTCAGGCTCACGGAGGCGCAGCGCGCGCTGGCGACAGGGGCGGCCGACGAAGCGGCGCTGCTGTACGCGGAGCTGGCCGCCGAGGCGCGCCGCGAGGAGCTGCCCGCCGAGGGCGCCTCCGCCGAACTGGGGCTCGGCGAATGCGCCCTGGAGAGCGGCGAACTGGCCGCCGCCCGCGACCACTTCGACACCGCGGAACACCTGCTCGGCGCGGCCGGCGCCCCGCTCCCCCAGCGCGCGCCGGTGATCCGTGCGCGGGCCCTCGTCCACTACCTCTCCGGCTCTCTGCGCTACGCCTGCTACCTGCTGGAGACCGCGCTGGACGAGCTGAACACGGGCGGTCTGCACGATCCGGACGCCATCGTGCTGCTCTACACCGCGTCCATCGCCCCGTACATGGACCTCGGCGCGCACGCGCGCGCGGCGCAGGCCGCCGAGCTGTACCAGCAGCTCCAGATCCGTACCGAGCTGGCGCACTGCCACTGGATGCGCGGCTACGTCCACGCGCAGGCCGGCCGGCTGCCCGACGCGGAGGCCGAACTGCGCACCGCGCGCGACATGCTCTCCGCCAAACGTGCCGCCCTGTACACGCAGCAGGTCGAGGTCGAACTGGCCGATGTGCTGCGCCGCCTGGGCCGTACGCGGGAGGCGGCGGGCATGCTGCGCGCCCTGCTCGGCGCCCTGAACCCGGAGCGCGGCGCCGTGCACGCGGCGGGCGCGCACCGGCTGCTCGGCCTGATCGCGCAGGACGCCGGGGACACCGAGGAGGCGGAGGAGCACTACGTCAACGCGCTGAGCCTGCTGGAGCGCGCGGGCGCGGCGGGCGACCTCGCGGACCTGTGCCGGCTGCTCGGCGACCTCTAGGTGTATTGACCCGCAGGGTTGTTCACACGGCTGATCGGTGGTTGGCCGCCGAGTGCGGTGTGGCAGCGGTGGTGGTTGTAGGTGTGGAGGA